>VBCK01000138.1 GCA_005882215.1 Betaproteobacteria bacterium | reverse complement strand
AGCGTCGTCGAGCAGCATTTGCTGGTACTCGCGCAGCGCGTAGGCCGGCCCGATCTGAACCGAAGAGACCACGAAGATCTGCGAGTACGCGAGCGCGACGCGCTGACGCAACTGGTCGGGTCCGCTCAAGGCATTCTGAAAAAACACGCGCCGGATCGGGAACGCACTGTAGTTGTCGCGCACACAGGTGTTGCCGGCCGGAAGGGTCGAGGGGCAGCCGATCGCGACATTCGGGCTCACGACCGCCAAGCTCGGATAGCCGCTCGCCGGTGTCTGGATCTGAGCATCGATCCAGGCCGACCCTTGCTGGGAGATCTGTGCCACCAGCGCGGGCGTGGGGCCGAATGCAGCTTGATCGGCCAGTCGCGACGCGTCGTCGCCCTTCATCGCCTGCCCGGTTGGTGTGCCTCCGCCCGAAGAGGAAGATCCGGCACCGGTGCCTGAGCTGCTGCCCCCTCCGCCGCATGCCGCGAGCGCCAGCAGCACGGCGAGAGCAAGGACGCTTGCCTTCAGAGAACTTTCCATTCGACCGCCCATTTGCCAGCCCATCCCTGAGTGCAGACTGCCGCGACGCCGATCGTGCCGTGAGCCCTAGGACCACCTGTCCATAGCCGCGCAGCCTAGTGGTTGTCGACCTTCATGGGCGTGACACTGTGTAACGGATCGATACCAAGTGATGCCGCTTTACCCGCTGCTACCCGGGCAGGCGTTGCGCGATTACGGTGCATGCCGCACACGGGTTGGCCGCGGGTCATGCCATCGCCGACTATCTCGGCGGGAAGCGTGAGGATCCGAGCGCTTGGTTCGTGAATTCCTACCCGACCCTCAGGGTAAAGCGACTTCTGCGGTTCCTTTTCGACAGGTTTCAGAGCGACGTGCTTTTCAACCTGTTCCTCCATACCAGGGCGATACGCACGGCCGCAAGCATCATCTACTTTCACCACAAGGGCGTGTTCGACCCGCAAACGCAGCAGACGGATTGGGTAAGCCGAACGCGCGACAGTCGACTCCCGCGCTGAGGCGCAAACTTCGGCCCCATGAGCGACCACCTCGAACGGGGCGGCGCTTTCCGGAGGAGCGACTATGGAAAAGGCGAATCGTGCAGTATGGATCGTGCGCCGCACTGGCGCGCCCATCGTCCTGATGTCCCTGATGCTGGCCGGGTGCTCCGATATGGGCCCGGTGCAGTCCAACGCTGTCGATCCGGGCGTGCGCGGCGGCGCGGCCGGCGCCGGCGGCCCGCTGAACGGCCTCGCCGCCGACGAGACCACGTTCTTCAACGACGGTCTGACGCGCTTCGCCGAAGTCAATACGGTGACCGGTGCAGACCACAGCGGCCTTGGCCCGCGCTTCAATTCGAACCAGTGTCTGGGCTGCCACTTGCAGCCCGGCCCCGGCGGCACCAGCCCCGCCTCCAATCCGCTGATCGCCGTCGCGACTCTGAACGGCGCAAAGAACGTCGTGCCCTGGTTCATCACGGCAGCGGGGCCGATCCGCGAAGCGCGCTTCAAGCAGCACCCGGACGGGACCGCGGACGGCAACGTCCACGATCTGTTCGTGATCACCGGGCGCAGCGATGCCGTCGGCTGCAACATCGCGCAGGAAAGCTTCCTGCCGGCCGGCGACCCGGTCACCGGCCAGGGCGGCAATCCGAACATCATTTACCGGATCCCGACGCCGACCTTCGGCACCGGGCTGATCGAGGCGATCCCGGATTCGGCGATCCTGGCCAACATGAACAGCAATCGCTTCGAGAAATCGGCGATGGGGATTTCCGGCCACCCGAATTCGATCCTCAGCGGTAACGTGAACCGCAGCGGCAACGACGGCACGATCACGCGCTTCGGCTGGAAGGCGCAGAACAAGTCGCTGCGGATGTTCGCTGGTGAGGCCTACAACGTCGAGTCGGGTGTTACGAACCAGCTGTTCCCCCAAGAGCGCGACGAGACGCCGGGCTGTCTCTTCAATCCGACGCCGGAGGACACGATCAACTTCACCCCCACGGCAGCCGGCCCGGCGGTGATCTCGGATGTCGACGGCTTCACCAATTTCATGCGGATGCTGGCGCCTCCGACTCCCGCCGCGTCTACACCGTCGACCTCGAAAGGGCGTGCCGTCTTCGAGGAAGTCGGCTGCGCGCATTGCCACACGCCGATGCTCAGGACCGGCAAGGCGATCGCCAGTGGCTCGTCCACATCGCCGAGCGCGGCATTGTCGAACCAGCCGGTCAACCTGTACTCGGACCTTCTGGTCCACCACATGGGCAGCGGCCTGGCCGACGGCATCACCCAGGGCGCTGCCGGCCCCGACGAATTCCGCACCGCACCGCTGTGGGGCGTTGGACAACGAATCTTCTTCCTGCATGACGGGCGCACCAAAGACCTGGTCCAGGCAATCGGGGCTCACCGAAGCCCCGGCAGCGAAGCAAGCAGGGTAGTGCGGCGCTACGAAAGGCTGCCAACGCAGCAGCAGCAGGATCTGGTCAACTTCTTGCGGTCGCTCTAGCTTGGCTGCAAGAGCACGATGGCTGCCACCGAGCCACCATCTGCCGCTGGGGCCGCTTCCAACGCCGGACTGACCGCCTTCTATCGCGACATGACCGACCCGGAACGTCACACGTTCTGGGCCTGTTTCGGCGGCTGGGCGCTTGACGGCATGGACTTCATGATCTATCCGCTGGTGCTGTCCAGCGTGATGGCGCTTTGGCAGGTCAGCAAGGGATCGGCTGGTCTGGCGGTGACACTGACGCTGATCGCCTCCGCATTCGGGGGCTGGGTGGCGGGTTACCTGTCGGACCGGATCGGGCGCGTGCGCACGCTGCAGATCACGATCCTGTGGTTTTCCTTCTTCAGCCTGCTGTGCGCGTTCGCGCAGACCTTCGGCCAGTTGATACTGGCGCGCGCCTTGCTCGGGTTCGGCTTCGGTGGGGAATGGGCCGCCGGTGCGGTGCTGATGGGCGAGACGATCCGTGCCGAGTACCGCGGCCGCGCCGTCGGCAGCGTGCAGTCCGGCTGGGCGGTCGGTTGGGGCGGTGCCCTGCTGGCTCAGGCAGTGCTGTTCACGCTATTGCCCGGCGAAACGGCCTGGCGCGCGATGTTCGCGCTCGGCGCGGCGCCGGCGCTGCTGGTCTTTTACCTGCGCCGCCACGTTCGCGAGCCCGAGATCGCCGCCGCGGCGCGGGCGCGCCAGGCCGCCCGCGGCGAGCAGCCGGCGATCTGGGAGATCTTCGCCCCTGGCGTTGTGCGCACGACCGCGTTGGCGTCGCTGCTTGCCACGGGCGCCCAGGGTGGCTACTACGCGATCACGGCGTGGCTGCCCACGTTCTTGAAGACCGAGCGCCATCTTTCCGTCGTGGGTTCCACGGGCTACCTGGCGCTGCTGATCCTGGGCAGCTTTGCCGGCTACCTGGTCGGCGCCTGGCTCGCCGATCGCATCGGGCGACGGCGGATGTTCATCGTGTTTTCGGCCGGCGCGCTGTTGCTGATCATCGCCTACACGCAACTCGGCATTTCGAACGATGCGATGCTGGCGCTCGGATTTCCGCTTGGTTTTTTTGCAAGCGGATATTTCTCCGGAATGGGGCCGTTCCTGACAGAGCTTTTCCCGACCCGGCTGCGCGGGTCGGCGCAAGGCTTTACCTACAACTTTGGTCGTGGCTTCGGCGCACTGTTCCCCGCCCTGGTGGGCTACGTGTCGCAGGCGATGCTGCTGTCGGTGGCGATCACGGTGTTCGCAGTGATCGCCTACGGCATCATGCTGGCCGCGGCGCTGATGCTGCCCGAAACCCGGGGCCGCCGGCTCGACACGGATTACGGCTTCGCGTGACGCTAGCGAGTCGGACCAACATCAGCCACGAAGCCAACGGGCCAGGAACGACCACGGTCTGCGCCTGGTCAGGGCCGGCATTCGCTCGAAGTACAGCTTGTCGGCATAACACCAGCCCCAATGCTCGCCCGCGTCGTATGACCGGATCAAGGCATGCCCGGTTTGCTGAAAGTGCCTGGTCGCATGTTGATTCTTCGAATCGTCACAGCAGCCGACGTGGCCGCAGCTAAGGCATACCCGCAGCTCGTTCCAGGTGTCGCCGACCCTTAAGCAGTCCTCGCAACCTTTCGCGCTCGGCTTTACGTCGCGGATCTGGTCGAAATGAGGGCAGGGCGTCATCGCTGTGGTCTTTCTCGCGTTGCATGTTACTAGCGGGACATCTCCGTCGCCGCAGCCCCGGCTGCCGGCCTCAAGCCGAAACGAGACCCGCGCGAAGCGCATTGCGCAGTTCGTCCAGATGCTGGCTCGACACCAGAAGCTGCATCCCTGATCGCCGCCCTTCCTGAACCACCCGCTTCGCTCGCGTCGAAATTGGCCTTGGCTAGCACTCATTTGTGCTGCGAACGCACATGTTTGGCGTAGGAATTTTCTGCTTTGGACAAAAGGTAAATGAAAATGATTGACATTTGCATTTGGGAGAAGATACCATGCTGACGCATACACGGTACTAGCTTAGCGATGCTCATATAAGTTATTGAGTACACGCAACTATATTATTAAGCCCGGCCGGAGATCAGAAGTGGGTCCAGATTTTGTGACAGTTAGTGCCTACCCTAAATCAGCTAGCTGTTTAGTTCTTTTTCTTAAAACGCGTGATACGCCAATGTTATCCGGCAAGACCAAATGCCTACGTAGGAAATGCAGATCCGCCGCACGGATGGTGCAATGCACAATCCACCGGCGCGCGGATTCGACCGCGTTCGAGGCGAAATCGGCAAGCCGCCGGATTGCGCTCGCTCGTAGTTCGCGCGGAGTCACCCGACTCGCGGTGGCGGCCGCCAGCCTGCTGCTGAGCCTGGAGGCGGCGGGGCTTGACGTCGGCGCCGCCGAAAGCCTTGCCCGTCATAGCGGCTGCAACAAGTGCCACGCGGTCGAGAAGAAAAAGGACGGTCCTGCATTGCGAGACGTCGCTGCCAAGTATCGGGACGACGAGCACGCCGAAGACAAGCTGATCAAGCACGTCACCAGCGGCGAGATGGTGAAGTTCGACGACGGCCACAAGGAAGAACACAAGAAGGTCAAGACGCAGGACCTCGAGCAGACAAAGAATCTCATCAACTGGATTCTTTCGCTGCAAGGTGGAACCAAGTACTGAGCCGGCCCGGCCGAAACAGCAAGGGCCGCGCAGCTCTCGAAGGAACCCTGAGTAGGACTCGAATCATGACGCAACGCTATCCGGTCATTCACCTTCTCGCGCTGATCCTTGTTGCGCTGTGCGCCGTGCGAACGCATGCCCAGGAGCAGCCGGAGGCTGCCGACCGTTCCTTATCGGGGGACGCGGTCTGCACGCGCTGTCACGACGAGACCGAGTCCAATCCCATCCTCTCGATCTACAAGACTCGGCACGGCGTCAAAGCCGATGCGCGCACACCCGGCTGCCAGAGCTGCCACGGTGCCAGTCAGGCTCACGTGAAAAATCCGCAGGGCACGCAGACCCGGCCGCTGGTCGACATCAACTTTGGCCCGCACTCCGACACGCCGGCCGAAACCCAGGCCGGCACCTGCCTGGGCTGCCACCAGGGAGGGCTGCGTACGCACTGGGCCGGAAGCGAGCACGAACGGCGCAACATCGGATGCCCGTCCTGTCACCTGGTCCACACGCAGGACGACCCGGTACTGAACAAGCTGACCCAACCCGACGTCTGCTTCGCCTGTCATCAAACGCAGCGGGCGCAGATTCATCGCGTCTCGACCCACCCGATCGCAGCGGGGCGGATAGGCTGCTCCGACTGCCACAACCCGCACGGCTCCGCCGGGCCCCGGCTGATGGCGAAGGACTCGATCAACGAGACTTGCTACACCTGCCACGCCGAGCGGCGCGGACCCTTCCTCTGGGAGCACAGCCCGGTGTCGGACGACTGCACCAACTGCCATACGCCGCATGGCTCGAACAACGCCGCGCTGTTGAAGACGCGCACGCCCTGGCTGTGCCAGGAGTGTCACAGTGCCGATCACTCGGGCCCCATTAACAGCGGCGCCAATTTGCCCAGCGGCCTCGCAACGAGCGTCAACGGTCTGCTGCCCCTGGCCAACCAGGCGCCGAGGGCACAAACCAACGGGCGCAACTGCCTGAGCTGTCATCCGTTGATTCACGGCTCGAATCATCCGGCCGGTGCCCGGTTCAGCCGATAACTGAAGATCCCCGGTGAGGAGAGCATCATGAAAAGACGCCCGAGCGGCAAATTCCTTCGCGCATCGGTTGGCGCAAGCGCCGGAGCACTCGCGACCCTGGCGCTCGGTATGCCGGCGCAGGCCGCCGGCACGAGCGTGGTTGAACTGACGGAGCCTGCCAGCACCGTTGAGGCCGGCGTCGGGAGCGTCAGTCGGAGCTCGTTCAAGTTCGGCGAATACAACGGTCTGCAGGATCGCGGCCCCTTCGCCATCGGCAACCTGGATCTGCGCGGAGGCGGTCGTTACGACAGCGACGATACGTCGCGCTGGGCGATTCAAGGCCGCGACCTCGGCCTGGACACGCGTTCGCTGTCGCTCGATTACGGAAAGCAGGGCAGGTTTCGATTCGGCATCGGATACGACGAGCTTCGACGCAATTACTCCGACTCGTACCAAACGCCGTATCTCGGCGTGGGCTCGAGCAACTTCGTGCTGCCCGCGAATTGGCTCAAGCCGCTGGTTCCCCAGGTCAGTGGCAGCGCCCTGAATTACCGATCACTGTCCACGATTGAAGGCACGGCGAGCGCAGTGAACGGGGCCGGCCTCGTCAGGCCCCCGACTTCCGCGCAACTGACCACGCTGAGCAGGATTTTCGATGCGGACACGCCGGCGTTCCGAGCGGTCGACCTGTCGACCAAGCGCCGCACCTTCGGCACTTCGTTCGGCTTCTCGTTCGATCCGCAATGGGAGCTGCTGGCGAGCTGGCGCCGCGACCACAAAGACGGCCTGCGCGCGCAGGGCGCGATCAATGATGCGCTGAATGGCAATTCGGCGGTCATTCTTCCGACGCTGGTCGATGAGACCACAGATCAGTACAACCTGAGCATGCGCTTCACCGGGGAGCGCGGATTCGCGCAGCTCGCCTACTACGGTTCCTTGTATGACAACAAGGTCGACGCCATTCGATGGGCCGACCCCAACGATCCGACGACCTCGGCCACGATGAGCAGCGCCCCGAGCAATCAGTTTCACCAGCTCAGCCTGAGCGGCGGATACCACCTCACGCGGTCGACGCAGCTTGTGATATCGGGAGCCTATGGGCGCAATACGCAAAACGACGCCTTTCTGAGCGATCCGTCTTTGCCGCTGGGGATCCCGCGCGGATCCCTGGACGGTCGTGTGATCACCAAGTCGTTCACGTTGAAGCTCACCAGCAGGCCGGAAAGCCGCTTGAGCCTGGGAGCCGGGTTCAAGTTCGACGAGCGCGACAACCAGACACCGGTCGACCGCTACATCTTCCAGGACGTGAACGAACCGGCCTCGGCGACGGCCTCGCCGTTTAACGCCGCGCTCGGACTGGCGCCGAATACGCTCGGCAACAACATCAACATCTTCAACAACCGGGCCCACAGCCGAAAGGATCTGAAACTCGATTTCGACGCCGACTTCGCGCTCACCCGCGCCAACTCGATCGCCGCCGGCTATGGGTTCGAAAGAATCCTGCGTCACTGCGAGAGCACGTGGATCGAATGCGAGAACGCCACGGACAGCAAGGAAAATACCTTGCGGCTCGAATGGCGCAGCAGGATCTCGGAAGGACTCAATTCGCGCGTCGGCTACTCCAATTCGCAGCGAAGCAGCAAGTACGACCCCAATGCCTGGCTCGCGCTGGTCCCGATGGCAAACGTGATCCCCGGGGCGCCCGTCGTGGGGGCCTCGACCAGCGTGTACGGCTACCTCCAGCAAACCGGACTCACCGGGTGGGGTCCGATCGCCGGCTACCCTGCCACGCCGCTCACTGGCAACGCGGCGATCTTCTCGCCCAACAACAACATCGTGCCGCAGTCGCTTTACGGCAGCCGGGACAACCTGGCCGAGCTGCCGGGCATGCGGCGCTTCAACGTCGCCGACCGATCCCGCGACACGCTGCGAGCGTCGCTGGCCTGGGAGGCGAGCGAACGGCTGTCGTTTCAGGCCGGCGCCGATTGGAACCGCGACGACTACAGCCGCTCGGTCTATGGATTGCAAAGGGCCGCGAGCTGGGCCCTGAATTTCGATGCCAACCTCATTCTGAGCGACAGCTTCACCACGGGCCTGTTCTTTTCACACGAGAATCTGAGCTCGCGCAACGCCGGCGACGGATATGGTTCCAACACCAACGCCGCTTTCGTGGGCCGCGCTGGCAACACACTGGTGTCCGGAGGCTGCTTTGCCACGGTCCTGCTGAAAAACAGGAACGGCAAGATCGATCCGTGCCTGAACTGGGCGGCCGACCACGTCGAGGAAGCCGACACGCTCGGTGTTTCGCTGCGCGATGCCGGCCTGATGTCGGGCAAGCTCGACGTTGCGGCAAGCCTAGTGCTGAGCTGGGTGCGCACGCACGTGGGCGTCGCGGGAGGAAGCTACGCCAACAATCCCTTTGCTCTTTCGGGGGCGCCTGTGCTGCCGGCGGGTGATCCCGCAGTGCTTTTCATCCCGGCGGCCGATATGCCCGAAGCGGTGAACCGATCGTTCGAGCTGCACCTCGACGGGCTGTACCGCCTCGCCAAGTCGTCGTCCTTGCGCTTGAGTTACGGCTTCAAGCACTTGAGCTCGAGCGACTACCTGTATGACGGCCTGCGGTTCGGAAGTCAGACCACGGTGATGCCGACCGCCGAGCAGGCGCCCGGCTACTCGGTGCATGTTTTCGGGATCTCCTATGTGTTTACGTTCCACTGACAACGACTGCTGAGCGAGCGAGCCGCGCTTTCATCCGCGCCGACACGACTGGGAGCTGACATCATGCAAATCCGCAGACAGAGCCATCCGTTTGAGCCGATCTTGCGGTCGTTGTCCGAGCGCGATCGTCCGCAGACCCAGGCGCCCATTGGCACCGGGCCTGAACAAGCCCGCCGCCAGCCGGCCGCGACGATCGCATTTCATTGGGGCACCGTGATCGCCATTGTGATCGCGGTCGTCGCGGTCTACCTGCGCGACGTCGTCGAAGACAAACCGGTGCGCGCCGCCCTGCTGGACCTGCATCGGCAGCTTGGCATGCTGGTGCTGTTGTGCGTGCCGCTGCGCCAGGTCGTTCGCTACATCGCCGGTCACAAGGACTTTTCGACCGATGTAGCCACGATACTTCGATGGGCCGCCCGACTCTCACATGTGGTGCTGTATGCATTCCTGCTGGCGATTCCGCTGGTGGGCTGGTCCGTCACCAGTGCCCACGCGGTCGATCTGCGCTTGTTCGGACTTGTCCCGCTGCCCGCCCTGGTCGCGCCCGATTCCGACCTGGCCGACGAACTGACCGATTACCACGCGTGGCTTGCCTACGGTCTAATGGGGTTCGTCTTCGTTCACGCCCTGGCCGCTCTGTGGCATCACTACGTGCTGCGCGACGCCGTGCTGGTGGCAATGCTGCCGCGCCCGAAGAGGAACTGACGGCGGTGGGCACCTATACAACGCCACTCAACAACAACCACTTGTAGGTTCTCAGAATTCCTGCCAACCGGGAAGGGTCGGCCGCGAGAATTAACTAATTTGCAACTACTGAGATTGTTTGAAACTCTTCCGAGAACCTACACCTATCAAATATCGATATTCCCCGCCGCCAGGGCGTTGGCCTCGATGAACTGCCGGCGCGGTTCGACCTCGTCGCCCATCAGGGTGGTGAATATCGCGTCGGCGCCGATCGCATCGTCGATCTGCACTCTCAGCAGCCGCCGCACCGTCGGGTCCATCGTCGTTTCCCACAGCTGCTCGGGGTTCATCTCGCCCAGGCCTTTGTAGCGCTGCTTCGTGACGCCAGCCTCGGCCTGCGCCAGCAGCCAGTTCATCGCGCCACGAAAATCCGCCACCGGCGCGTCCTTGCGCTTGTCCCCGCTGCCGCGGGCGACGCGCGCGCCCGGCCCCAGCAGCCCTCGGAACTGCGCGGCGGCAGACGACAGCGCCGCGTAGTCGGCCCCGAGCAGGAAGTCGGCGTCGATCGCGCTGACCTTCGCGTTGCCGTGCTGGCGACGCTCGATCCGCAGCCCATAGCGGTCCGTTTTCGGGTCCAGTTGCGCGGTCACGATCGCGGGTCCCGCGCCGTTGACGGGCAGCGCGGCCCCCACGGCTTGCGCGCTGGCAGCCGCGCTGTCCGGGTCGCTCAAATCGATCGCAACGCCCGCCAGGATCGACTCCAGCGCCCCGCGGTCGATCACCTTGGACAGACGCCGCACGATCGCGTCGGCCGTCACGTAACGGCGCGCCAGCTCGGCCAGCGCCTCGCCGTCGACCGGGCGCTGCTCGTCCCAGGCGGCCTGGTCCTTGTACACCTGAGCATCGTGCAGGGCCAACTCGAGCATGTACCGCGCCAGCTCGTGGTCGTCCTTCAGGTACCGCTCGCTCTTGCCGTGTTTCAGTTTGTACAGCGGCGGCTGCGCGATGTACACGTGGCCGCGCTCGACCAGCTGCGGCATCTGCCGGTACAGCAGCGTCAGGAGCAAGGTCCGGATGTGGGCGCCGTCCACGTCGGCATCGGTCATCACGATGATCCGGTGATAGCGCAGCTTGTCCGGATTGAAGTCGGGGCCGATGCTGGTTCCGAGCGCGGTGATCAGCGTCGCGATCTGCTCCGAGGAGATCAGCTTGTCGAAGCGCGCCTTCTCCACGTTCAGCACCTTGCCGCGCAGCGGCAAGATGGCCTGGAACTTGCGGTCCCGTCCCTGCTTGGCGGAGCCGCCGGCCGAATCGCCCTCGACGATGTACAGCTCGCTCTTGGCCGGGTCGCGTTCCTGGCAGTCGGCCAGCTTGCCTGGCAGCCCGGCCCCGTCCAGCACGCCCTTGCGTCGCGTCATCTCGCGCGCGCGCCGGGCCGCTTCGCGCGCCCGCGCCGCGTCGACGATCTTGCCGCAGACGATGCGCGCATCGGTCGGCCGCTCCAGCAGGAACGTCTCCAGCACGCGCCCCACCACCTCTTCGACGGCAGGCCGCACCTCCGAGGACACCAGCTTGTCCTTGGTCTGCGAGCTGAACTTGGGCTCGGGAACCTTCACGCTGAGCACGCAGGTCAGCCCCTCGCGCATGTCGTCGCCGGTGGTTTCGACCTTGGCGCGCTTGGCGAATTCGTGCTCCTCGATGTACTTGTTCAGCACGCGCGTCATCGCAGCCCGCAGGCCCGTGATGTGCGTGCCGCCGTCCTTCTGCGGGATGTTGTTGGTGAATGCGAGCAGATTCTCGACGTAGCCGTCGTTCCACTGCATCGCGACCTCGACCTGGATCCGGCTGCCCGGTGCCCCCACGGTCGATTCGTCCAGCGCGTAGAACACGTTCGGATGCAGCACCGTCTTGTTCTTGTTGATGTACTCGACGAAGCCGCGCACGCCGCCGGCGAACGCGAAATCCTCCTCCTTGCCGCTGCGCTGGTCGACCAGGCGGATCCGCACACCGTTGTTCAGGAACGACAGCTCGCGCAGCCGCTTGCTCAGGATGTCGTAGTGGAACTCGACGTGGTTGAAGATCTCGTCGTCCGGCAGGAAGTGGACCTCGGTACCACGCTTCTCGGTCTCGCCCAGCACGCGCATCGGCGTCACTGCGACCGCTGCCCCTTCCACCTCGGCGGTTTCGAACACCCGACCCTGCACGTCTCCGCGCTTGAACTCGAGGAAACGCACGCGCCCGTTGCGCCGCACTGTCAGTCGCAGCCACTTGGACAGTGCGTTCACGCACGACACGCCCACGCCGTGCAGGCCGCCCGACACCTTGTAGCTGTTCTGATTGAACTTGCCGCCCGCGTGCAGCTCGGTGAGCGCGATCTCGGCGGCGGAGCGTTTCGGATCGTGCTTGTCGTCCAGCTTGATATCGGTCGGGATGCCGCGCCCGTTGTCGATCACCGAGATCGAATTGTCGGTATGAATGGTGACGACGATGTCGTCGCAGTAGCCGGCCAGCGCTTCGTCGATCGAGTTGTCGACCACCTCGAACACCATGTGGTGCAGCCCGGTGCCGTCCTGCGTATCGCCGATGTACATGCCCGGCCGCTTGCGGACGGCCTCCAGCCCCTCCAGGATCTGGATGCTTTCGGCGCCGTAGTCGTTGGTCGGCGCGGCCTCATGGCGTCCGTTGCCGTTGGAACCGCTTTGCGATGGACCGCTCGGAGTGGGTACTGCTGACATGCTTGACTTCTCGACAGGCTTCGGATGGCCGACCGCGGTCAGATGCGCATCGGCATCACGACATACTTGAACCGGTCCGAATCCGGCAGGGTCACGAGCGCGCTGCCCAGCGCATCGCCGAACGCGAACTTCAGCTGCTCGCTTTTCAGGTTGGTCAGCACGTCGAGCAGGTACGTGACGTTGAATCCGATGTCCAGCGCCTCGCCGGGATACTCGATCTCGATCTCCTCCTGCGCCTCTTCCTGGTCCGTGTTGGTCGAGCTGATCTTCAGCGACCCGGGACCGAGCACGCAGCGCACGCCCTTGAACTTGTCGGTCGTCAGGATCGCGACCCGTGACAGGGCCTGCATCAGCGTCTCTCGACCGATCAGAAACTGCTTGGGATTGGCCACCGGAACGACTTTCCCGTAGTCGGGAAACTTGCCTTCGACCAGTTTGGATATGAACTCCACGGCGCCAAAGGACAAGCGCACCTGTCCGCTCGCCATCTGGACACGCACCGGCTCGTCGCTGTCCGGCAGCAGGCGCGCCAGTTCCAGCACCGTCTTGCGCGGAATGATCACCTCCACCTCGGCCGATTCGCCTTCCCGCACCGTTTCGCACATCGCCAGCCGATGCCCGTCGGTCGCAACCGCTCGCACCCGGTTGCCCTCGCACACGAGCAGCATCCCGTTCAGGTAATAGCGGATGTCCTGCGCGGCCATTGCAAAGTGCACCATCGCCAGCAGATGCTTGAACGCGATCGAGGACAAGGTGAAATCGACGTTGAACTCGGCCTGACTGACAGTCGGGAATTCCTCGGCAGCCAGCGTCTGCAGGCTGAAGCGGCTGCGGCCACACTGCACGGCCAGCCGCTTGTTCGCCAGCGCCAGCGTCACCTCGTCATCGGGCAACGCCCGCAGGATGTCCAGCAGCTTGCGCGCCGACACGGTCGTGGCCGCCGACTCCTTGCCGCTGCACAGATCGGCGCCCGTCTGGATCTGGATTTCCAGATCGGTCGCGGTAAATGACAATCGTTCCCCGTCCCGTCGCAGCAGCACATTGGCCAGGATCGGAAGCGTCTGGCGCCTTTCGACGATGCCGCTGACGACCTGCAACGGCTTGAGCAAGGCATCTCGTGGCGCTTTGACAAGTTGCATTGCTTACTTCCTTATTTGGTAATAGTTAACTAATAAAGGAGACGACATTGGGGATAACCTGTGGAACTCCTTTATTTACATACACTTAGGTTTACCTGATCATGTGGACAAGTACACCTGATCGCCATGGTCAGTCGGTGGACGGTTTTGGGGAAACTGCCACCGCATCCGCCGGGAGGGCGGTTTGTCCACAAATTCGTACGGTTCCAGCATTGATATCCACAGGGTTGCACGCCTCAGCCTTTCAGTGTCTGCTCCAGCACGTGCAGCGCGTGATTGAGCTCGGAGTCCTTGGCACGGACGTCGGCGATCTTGCGAACCGCGTGCAGCACGGTCGTATGGTCGCGCCCGCCGAACAGCTCGCCGATTTCCGGCAGGCTTTTCTGCGTGAACTCCTTGGCCAGGTACATCGCGACCTGGCGCGGCGCCGCGATGCTGGTAGGCCGCCGCTTGCTGTACATGTCGGAGATCTTGATCTTGTAGTAGTCGGCCACCGTCCTCTGTATCAGCTCCACGGTGATCTGACCGGTGCTGGCCTGAAGAAGGTCCTTCAGCGCTTCACGCGCCAGTTCCACGGTGATCGGGCGCGCGTGGAACGAGGCGAACGCTAGCACCTTGCGCAGCGCGCCTTCCAGTTCGCGCACGTTGCTGCGAAGGTTCTTCGCGATGAAGAAGGCAACGTCCTCCTGCAGCTCGCTGCCCTCGAGCTCGGCCTTCTTCAACAGGATGGCCACCCGCATCTCCAGTTCGGGCGGTTCGATTGCCACCGTCAGCCCCGAGTCGAAGCGCGATACCAGGCGGTCCTCGATATCTTTCAACTCCTTCGGGTAGGTGTCGCAGGTGATGATGATCTGCTTGTGGCCGGCGACCAGCGCCTCGAAGGCATAGAAGAATTCTTCCTGCGTGCGGCTCTTGCCGGCGAAGAACTGGATATCGTCGATCAGCAGCAGGTCCAGCGAATGGTAGTAGCGCTTGAAGTCGTCGAACGCCTTGCGCTGGTAGGCGCGCACCACGTCGCTGACGTATTGCTCCGCGTGGATGTAGCGCACCTTTGCGTTGGGGCGACGCGGCAGCACGCCGTTGCCCACCGCGTGCGCCAGGTGCGTTTTGCCCAGCCCGACGCCGCCGTACAGAAACAGCGGGTTGTAGGAGCCGCCCGGATTTTCCGTCACCTGCATGGCGGCCGCACGCGCCAGCTGGTTCGCCTTGCCGGTGACGAAATTATCGAACGTCAGCATCGGGTTCAGGCGCGCCCGCTCCTGGTTTTGCGAGCAGGCGGTCACCGCGCACAGCTCGGGCGCTTCGGCCACAGCGGCCTCGCGCGTGGCGGGCTGCTCATCGCGCCCGTCGCCCTCGACCTCGAACACCACGTTGACCGGCCGCCGCAGCACGCTGGCAACGGCGGCCTGGATCCGAGTGGAAAACTGGGCCCGCACCGCGTCGAGCTTCAGCCGATTCGGTGCACCTAATCGAAGGTCACCGGTTTCGTCGTCGAAGTTGATCGCCTTCAGGGGCTTGATCCAGGCCGCGAATTGCTGGGGCGTCAGCTCGCGCTCCAAAAGGCGCGAGCAGTCTTGCCAGAAGCTGAGCATCGTATGTCGATCCCGCCGCTCGCCGGTCGCTTGGACGCCGGCGTCTCTAGTTGTTGGATGATGGTGCGACTCGGCAGCCGCCTTGCCCGCGCCGCGCCGCAGCGCGAATCGCGTGGCCCGCTCCGATCTGCATCGGAAATCGAGCCCCACGACCGGCGTGACCGAGGGCGCATTGTACTTGGCTCCGATCAGGTTATCCACAAGCGCAGGCACCGGTCGTCCCTTGGATTTGCTTCTGCAGATCAAGTCTCAGACTGCTTTATGACAACAGCGAGTATACACTGACACGCCATATCCCGCTACGGACTCGGGGGGTCAGGACCGCGTCGGACCCCCTTGCGGTATGCCGGTTTGACGGACGACGCGCGGCTCGCGTCTAATAGGCGGCTTTGCCAAATTCAGCGGCGAAGTCACACCAAACCGGGATTGCGAACGTGGCCACCAAACGAACCTTTCAGCCTTCCGTGGTTAAGCGCAAGCGCACCCATGGCTTCCGGGAACGGATGAGCACACGCGGCGGGCGGGCCGTGTTAAATGCGCGACGAGCCAAGGGCCGAAAGCGCCTCGCGGTCTGAACTGCGGGTCTGAGTCGCGTCCTGCCCGAGTGCAGTCCTCGCGCGTTCGCCGCCGCGCAGAGCGGTTGCGCACGCCCGAGCAATTCGCGGCCGTGGCCGGCGAGCGTGCGACCTGGCGAGCAGCGCGTCAGTGGTTGGCTGCGTCGGCCCGGGTCGAGCCTAAGAAGGCTGGGTCGGAATCCAAGGTGCTGGGGCAATCAGGGGACCGTGTGGAGCATCGCATCTCGTTGTTTTCGTTCGAGTCCCAGCCGGTCGGCGTGCGGTTCGGTTTGACCGTCGCTCGGCGCCAGGTTCGCCATGCGGTCCGGCGTGTGATGGTCAAGCGGGTGTTGCGGGAAGCAATCCGCCATGCGGCGGACACACTGCGCCCGCTGGCGCGGGACTGCAGTGTCGACCTGGTGCTGCGGCTGCGCAGCCCTTTGCCCGAACCCTCCCAGATGAGCCGGGCGCAGCTGAAGCGCGCACTGCGTTCCGAAGCGGACTCGCTGATTGCTCAGCTCGCGCGGCATCTGAGTGCTGGCGCCCGATGAAGCCAGTGCTGCTCGCGTTGATTCGCGGCTACCAGTACCTGCTGGGCCCATGGGTCGGAAACCAGTGTCGCCACTGGCCAACCTGCTCGGAGTACGCCCACCTGGCGATCAGTCGATTCGGCACGGTCCGGGGCACTTGGTTGGCAATGCGACGCGTGCTTCGCTGCAACCCCTGGAACCCTGGGGGCGTCGACCCGGTGCCCGATCAATTTCATTGGCGCTGATGCTCCTCACCAGCCGACGCTACTGACAATATGGACACTCAGCGCACGATTCTCTGGCTGGTCTTCGGTCTGTCCTTGATCATGTTGTGGGATCGCTGGCAGGCCTACCAGCGGCCGGCCGTCACCGCGCCGGCGCCAGCCGCGCCCACGGCTCCGGCGGCCAAGGCGCCCGGCGGGGTGCCGACTCCGAGCGGGCAGGCGGCAACCGCTGCCGCCGTACCGTCACCTCCGGGAGCGGCCCCGGCGGCAGGTGCCGAGCGCGTGAAGATCCGAACGGATCTGATTTGGGCCGAGATCGACCCGATGGGCGCCGTGCTGGTTCGTGCCGAACTTCCCACGCAGAAGCTCGCCCTCGACTGGACGGAGCAGGGGCTGGCCCGGCTGCTGGGCCTGACGGACTTGCTGCATTCGCAGGGAATCGGTCACTCGACCGGCGCGCTGCGCGGCGATGCCCACGTGGTCCTGCTCGACACCAGCGCGGGGCACATCTACCAGGCGCAGACCGGCTTGATCGGGGGCCCGTCGGGCGACCCATTTCCGAATCATGGCACCACGCTCTTCGAGGCTGCGGCCGGTCCGCGCGTACTCGGCGATGGTCAGGACACGTTGGCGGTTCGGTTCGAGGCACAGTCCGGTGGCGTTCGCGTGGTGAAGACCTTCACCTTCCGTCGCGGCCATTACGACATCCAGGTCGAACACAAGATCACGAACGTCGGAAGCGCTGAGGTGCCGCCGTCGCTGTACCTGCAACTGGTCCGTGACGGGAGCTCGGCGGGAGATGACTCCTACTTCGCGCGCTCCTATACCGGGCCGGCCTTCTACTCGGACGTCGACAAGTACCGCAAGATCTCGTTTGAAGACGTCGACAAGAAGAAAGCCGACGATCTGAAGCCGGCCGACAACGGCTGGGTAGCCCTGGTGCAACACTACTTCGTCACGGCCTGGGTGCCGCCGGCGGGAATCCATCGCGAATACTATGCGGCGGATCGCGACCACCTGTACTCGGCTGGCGCGCTCCTGAAACTCGGTACGCTGGCCGCCGGTGCGAGCACTTCGCTGGCCGCGACGCTGTACGTCGGCCCGCAGGACCAGAGGACCCTGGAGGCGATCGCGCCCGGTCTGGACCTGGTGGCCGATTACGGCCGTCTCACCTTCATCGCGAAGCCGCTGTTCTGGCTGCTGGGCTCGCTGCACCGGCTGGTCAGTAACTGGGGCTGGGCGATCGTGCTGCTGACCGTGCTGATCAAGGCCGTGTTCTATCCGCTTTCCGCTGCCAGCTACAAGTCGATGGCCAAGATGAAGGAGCTGCAGCCGAAAATGGTCCGGTTGCGCGAGCAGTACGGCGAAGACCGGCAAAAGCTCCAGTTGGCGATGATGGAGCTGTACAAGCAGGAAAAGATCAACCCGCTGATGGGCTGCCTGCCGGTGCTGGTCCAGATTCCCGTGTTCATCTCGCTGTACTGGGTGCTGCTGGCCTCGGTGGAGATGCGCAACGCGCCCTGGATTCTGTGGATCCGGGACCTGGCGACACCCGATCCCTGGTTCGTGCTGCCGATCGTGATGATGGCCAGCATGTGGATCCAGTACAAGCTGAACCCGACGCCGCCCGATCCGGTCCAGGCCAAGATGATGGCGGTCATGCCGTTCATCTTCGGCGCGATGTTCTTCTTCTTCCCGGCCGGACTTGTTCTTTACTGGGTCGTGAACAACGCGCTGTCGATCCTGCAGCAGTGGCGTATCGGCCAGGTGGTGGCGCGCGCCAAGGCGCGCGGCTAGGGAGGTTGAAACAGCATGCGTGATGCCGTCAAAACGGCAGGTCCAACCCGAACAGCCAGGTCCGCGTCGGCGCCGGCTCGAAGAAGCGGCTGTTGGCGTCGTTGACGATCACCGACCCGACATAGCGCCGGTTGGCCAGGTTGTCGACGCGCGCAAAGAAATGCGGGCGCAGCGGTCCCCACGAGCCCGTGTGTTCGATCGCGGCGTCCAGTACGCCGGACCCGGCTGCGCGCTCCGAGTTCAGGTCGTTCACGTACAACGCCGATTGGACATGCCCCTGTAGCGACAGGTCGGCCCAGCCGGCGCGGTACTTCACTTCGGCCCATGCGGTGCGAGCCGGAACCGACGGCAGCTTGTTGCCGGAGGCCACCTGCAGAGTGGGCGTCACGCAGGGAGCGGCGGTGCATGTCAGAAAGGCGGCGTCGAAGCGCGCATTGATGATCGAGCCGCTGGCGGCCAGCGACCAACGGTCGGACGGATGGGCCTCGATCTGGGCCTCGACCCCGTCGCGCCGGGTGCGCCCGACATTGGCGTAGCCGGAGCGACCGCCGAAATTGCTGCGCACCACGATGTCGTCGCTGGTGAACGTCGAAAACAGCGCGATCGATGCACGCAGACCCGCGCTCAGGTGCGCCTTGGCGCCCAGCTCGTAGTTGTTGCTGCGGGCTGCCTTCAGCGCGGTGTTCAGGCCCGCGCTGCCGTCCGGCTTGTAGGCGAGTTCGTTCAGGGTCGGCGTCTCGAAGCCGCGGCCATAAGACAGGTAGGTGCTCAGGCGTGGCGTGACCCGAAACACGACCCCGGCGGTCGGATTCAGTCCCGAGTAGCTCACTGCCCCTGAATTGTTCGTGGCGGCGGTCGTGTGGAAATGGTCGCTCGAGGTGACGTCCAGGTGGGCCGCGCGCACTCCGGCCAGCACGCGCCAGGCCTCGCCAAGGCGCGCCTCGGTCTGTGCGTACGGATCGAGCGAAGTCGCGGTGTTGGTCTCGTCGCGTCGCAATTTGCCCAGCACGCCGCAGCGCAGAGCGGCCACGCCGCACACTGCGGAGGCGGGAATCGGCCCGGGGGACGGGCTGGTGAAGTTGTTGTATCCGAACCGGTCCTCGACCAGCCGCTCGAAATCGACGCCTGCGGTCGTCGTGAAGCTCCCGGTGTCGAACGTTGCGCGGGAATCGGCCCCGCCGAAATGGCGGCCCAGGTCGATCACGCCGCCGGGACTGGAGGCGGCGTTCTGAGTGGACGCGGGGATGGACTGGAACTGCCGGATGGCGCGCGCTCCCATCCACACCGCCGTTTCAAGCCGCCCCTCGCCCAGGTCGGAGCGAAGATCGGCGGCCAGCGTGCCTTGGCGCGTGCTCTTGCGCGTGTTGAACCGCAACGCCTCGGGCGTGGTCTGGTCCGGGTTGGCCTGCAGCTGCCCGCGTGACAGGCCCATCGGGTCCTGTGCGTTGTCCGATTCGAGCGAGTTGGCCGACAGCCGCAGCGCGCCGATCGGCGTATCCAGGAAACCGGCCCGAAAGTTCAGGATGCCGCGGCCGGCGGCGCTGTGCGGCCGAAAGCCACCGGTGTGGAACGCCTCGCCGTCCAGCGCGTAGGCAAACGAGTCCGAGCCGCCGGCCAGGTCCGCCGCCGTGCGCTGCGTGTTGTTGGTGCCCGCCGCGAAGCTCACCTCGCCGCCGGTGGGCCGCGGCTTCAGGGCGGTGGTGAGCGCGATCACGCCCCCGGAGGAGTTTCCATACAGGGCGGAAAACGGCCCTCGTAACACTTCGATCCGTTCAGCCGCGTTCAGTGGGAAGTTCGATACCTGTCCCTGGCCGTCCGGCAGGGTCGCAGGCACTCCGTCCACGTACAGCCGCAGGCCGCGTACACCGAAGGAGGAGCGTGCGCCGAAACCGCGAATCGAGATCTGCAGGTCCTGCGCGTAGTTCTGCCGATTCAGCGCGACCACTCCCGGGATACGGTCCAGCGTCTCCGAGACATTCACGCGCAAGCGGGCTTCGTGCAGGTCCTCGCGGTCGATCACGTCGACAGACGCCGGGACCTCGAGCGAATCGCGCGCGGTGCGGGTGGCGGTGACGACGATCACCTGCGGCGGCGACTCGGGCGCCGGTGCGGCCTCGGGGGGAACTTGTTCGGCCCGGGTCTGGGCGGCCAGCGTGAGGGCGAGCGCAAACGGTACCGGCGTCGACCGGAATCGGCGGTGCGAAACCATGGGGTGTCCCACGGGCCTGCGGTGCGGCCGTTGCACCCCCCGAACGGTCGCGATTATTCCATGTGCGCACCGGCGATGGACGGCCGGTCGATCTGCTGTGGCGTTATTCCGACGCCGGGCGCTCCCTGCGTCAGCGTCGGGATCCCGGATGCCGCTGCATTACTTGCCGCGAAGTCTCCGGATTGCGGCGAGTTGCGCCGCCAGGATCGATATCTCCGCTTCGACCTGCGCGATTTCCATCTTGTCGGTGGCGTGGCGGCGCGCCTCCTCGGCGCGCTTCAATGCCTCGTTGGCCTTGGCCTCGTCGAGGTCGCGGCCGCGGATCGCGGTGTCGGCCAGCACCGTGACCACGTGCGGCTGCACTTCGAGGATGCCGCCGGCGACAAACACCTGCTCCTCTTCGGTGCGGCCGGGTATGCGGATGCGGACCACGCCCGGCCTGATCCGGGTGATCAGCGGCGCGTGACGGGGGTAGATGCCGAGTTCCCCGGCTTCGCCCGGCAGGACGACGAACTCGGCCTCGCCGCCGAAGATCGACTCCTCGGCGCTGACCACATCGACATGCATCGTGCTCATTGCGTAAGCCTTACCAAGTAATGAGGCCTCGGCTTCGATATCCGAGTGTGTAAGCCCTTGCTCATTTCAGCGTCTTGGCCTTCTCGAGGGCCTCGTCGATCGAGCCCACCATGTAGAAGGCCTGCTCGGGCAGCGCATCGCATTCGCCGTCGACCAGCATCTTGAAGCCGCGAATCGTCTCCTTCAGCGGCACGTACTTGCCCGGCGAACCGGTAAACACCTCGGCCACGTGGAACGGTTGCGACAGGAAGCGCTGGATCTTGCGGGCCCGCGTGACCGCCAGCTTGTCCTCCGGCGACAGCTCGTCCATCCCGAGAATCGCGATGATGTCGCGCAGCTCCTTGTAGCGCTGCAGCGTGGCCTGTACGCGCCGGGTGATCGTGTAGTGCTCCTCGCCGATCGTATTCGGGTCGACCTGGCGCGAGGTCGAATCCAGCGGATCCACCGCCGGGTAGATGCCCAGCGACGCGATGTCGCGGCTCAGCACCACGGTGGCGTCCAGGTGGCCGAAGGTGGTGGCCGGGCTGGGGTCGGTCAGGTCGTCGGCGGGCACGTACACGGCCTGCACCGACGTGATCGAGCCGGTCTTGGTCGAGACGATGCGCTCCTGCAGCTTGCCCATCTCCTCGGCCAGCGTCGGCTGGTAGCCGACCGCCGAAGGCATGCGGCCCAGCAGCGCCGAGACCTCGGTTCCGGCCAGCGTGTAGCGGTAGATGTTGTCGACGAAGAACAGGATGTCGCGCCCATCATCGCGGAAGCGCTCGGCGATGGTCAGGCCCGTCAGGCCGACCCGCAGCCGGTTGCCGGGCGGCTCGTTCATCTGACCGAACACCATCGCGACCTTCGACTCGGGCAGGTTGTCGAGCTTGACGACGCCGGCCTCGATCATCTCGTGGTAGAAGTCGTTGCCCTCGCGCGTGCGCTCGCCGACCCCGGCGAACACCGACAGGCCCGAATGCTGGGTCGCGATGTTGTTGATCAGCTCCAGCATGTTCACCGTCTTGCCGACGCCGGCGCCGCCGAACAGGCCGATTTTTCCGCCCTTGGCGAAGGGGCAGATCAGGTCGATCACCTTGATGCCGGTTTCGAGCAGCTCGACCGACGGCGAAAGCTCCTCGAAGCTCGGGGAGGGCTGATGAATCTCGCGCCGCTCCTCGGTCTTGATCGGGCCGCCCTCGTCGATCGGGCGCCCCAGCACGTCCATGATGCGGCCCAGCGTCGCGGCGCCCACCGGCACCTTGATGCCTTCGCCGGTGTTGCGAACCTGCATGCCGCGCTTCAGGCCGTCGCTGGAGCCCATCGCGATGGTGCGCACCACGCCGTCGCCCAGCTGCTGCTGCACCTCGAAAGTCAGCCCCTGCTCGATCAGGCGATTGGAAGGATCCGCTTCCAGCACCAGCGCGTCGTAGACGTGCGGCATCTGGTCGCGGGGGAACTCGATATCGACGACGGCGCCGATGGACTGAACGATATTTCCTTTGCTGCTGGACATGGTGGCCTCGAATTTGCGAAATCTGCTCAAGCAACCGCCGCCGCACCGCCGACGATTTCCGAAATCTCCTTGGTGATGCCGGCCTGGCGCGTCTTGTTGTAGATGAGCTGCAGCTCGTCGATCAGCTTCTTCGCGTTGTCGGAGGCCGCCTTCATCGCGACCATCCGGGCGCTCTGCTCGGAAGCCATGTTCTCGGCCACCGACTGGTACACCAGTGCCTCCACATAGCGGGTCATCAGCTCGTCGATCACGTGGCGCGGATCGGGTTCGTACAGGTAATCCCACGCGTGGGCGCGACGCTCCTGTTCGCTCTGGGCGAAGCGCTCGCTCGACAGCGGCAACAGCTGCTCGATCACGGTTTCCTGCTTCATCGTGTTGATGAAGCGCGCATAGGCGAGGTAGACCGCGTCGACTTCGCCGCGCGAATAGGCGTCCAGCTGGACCTTGACCGGCCCGATCAGCTTTTCCAGGTTCGGGCTGTCGCCCAGGTGCACCAGCTGCGACGCGATGTTGGCGCGCAGGCGTTGCAGGAAGCCCAGGCCCTTGTTGCCGATCGCGGTGGCCTGCAGCTTCTGCTGTGCCGCGTCCCACTGCTTCACGCGTGCCAGCACCGCGCGTTGCGTGTTGGTGTTCAATCCGCCGCACAGTCCCTTGTCGGTCGACACCAGGATCAGCCCGACACCGCGAATCTGGGCTCGCCGCACCACGAACGGGTGGCGATACTCGGGGTTGGCCTGGGCCAGGCGCGCCACGATATTGCGGATCTTGTCCCCGTATGGGCGGGCTGCGCGCATCCGATCCTGCGCCTTGCGCATCTTGGAGGCGGCGACCATCTGCATGGCCTTGGTGATCTTGCGCGTGTTCTGCACGCTCTTGATCTTGAGCCGGATCTCTTTGGTGCTCGGCATCTTCTGGCCCCGTGCCTGAATCGCGCCTAGACCGCGCCGCTCGACTTGAACGCCTTGATCGCCCCCAGCAGCGCCGCCTCGTCGTCTTTGCTCAGGTCCTTGGTGGACTCGATCCGATCGATCAGCGCAGAGTGCTTGGCCTTCAAGTGGTCCCGCAATGCCTTTTCCATCGCCAGCGCCTTACCGACCTCGACATCGTCGAACTGGCCGTTGTTCACGGCGAACAGCACCACGGCCTGCTCCCACACCGCCAGCGGCTGATACTGGGGCTGCTTCATCAGCTCGGTCACCATGCGGCCGCGCTCGAGCTGTTTGCGAGTGGCCTCGTCCAGGTCCGAGGCGAACTGGGCGAATGCGGCCAGTTCCCGGTACTGCGCCAGTGCCAGGCGCACGCCGCCGCCCAGCTTCTTGATCACCTTGGTCTGGGCGGCGCCACCGACGCGCGACACCGATATGCCCGCGTTGATGGCCGGGCGGATGCCGGCGTTGAACAGGTCCGTCTCGAGGAAGATCTGGCCGTCGGTAATCGAGATCACGTTGGTCGGCACGAAGGCCGTGACGTCGCCGGCCTGCGTTTCGATGATCGGCAGCGCGGTGAGCGACCCGGTCTTGCCCTTGACCTTGCCGCCGGTGAATTTCTCGACGTACTCCTCGTTCACGCGCGCCGCGCGCTCCAGCAGGCGCGAGTGCAGGTAAAACACGTCGCCGGGATAGGCTTCCCGCCCCGGCGGGCGGCGCAGCAGCAGCGAGATCTGGCGGTAGGCCCAGGCCTGCTTGGTCAGGTCGTCGTAGATGATCAGCGCGTCCTGGCCGCGGTCGCGGAAGTACTCGCCCATCGTGCAACCGGAGTAGGGCGCGATGTACTGCATCGCAGCCGGCTCGGACGCGGCCGCTGCCACGATGATCGTGTAGGCCATGGCGCCGGTCTCCTCCAGCTTGCGCACCACGGTGGCGATGGTGGACGCCTTCTGGCCGATTGCGACGTACACGCAGACCAGGTCCTTGCCCTTGGAGTTGATGATGGTGTCGATCGCGACCGCGGTCTTGCCGGTCTGGCGGTCGCCGATGATCAGCTCGCGCTGTCCACGGCCGATCGGCACCATCGAGTCGATCGACTTCAAGCCGGTCTGCACGGGTTGCGAAACCGACTTGCGAAATATGACACCCGGCGCCACCTTCTCGATCACGTCGCGGGCCTTGGCGTTGATCGGGCCCTTGCCGTCGATCGGCTGGCCCAGCGAGTTGACGACGCGGCCGAGCAGCTCGGGGCCGACCGGCACATCCAGGATGCGCCCGGTCGTCTTCACGGTGTCACCCTCGGATAGGTGCTCGTAGTTGCCCAGGATCACGCTGCCGACCGAATCGCGCTCCAGGTTCAGCGCCAGGCCGAAGGTGTTGTCCTTGAACTCGAGAATCTCGCCCTGCATCGCGTCGGACAGGCCGTGAATGCGGCAGATACCGTCGGTCACGGTGACCACCGTGCCCTGCGTGCGCACATCGGTATCGACACCGAGCTGCTGGATTCGGCTCTTGAGCAGCTCGCTGATTTCGGAAGGGTTCAGTTGCATGTTGGACTCCGGGCAATCGATTTCATGTCGTCAGTTGCACGCGCATCGCGTCCAGCCGGGCCCGCACCGACCCGTCCAGCACGCGATCGCCCACGGTCACTCGCACGCCGCCGATCAATTGCGGCTCGATGCGCAGCTCCGGTTTCAGGCGGCGCGGGAATTTGCGGCCGAGCCGTTTGACCAGATCGCTGACCTGCGGCTCGCTCAGCGCGAAGGCCGACTCGATCAGGCAGTCGGCGGTTCCCTCGGCGTCGTTTTTCAGCTGACGAAACTGCGAGGCGACTTCGGGTAGCGCCGCAAGCCGGTCGTTCTCGATCACCAGCCTCAGGAAGGCGGCGAGCTCCGGTGGCAGCGCGTCGCGCGCGACGGCGCTGACCAGTTCGAACGTCTGCTGGTCGGACAGGCGTGGATCGGCCGCCAGGCTGGCGATCTGCGGCTGCGACACCGCCTGCGCCAGCGTCTGCAGCAGCGGCAGCCAGGCGTCGGCCGCACCTTTGGCGGTGGCGGCCGAGAACAGGGCCTCGGCGTAGGGCCGGGCGACGGTTGACAGTTCTGCCATGACTACAACCTGGCCTTGAGCTGATCGAGCAGCTCGACATGGACCTTGGCGTCGACCTCGCGCTTCAGGATCTGCTCAGCGCCGGCGACCGCCAGCGCGGCAACCTGGTCGCGCAACACGGTCTTGGCGCGGACCACCTGCTGCTCGGCTTCGGCGCGCGCCGCCTGAATCAGCCGGTCGCCCTCGACCTTGGCCTGGGCCTTGGCGTCCTCGATGATCCGGTGGGCGCGCTTCTCGGTGTCGGCGATCAGCGCCTGCGCGCGCGCGCGCGCCTCGGCATCGAGCTGGGCGATCCGGCGCTGCGCCTCGCCCAGGCTCTTGGTTCCCTGCTCGGCCGCGGCCAGGCCGTCGGCGATCTTCTGTCGGCGTGCGTCCAGCGTGTCGCGCAGCATCGGCCAGATGAATTGCATCGTCACCCAACCGGCGACGACCAGAACGACCGTCTGGAAAAACAGCGTTGCATTCAGGTTCATACGGTACCCCGATACGCGCCCCGCCGCGGGCCGGACCCCGGCGCGACGCTCGAATGGTAGGGGACGTGGCGGCTCGTGCTCAGCCCTTGAACGGACTGGCCGTGGCGAACCACAGTGCGATCCCGGTTCCGATGATGAACGAGGCGTCGATCAGGCCGAGCAGCAGGAACACCTTGGTCTGCAGCGTGTTCATCAGCTCGGGCTGGCGCGCGGAGGACTCGATGAACTTGCCGGACATGATGCCGATGCCCACGCATGCGCCCGCGGCTCCCAGTCCGATGATCAGGCCGCACGCGATGGCGACCAGGCCGACGTTAGACATGGTTGTTTCTCCTATCCATATACGAAGTGAATTGAAATCGGGTCGGATGCGTCAGTGCGCGGCGTGCGATTCCTGGGCCTGCCCGATGTAGACCAGCGTCAGCATCATGAAAATGAACGCTTGCAGGATCACGATCAGGAGGTGAAAGATTTCCCAGCCGAAGCCGAGCACCACCTGGATAAATGCCAGGCCGAGGCTGCCGAGGGCGGCGCGCCAGCCGTCGAGGGCAAAGGCGCCGCCCAGCAGCGCGATCAGGAAGAACAGCAGCTCGCCCGCGTACATGTTTCCAAACAGTCGCATCCCCATCGAGAAGGTCTTGGAGACGTACTCGATGATGTTCAAACCGAAGTTGGCCGCCGCGAGCAATGCCGCGCCGATCCAGGTCAGCGGATTGAGGCTCAGATGCACCTTCCCGAACGGCGCGACGAACAGCTCCTTGATGAAGCCGAACAGACCCTTGACCTTGATCCCGTAGTACAGCGACAGGATCAGCACGCCGAGGGCCATTCCAAGAGGGGCGTTCAGGTCCGCCGTCGGCAGCGGGCGCAGGTGGTCGACGCCGAGGACGCGGGCTGCCCCCGGTATCCAATCGACCGGCAGCAGGTCGATCGCGTTCATCACCATCACCCAGATGTAAACCGTCAGCGCCAGCGGCGCGGCGTAGGTGCGGTCGACCGACACCATGGCCTTGGCCTGCTCGTCGACCGCTTGAAACGCCCACTCGACCAGCGCCTGGAAGCGGCCGGGCACTCCGGAGGTGGCGCGCGCGGCCGCCAGCCGCATCACGATCAGAACCAGTGCGGCCGTCAGCAGCGAGAAGGCGACCGTGTCGTAGTGCAGAACCGACGGGTCGAACAGGCCGTTCTGGGTGGAGCTTGCGAGGTGGCGCAGGTGATGCGCTACGTATTCGGAGCCGGTCATGGATTCGGCGGCAGCCATGGTTCGATTCGCGTTCTTCCCGGCATTGCCGGTTTGTTCAGCGCCGGCTCAGCGCAGCAGGTTGAATCAACAACACAGCGATGACCGCAACGATCAGCGCCGGCCAGACCACATCCTCGATCGTCCGGGCGATCAGGACCAGCAGCCCGATCGTCAGAACGACCTTGATGAACTCGCCGACCAGGAGCGCGAGCGTGTGCGCCGTTGCAGGTCCCGGTCCGCCGTCAACAGCGCGCGACGCGGGCAAACGCCCGACCCACGCCAAATTCAGCGCAAACAACCCGTTCGGCAGGGCGCATGCCAGCCCGCCGAGCAACGATGAAACCGCCGCGCGGTGTCCCCCAACCATCCAAGCACCCGCCGCGACGAGCAGCGAAGTGAGGAATTGCACCGCGACGACCCGGAACATCACCGGAGCCTGTTGCCGCAGAGTCCCTGACGGGCCGCCGCCTGCACCTGCCGAAGCGAGCCAGGTGTCCGTCCGTTCCTGGCCGTCTCCCCCAAAGCGGCGAAAGTCTACGGCGCGCTGTCATCGAGGGCAAGTCGGCTTCGGCTGCGCGCTTGCTGGGTGGCGCAAGCGATCGCCGCTGCGCGCCCCAGCTGCGCAGCCGCCGGTCACTGGCGCAGCCGCTGGATCAGGCCTTGCAGCTGGTCGAGGCTGGCAAATGCGATCCGGATCTGTCCCCTGCCCTTTGCGGCGACCCGTACTGACACCGTGGTGCCAAGAGCGTCGGACAGCTCCTCCTGCAAGCGGGTCAGGTCGCGGTCCGCGGTCGGATGCGAAGGTTCGCGAGGCTGCGTCGGCCGCAGCGCGCGTTCGACCAGGGTCTCGGCTTCGCGCACCGACAGTCCGCGCGCGGCGATGTTCTGCCCGAGCTGGATTTGCTCGACGGCCTTCAGAGGCAGCAGTGCCCGGGCGTGCCCCATCTCGAGAGCGCCATCCATCAGCAGCTGCTGCACCGGGCTGGCCAGGTTCAGCAGCCGCAGCAGGTTGGTGGTGGCGCTGCGTGAACGTCCGATCGCCTGCGCAGCCTGCTCGTGTGTGAAGCCGAATTCCTGAACCAGCCGGTGCACGCCGTGCGCCTGTTCCAGCGCGTTCAGGTCTTCGCGCTGAATGTTCTCGATCAGCGCTATGGCCAGCGCGGCCTCGTCGGACACCCGCTTCACCAGCACCGGAACTTCGGTCAGTCCAGCGATCTGCGCGGCGCGATAGCGCCGCTCGCCGGCGATGATCTCGTAGGTGTCGTTACCTGCGGGCCGAACCAGGATCGGCTGGATCACGCCTTGCGCCCGAATCGAGTCGGCCAGCTCGCTGAGCGAATCCGGATCCATCTTGGTGCGAGGCTGATAGCGGCCGGGGCGAAGTTGCTCCAGCGTCAGCGTCTGCGGCGCCCCCGGCGGCGCCTCCACCACGGCCGCGCCGCTGTCGCCGAGCAGCGCATCCAGGCCGCGCCCGAGTCCCTTGGGTCTTCGAATCATCATGTCAGGCCACCCTCATCGTCTTGACCCGTTCGATCACTTCTGCGCCGAACGAGACGTAAGCTTGCGCGCCGCGCGCATTGCGGTCGAACACGACGCCCGGCAGGCCGTGGCTGGGAGCCTCGGCCAGGCGCACGTTGCGCGGAATGATCGTGCGGAACACTTTGTCGCCGAAATGCGATTCCAGCTGGTCGGACACCTGCTGCTGCAGCGTCATTCTCGGGTCGAACATCACCCGCAGCAGGCCGATCAGTTCCAACTCCTGGTTCAGCCCGGCATGAACTCGCTTGATCGTGTTGACCAGGTCGGTCAGGCCTTCGAGCGCGAAGTATTCGCATTGCATCGGAATGATCACGCCTTGCACGGCGCACAGTCCGTTCAGCGTCAGCAGCGACAGCGCGGGCGGACAGTCGATCAGCGTGAAGTCGTAGGCGTCGTCCAGGGGAGCGAGCGCGTCGCGCAGCCGCTGCTCGCGGTTTTCCAGACTGACCAGCTCGACCTCGGCTCCGGCCAGCTCGCGATTGGCGCCGATCAGGTCGTACGCGCCCCCGGGTGAGCGCACCACGGCCTCGCCTGCGGTCGCCAGGCCCAGCAGCACGTGGTACACGGTTCGGGGCAGCGTGCGTTTGTCGACGCCGCTGCCCATCGTGGCGTTGCCCTGCGGATCCAGATCGATCAGCAGCACGCGTTGCTGCTGGGCGGCCAGTCCGGCCGCCAGGTTGACCGCGGTCGTCGTCTTGCCGACGCCGCCTTTCTGGTTCGCGATGCAGAAGAGTCGAGACAAGGGCGGTTTTCCAGTCAGTGCGACGGCGCCAAGGGCTGCATCACGACGAGATGGCGCGCCTCGTCGAGCAGTGGAATGTGAATGCTCACTACGCGCACCGCGCTTACTCCAGGCGGCAGCCTCAGCAGCTCTTCCTCGGGCCGTTGACCCTTCATCGCAATCCAGCGCCCGCCCTCTGAAAGTAAGTGGTCACTCAATGAAACGATTGCCGCGAGCGAGCCCAGCGCGCGCGAGACGATCACGTCGAACTGCGCCAGGTCGAACCGAGGGTCGTGCAGCTCCTCGATTCGACCCTGCACGACCCGGACATTGGACAGGCCCAGCTCGAGCTGCACCTGGGTCATGAACGCGCACTTCTTGGCCGCCGCATCGACCAGCGTGAAATGGTGGCCGGGCAGCGCAAGCGCCAGCGGTATGCCCGGCAGTCCGGCGCCGGAGCCGGCATCCAGAACCCGCAGCGGTGGGGCGGCGGGCAGCTCGGGCACCAGGCTCAGGCTGTCCAGCAGGTGGTGGCTCAGGATCTCTTCGGCGTGCGTGATGGCCGTCAGATTGTAAATCCGGTTCCAGCGCGACAGCAGGGCAACGAAGTGCTCCATCTGCTCGCACTGCGAGGCTGACAGGGCAACTCCCATCTGCCGGGCATGAACACCGACGGAGTGGGCGCTTACGGGGGGAGTCGAGTCGATCGGCGTCCGCTGCACGAGGGCCTGCTGCACGGCGGTCCGCATCAGGCAGCCCGCAGGCCGGCCGGGTTCGGTGGCCGGGGCTCGCTCGGCTGTGCAGCCCGCTGCCGCAGCCGTTTCAGGTGAACCAGCAGCAAGGAAATCGCCGCCGGAGTCACGCCCGATATCCGGCTCGCCTGGCCGACCGTGTCCGGACGATGCGCAGCCAGTTTCTGGCGGACCTCGATCGACAGGCCGGGCACCGCCAAATAATCGATGCAATCGGGGATCGTTGTGGTCTCGTGCGATTCGTGGCGCGCGACCTCCACCCGCTGCCTGGCAATGTAACCGTCGTACTTGGCGGCGATTTCGACCTGCCGGGCGACGGCTGGATCCCGCCCGGCGCCATCGGCCGGCTGCCCCAGCGAAGCGCCGTCGACGGATTTGAGCGCCAGCAGGTCCGCGTAATGCACAGACGGACGCTTCAACAGCGTGAAGAGTGTGTACTCACGCTCGAGAGCCTTGCCAAAGACCCTCTCTGAGTCGGACTCACGAAGGTTGTGAGGATTCACCCACGTCGAACGCAGCCGCTCGAGCTCTTGCGCCACCGCATCGCGCTTGCGGTTGAACTGGTCCCATCTGGCATCGGCGATGCAGCCGAGTTGCCGACCGGTCTCGGTCAGACGCATATCGGCGTTGTCCTCGCGCAGCGACAGCCGGTATTCGGCGCGGCTGGTGAACATCCGATACGGTTCGGTCACGCCTCGGGTGATCAGGTCGTCGATCAACACTCCGATGTATGCCTGGTCGCGTCTCGGATACCAGGTTTGCCGGCCGAGTGCCTGCAGGCCTGCGTTCAATCCAGCCAGCAGTCCCTGGGCCGCCGCCTCCTCGTATCCGGTCGTTCCGTTGATCTGCCCGGCGAAAAACAGGTTCGAAATCGCGCGCGTCTGCAGCGTCGGGTGAAGTGAACGCGGGTCGTAGTAGTCGTACTCGATTGCGTACCCGGGTCTGAGCACATGCGCCTGCTCCAGCCCGCAGATGCTGTGCACCAGATCCACCTGCACGTCGAACGGAAGCGAAGTCGAAATGCCGTTCGGGTAGAACTCGCTGGTCGAAAGGCCCTCCGGCTCCAGGAAAATCTGATCCCGTCTTCAGGCGCCCGCGCGGCAGACCCAGTTCGGTCAGGCGGTGCGCCAGTCGGATCGAGGGCGGATCGCCGGCGCGGCCTGCCGCGTGCCGCTCGAGGCCCACATGGACCAGCCCGTTCAGGAAGGTTCCTGTCGTCAGGACGACGCAGCGGGCGTTGAATCGGATCCCGGATTGTGTGACGACCCCGACCACCCGGTCGCCCTGGACCAGCAGATCGTCGACCGCTTGCTGAAACAGGCGCAGATTCGGCTGGCGCTCCAGGCTGCTTCGGATCGCCTTGCGGTACAGCACCCGGTCGGCCTGGGCGCGCGTTGCCTGCACCGCCGGGCCCTTGGACGCATTCAGTATCCTGAACTGGATTCCGGCTTCGTCAGCTGCAACGGCCATCACGCCGTCCAGTGCGTCGATTTCCTTCACCAGGTGACCCTTGCCGATCCCGCCGATAGACGGGTTGCACGACATCTGGCCGAGTGTTTCAAGGCTGTGGGTGATCAGCAGCGTCGAGGCTCCCAGCCGTGCCGACGCCAGGCTCGCTTCAGTGCCCGCGTGGCCGCCGCCGATGACGATTACGTCGAAATCGCTCTGAAATCCCATCTGGAGAATTCGGCGCCCTGACGGATGTGTCGGTCGCAGGCGCTAAGTATAAAACCGCTGCTTGTCAGCGCGATGTTCCAGGTGGACCCGGATGTTGGATTTTTGTCGCCCGTGGCACACAAGTTGGCTATGGATCTGGTCGGAGCGGTCCGTCGGATGTTCCACGTGGAACAGGGTGCCTGGATCTTGCGGTGGCGCCGCGGCACACGGGCCGGATGTGCGGGCCGCAGGGGGTGTTGGAGGTCCACCCGGACGGGACGCCCGGATTTTTGGCGAGAGGGACGTCGGACGTTTTATGTGGACCCGCCTTGCGGATCCGCGCCCGGCCGGCCCTTGGATGTTCGTTGGAAGTAAGTACTCCGATACAGCAGGACCGCTCCGTCGGATTGTTCAGCGCGGAGCCGGATGTCTGGATCTGGGCTGGCTTACCGTCGAAACCGAGCGCTTGGTCTGGGCTGGAGCGGGCCGTGGGATGTTTCACGTGGAACCAGATGGACTCCGCGACACGCCACAGCAGGGCGGTCGGATGTTCCACGTGGAACAACGTCGGGCGGCGCCCGGCGAACCGCTCAGCGACCGAACTGCGGATGGGCCACGGTTCCGCGGACCTGAAGTCGGAGCGGCGCCTGAATCCGGGTACCACCGAGGTTGACGTGCACCAGCCCGTCCAGCGCGAGCTCGGGTGTCACCGTCAGCTCGCCCCGGGTGGAAAGGGCGCCCGCGACACCATGAATGTTCCGGAACAGAACGCCGCTGCTACCGGCGGCGAACGCCGCATCGAACTTTGTGAACCGGGTCGAAGCCGAACTGTTGGCCGTGCCGGATGAAGGCCGGCTGGCCGCGTATCCGAGGTTGATCCCGTTCAGCGTGGCGCTGCGCACTTTGATTTCGCCGGCGGCGGCCAGCCGTCCCAGGGCCTCCTCGGGCGTTCCCCCGACTCCGCTCAGAATCGCATCGATTGCTGCCGTGCCCGACATCGAAGCCGCAGCGCTGGCGGGGGTCCCCTCGGGAGGTTGCGGGGACTTGGAAATCTGCTGGATCACGGTCGCGACATCGATGCCGACCGAGTTGACCTGACCGGTCGCCGTCCAGGTAGCCGCACCCTTTTCGTCCCGCCGCACCAGCAGCTGGCCTTCGATCGCGCCGAACGCCGATCCCATGGAGAACTTGTCGATCTGGATCGAGCTGCTGCTGATGTGCCCGTTGGCCACCAGCTCGGACCATGAAGTGCGCGGTGCAAACGGCGGCTGCCAATCCGCCGCGTCACACTGGAAAGCGATCGGCCCGCCCGAGCGATCGGGCGTCACCTGCAACTGCATGCTGCCCGGGCCACCCTGGCGCCGAAGCGTGACCAAGGTGAATTGGCCGCTCGGGTCCCGCCGTGAGACCGCGTCGTAACGGTCCGGCAGCATTGCGCTACCTGGGAAGCGCAATTGAGCGAACCGGATCCTGGTAACGCTATCGGGCACCACGCGGTCCACCAAGGCCAGCCAGGTCAGCAGCTGGTTGGCTTGCTCGTAGGTCACCGCTGTCGGCGAGATCACGACGTCGCCCCAGCGGCTCTGACCGGACATGATCGCCCGCCACAGGCTGGGTGCCGTGAACTCCAGCGTCACCTCGTCCAGCCGCATCTGACCACCCAGATCGATACCGATCAGCACGATGGCTGGAGCGGGCGTGGTCTGCAGTCGGGTGTCGTGCACGAGTACCGGGACATGAAGGGCGGCCGACAGGCGCTGCGAGACGGGCCCCGCGGCCATTGCTTCCCGCTGCTCGGCCAGCCAGCTGCCGGCCAGCCCCAGAACCGCCAGCAGCATCAGGTAGGGCAGCAGCCGGCGCGACCAGATCCGGAGCGCCGATCGCCAACGTCGCCTCGCGTAAAACGACGCTTCGTCCTGCAGCTTTCGGTCGTCGACCTCGCGCTGATCGAGTCGGTCCGGGACGTTCACCGAGGTAATCGCGAAGTCGGTCGACGGGAACTCGGAGTGAGTGCCAACCATTTGAGTTGCCTACGGAAGCGAGCGCTCGCCCTTAATACGGTGAACTTCCGGGCCCCAGCCCAACAGGCCGCTGAGAACCGGGCCACAACATGGCGCCAGTGTATGCCGGCGCCCCTACCGCGGTAAGCACTCACAGGGGTGATGTGACGCCGTCGCACTGTCCATGCGCACTTCCGAATTGAAATGCTTCGGCCAAAGAACCGGTGTCCGGACATCATGGTCGATTCCCTCGCTATCCGAAAGACCGCCCCCCACTCG
>VBCK01000011.1 GCA_005882215.1 Betaproteobacteria bacterium | reverse complement strand
GCGTTGGCGCAGGCGCTCGCCCACCGGCTGCGCGGATCCCTTGACGACGGCGTGTGGCTCGTCGAACTGGCGCCGGTTGCCGATGCGTCGATTGTTGCAACCACAGTGGCCGGTGTGTTGCGTGTCGAGCTCGGCGCCGAAGCGCAGATCGCGACCCTGGCGAAGGCGTTGAGCGCGAGTCGGATGCTGATCGTGCTCGACAACTGCGAGCACCTGCTGAACGCCGTGGCGGAGCTGGCCGCGGCGCTGCACCGCGCCGCCCCGAACGTGCGTCTGCTGGCCACGAGTCAGGAGCCGCTGAGGGTCGCGCAGGAGCATGTCTATCGGCTGGGCGCGCTGGCCCTGCCCGCCGAAGCGGGTATTGAAAGCGCGAGGCAGGCGGGCGCTGTGGCCCTGTTCGAAGCGCGAGCGCAGGCAGCCGACCCGCGCTTCGCGCTGACCGAGCACAACATCGCAGCGGTGGTCGACATCTGCTGCCACCTGGACGGCATTGCGCTGGCGATCGAGTTGGCGGCTGCACGCCTGCCGCTGCTCGGCGTCGACGGCCTGCGCGCGCGACTGGATGAACGTTTCAGCGTTTTGAAGGGCGGCCCACGGCTGGCACTGAAGCGCCACCAGACGCTGCGCGCTGCACTGGACTGGAGCCACGGGCTGCTCACGCAAGACGAGCAGACGGTATTCCGGCGGCTCGGCGTATTCGCTGGCAGCCTCAGCCTGGAAAGCGCGCAGCGGGTGACGGCCGACGACCGCATCGACAAGTGGGCAGCACTCGACCACCTTGGGGCTCTGGTCGACAAGTCGCTGGTGGTGGCCGACATGGGCGAGGCGCCGCGCTATCGGCTTCTGGAAACCAGCCGGGCATTTGCAATGGAAAAGGTGCAACAGGCCGACGAGACCGATGCCGTGCGCCGGAGCCACGCGGAAGCCATGCTGGCCGTCTTCGAGGGCTCGCTCGAAGAAGAATACGTCCTGCCGACCCAGGCACGACTGGAACGCTACCTGCCGGAACTTGATAACGCGCGTGCCGCGCTGGACTGGTCAGCTGGCGCGAGTGGAGACGCGGATTTGCAGGTCGCACTGACTGGTGCGATTGCCTGGATCTGGGTCAGCGCCGGCTTGCGACCAGAAGGGATGCGCAGAACCAGGTCGGCAATGGCCAGGATCGCACTCTCGACCGCACCACATCTGGCAGCCCGACTGCTGGGGTCATGGTCGAGGCTGGCACATCCGGAAGCCGGTCCGGAAGAGCTTGCCGCTGATGCGCGCGCGGTGGAACTGTATCGAACCCTGGGGGATCGACGCGCACTATTCACGGCTCTGTGCTTTCAAGGCCGCGCCCAGGCGAATTGCCGCCGAACGGAGGAGGCCGAACTCGCCCTGCACGACGCAGAGCGGATCTTTGAGAGCACTTGGCCGCCAGCGCTGCGCATCCCCTTGCTGACTGCCCGCTCCTGGTTGTTCAATGGACAAGGTCGCTTCGAAGAGGGAATCGGTGTCGGGCAAGAACTGCTTCAACTGGCGATCGCCTTGAACGATAAGAGACTTACGCTGGCGGCGCTGATTTTTCTGGAACAGAGCGCGGCTTCACTAGGTCGCTGGAAAGAGTCTCTGGCACTTGGTCGCGACATGGCAGAACGCATTCAACGTGACCGCGCCCTTCTTAGCGGGATGGAGAACATCGTGTTCAGCAATCTCAGCGCTTCCCTTACGGCATTGGGGGAAATTGACGAAGCGCTGGTGATGGCGCGTCGTGCCTACCCGGCGGTCGAGCAGGCCGGTCGTGTGATGGAATTACTCGATCCCTTTGCGCTGCTCGCATTCAAACGCGGACTTATCGGCGACGCGGCCCGAATGCTGGGGCGAGCCGACATGCGCTATGCGACGAGCAATGTGCCACGGCAACCCGTCGAACAGAAACTGCACGAAACACTACTGCTTGAGTTACAAGTCGCCATGCCCGCTGACGAGCTCTCCCGCCTGATGAAAGAAGGCGAGGTACTGAGCGACGAGGTCGCCGTGCGCCTGGCGCTGCGGGACTAGTGTCGGCAGCGGTTCGATCAGAGTCGGCGCCGCTGCGATTTACGAGCGCGAAAAGCTGAAGTAGGATTTGCGAGGCGGGAGAGCCGACGATGGCGAAAGGCACAGACCGGCCATCTCCGGACGTCAGCATCAACCGCGAGAATTCGCCGGGACCGGTCGCCCCGGCCGGTTGCTGCGGTGCGAAGCCACGGGTAATGTCATCTGGGGAGGACAACATGGTGCTGAAGCAGAAAGTTGTGCTGAGGGGACTCGCGCGGGCATGCGCAGTCAGTATTCTCGCCGGGGCCCAATTGGCATCAGCCCAGGGATCGGGTCCCACACTGACTCCGCAAAACAGCGGCACTACCAACCGGCTGCAAGCAGTCAGTCCGGTGAACTCGGACGTGGTCTGGGCATCCGGGCTCGGTGGGACGTTTGTTGTGACTACGGACGGCGGAGAGACCTGGAAAGCCGGTGTGGTGCCGGGAGCCGAATCGCTGCAATTCCGCGATGTGCAGGGCGTGAGCCGCAGGGTTGCATATCTACTCTCCTCTGGAGTGGGTACGGATTCTCGGATCTACAAAACCGTAGACGGCGGCGAGACCTGGACGATGCAATTCCAGGCAAGCGACCCCAATTCTTTCTATGATTGTTTCGCGTTCTGGACACCGAAGCGAGGCATTGTGCAAGGCGACGGGGTGAATGGAAAGTTCCCGGATCTGCGTACCACCGATGGAGTGACGTGGGAAGACATCAGCAACAATTTGCCGCCGGCATTTGCAAATGAAGGGTCGTTCGCCGCGAGTGGCACTTGCGTCGCAACTCAGGGTGCGAGGAACGCCTGGATTGCGACCTCCGATGCGCGGATCCTGGCCACGAGAGACGGGGGCGAAACTTGGAACGCCTATAACACTCCGCTTGTTGGAGGCACTGGCACCGCAGGTGCTTTCACAGTGGCTTTCCGCGATTCTCGGAATGGCATCGTTGGCGGCGGCGATTTCTTGGGAACCGGTCCAGCGGCGACGGCAATATCTGGCGATGGCGGTAAAACCTGGACGCTCACGAATACGCCTCCAGTGACCGGAGCAATTTTCGGCCTAAGCTACGTGAGTCGGGTTGGAGAAGACGACGGCGGCGACGCTGCTGTGTTGATTACGGGTCCGGCAGGAGCCGCTTGGACTCCCGATGAGGGAAACACTTGGTTCACGCTGCCGGGTGTGACCGGCTACTGGGCGGTGGCTTTTGCGAGTCCGGAAGATGGTTGGCTCGTGGGCACTGGAGGGCGCATTCTGAAGATCAGTTTTAGCGACCGGTGATAGGTCGATCTTGTGTACGTTGAGCTTCCGTAGCTCAAAGACAGGTCTTTGGTTTCAACTCGGGTTCGCCGTTTCCGTCCTAACGGGACTGCCCGGGTTTTTGTGTGTCAAGCTGGGATGAGACTTTTCCACGGCGGCGGTCCTCGCTTGCGACGAACGACCGACGCGGTGGGAAAGTCGGTGGTTGATCATATTTGGGATGGAGTCGGCCAAGATGAACGGGCACGACCCTGCGCCGATCTGAAGGACGTGTTCACGCGTCTACCGACCCAGCCTGCCAGCAGGATCGAGGAACTGCTGCCCCACTTCTGGCAGTCGGCCATCCCGCACTGAAATCCGCCTCGTGACAGGCCGGAGCACCGGCGTCAAGATGGGTTCGTCGGCTGCTTACACATTCGAGCGTTGCGGTCAGAGCCCCATGACCCCTGGACCATGCCCGAACTTCCCGACGTAGCCGTCTACTGCGAAGCGCTCGCTGCAAGGGTGCGCGGCGAGGTTCTGCTACGCGTGCAGCTCAAGAGCCCGTTCGTGCTGCGCACCGCGGTCCCGCCGATCGCATCGGCAGAAGGCAAGCGCGTGCGTGACGTGCGCCGTCTTGGCAAGCGGATCGTGCTGGGGCTCGACGATGACTTATTCCTCGTGATCCACCTGATGATCGCCGGCCGCTTACGCTGGCTCGACGCCGTTGCGAAACCGCCCGCGCGCATTGCGCTCGCGGTTCTCGAATTCGGGAACGGAAGGATCGCATTCACCGAAGCCGGCACGAAGCGTCGAGCGTCGCTGCATCTGGTGCGCGGCGCCGACGCGCTTGCACAATTCGACATGGGTGGACTCGAAGTCGGCGACAGCTCGCTCGCCGAGTTCGCCGCGCGATTGCGAAAGGAGAATCACACGCTGAAGCGTGCGCTGACCGATCCGCGTCTGTTCAGCGGCATCGGAAACGCGTATTCTGACGAGATCCTGCATCGCGCACGATTGTCGCCACTGGCGCTGACACACAAGCTCGCTGAGGCCGATGTCGCGCGACTGTTCGACGCGACGCGCGACGTGCTGAGCGAATGGACGGCGCGGCTGCGCGTCGACGCGCTCGCTAAATTTCCGGAAAAAGTCACCGCCTTCCACCCCGAGATGGCGGTCCACGGCCGTTACGGTCAGCCGTGTCCGGTCTGCGGATCGCCGGTCCAGCGCATCGTGTATTCGGAAAACGAGTGCAACTATTGCGCCCGTTGCCAAACCGGCGGAGTCATCCTGGCCGATCGCGCGCTGTCACGGCTTTTGCGCGACAGCTTTTCACGGTCGCTCGACCAAGCATGATGGTCGTTGAAATCCAAATTCTGGTACTGCTACTGGTCGTGACTGCGGCGGTTGGGGTCGCCGCGAAGCGGCTGCAAGTCCCTCCGTCCATTCTGCTGGTTGTTACGGGTGTCGCGCTGGCGCTGGTTCCCGGCCTGCCCACGGTGCAACTCGCTCCGGAACTGGTGCTGCTGCTGGTATTGCCGCCGATCGTCTACTCGTCGGCGGTCGCGATGAGCTGGCGAGAGTTCCGCTTCAATCTGCGCTCCATCTCGTTGCTTGCGATCGGGTGCGTCGCCTTCACGACCATCGCGGTGGCCGCGGCGGCGCACTGGATCCTGGGCCTGTCCTGGCCGGTGGGCTTCGTTCTGGGTGCGATCGTTTCGCCTCCGGACGCTGTGGCGCCCCTGTCCATCGCCCGCCGGCTGCAGTTGCCGAGACGAATTCTGGTGGTCCTCGAAGGGGAGGGCTTGGCCAATGACGCCACGGCGCTGATCCTGTACCGCTTCGCGATTGCGGCCGTGAGCGCCGGAGTGTTCTCGCTCGGCAAGGCAGCCGGAATATTCGCGGCCATCGTCGCCGGGGAAATCGTATGGGGAATCGGCGTGGGCTCCTTGATGCTGCGCTTGCGGCGCTGGGTGCACGATCCTCGTACCGAGATCCTGTTCTCGATCCTGACGCCGTTCGTTGCTTTCTGGCCGCCCGCGCATCTGGGCGGATCCGGAGTGCTTGCCACGGTGGCCGCGGGCCTTTACGTCAGCTGGAACGGCCTGAACATCATCAGCGCGGCAACGCGTCTTCAGGGCATCTTCTTCTGGGACGTTCTGATCTACCTGATCGACGGCCTGGTGTTCCTCATCACTGGCCTGCAGGCGCGCGCCTTGATCGCGGGAATGGGCGGCCACCTCCTGTCCGAGCTTGCTATCTCCGCCGCCGTCATCAGCGGTGTGGTGATCCTGGCGCGCTACGTATGGACGTTCCCTGCAATCTACCTTCCGCGCCGACTGGTGCCGGCGATCGCGCGAAAGGACCCTGCGCCTCCTTGGCAGTGGCCGTTTGTTCTGGCTTTCACCGGCGTGCGTGGCATCGTGTCGCTGGCCGCGGCGCTGGCCATCCCGCTTGCAACGGATACGGGCCAACCGTTTCCCGACCGCGACCTGATACTGTTTCTAACGTTTTCGGTCATTCTCGTGACTCTGGTGGGCCAGGGCTTGATGCTGCCCGCCGTGATCCGGGCGCTCGGCCTCGCCCATGCGGGCAAACGAGAGCAACGCGCCGACCGGGCCGAGGAACTGAGCGCCCGAGAGGGCGCCATCGAGTCGGCCATCGCGCGTCTGGACCGGCTTGCGGTCGAACGCAAGCTGCCGGAAGACGTCGTCCATACGCTTCGCGCCCAGCTGCGGGATCGACTGAAGCATTTCGAGCACGGACATGAGCGGGCCGACGGTCGTCACGAACACGGCAAGCTTTACGACGAGATCGAGTTTCTGTTGATCGCGGCCGAGCGGGAGCGGGTCAATGAGCTCTATCGCCAGGGCGGGCTGAAGGACGAGGCGCGGCGCCGAATTGAAAGAGAGCTCGACCTGCGCGAAGCCAGCGTGGCCAACCACGAGCACGAAGAGTGAGTGAGCCGCATTCCCTTGCGCCTCAACGAGTTCGACCTCATCCGCACCCGGATCCAGGAGCGAGGGGGCTCTGGTCGCCCGCTTGCCGGCACGCGGTGAAGTCGCCTATTCGCTCGCCGAGCCCTCCGCGCCCAGCTCTTTTGAAAGCCAGTCGAGAATTTCCCCTCCCGTAACGGGAGCGGTCTCGTGAAGCTGCAGATCATGCCCGGTATTAGGGGCGATCAATACATGAAGCCGTGCCTCTTGGGAGTAGTAAGGCGTTTCTTGCTGGGCCACGTTGTATTGGGTGCAGACCAGGCCGTCTTCGTCGCACACGACGCGGTCATGTTCGCCCAACACCAGGAGTGTTGGGACTCTGATTGCTCGGGATGGTGCGGTCTGTGCCGGCGGAGAGTTGAATAGCGGCACGGCAGCTCCGAACTCTGTACCCGATACGGAATCTTTGAGCCGCTCGTCAAGGGCGATCACATCGGGTTGTGCTCCGGGGGCCCAGTAGAACAGCGGGCCTCGGGTGCCGGGTTTGAACGTCAGGTAACCGGCGTCGAAGCCTGAAGTGGCGAATTTCGGGTCGAGATTGGCGGAATAAGCGCTTTGGAAGGCCAGCGCGAGCCACGACGGTTTGACCGTATGTAACAAGCCCGTCAGTACGAATGCATCGACATCCTTGGACACGGAGGCCTCGAGCCAGCCATAGAGGGTGCCCAGTGAGTGACCGACCCAGATGACGCGAGAGAACGCGTGACCGCCTATCTCGCCGCTACGCAGTTTCTCGACCACCTGGTGTAGCGCCTCCGTGCCATTTTGGAGCGTGACCAAAGTGCTGTCCGGATGAGTGCTACGACCGTAGCCCAGCCGCTCTATATTGAACGTGGCATATCCGGCGCCGGTCATTTGGCGCACGTACGAATAGAAACTCGGTCGATACGGCCAGTCGGAGTAGTAACTGTTGTAGGTCGCGCCGTGCACCAGCAACTGCACGGCAGACGGTATCCTGTCCGCCCGGACGCAGAGCTCACCGTAAAGCGTGGCGCCGGCTACTTGCGGCAGCGATACCGCCACCTGCAATGCTTCGCATTGCGGCAGTACGTCATCGGGATCCTTCGCCTCCGCCGTTGGCCACAGGCTCGAGGTCGCGACCGCCAAGGTCGCTAACTGCCGTAACAATGCTGCTCTTTGATTCTTGTATGCGGAAATCGTGCACACGGTTCTTCCTCCTTATCGAAACCTCCAGTGGATGACACCTCCGGAATCGGTGAGGCCCGAACGCCGCATAACGGTAGCGCGGCCCGTGCGCACCGCAATGGCGAATGCATGAATGGGGTATCGGGCACCCTCGCCCCGCAACAGGACGAGGCTTGGCGACTGACCGCGGCTAAGGACCGCTCGCCACGGGATGGCGGTAGTCACAAAGGCGCGGGGCGTAGTGTCCAGACCTTCATCTTCAAGACGGATCAGCTCGAGGCGTTTGCGCAGCGGTCTCGCTGACCACTGACTCAGCGCAGCGCGCCATCGGAGTGCTGTTGCATGGATGGCTTGCGCGTGAATCTGACGCGAGCGCTCAGACCGATGCGGTGACCCCACGGATGAGCCCTTTACGGGTCCGCCTTGCGGAGACTCGCGCGTAAGTCAGTTCCACGACGCCGGCAGAGGCGCCGGGCTCGCCGGTGACGAAAGACACTACCGCGCGCGCTTTCGCTACCGCAGAGTAAAGGCTGGCCAGTTTGGTCGGCAAGCTCGTCGTGGGAGCGTCATCATGAAGCAAAACCGGTGGACCGTCGCCTTCGCTGGCATGCTGCTGATGATGTCGCTCGGGACCATCTATTCGTGGAGCTTGTACACCCAGCCCCTGATCTGCTCTTTCGGCTGGTCAACCTCGACGACGACGTGCGCGTTCTCCCTCGCGATCTTCTTCCTGGGGCTGGGCGCGCTCGCGGGCGGAAGACTCCAGGACCGAATCGGGCCGCGCAGGGTTGCGCTCGCGGGCGCCGTGCTCTGGGGTGCGGGCAACATGCTCGCCGGTCTCGGCACTCCTTACCTGGGCGCAGGCTGGCTCTACCTGACCTACGGCGTGATGGGCGGTTTTGGAGTCGGCATGGGCTACGTGACGTCGGTGGCGGTGGTGACCAAATGGTTTCCGCGCCAACGAGGCCTGGGAAGCGGAGTGGTGGTAACCGGTTTTGGCCTCGGCGCGGTGGTCTACAACCTGGTCGTCAAGAGCCTGCCATCGTTCCGTTCCGCCGCAGCCATGGCAGCGCAGCACACCAAGGCGGTTCACGCCGGCGCGCTGACGCGGCTGCTGCCAGCTGGCCAGATGCACGCCGTGATGAATGTTCTCACGCTGTCCGGCGTCGCCTTCCTCGTGCTCGGCGTATTGGGCGCCTGGCTCCTCGCCAACCCCACCTCGGCTACGCATTGCGCGGAGGAAGCGTCGGCCGCCGGCCAAGGGCATTCGTACACTCCCCGCCAGATGCTCGCGACCAGGCAGTTCTACTTCCTTTGGTCGATGCTGTTTCTCAACGTCACCGCGGGAATACTCCTCATCAGCAATGCTCTGCCCATCCTTCAGGAGCTCACGGGCGCTTCGCCCTCCGTCGTCGCTGCGGCGTACGGAGGGGTCGCGCTGTTCAACGCGCTCGGCCGCCTCTTTTGGGGAGCTATCTCCGACCGGATCGGGCGCACGTACGCGTTCTCGCTCATTTTCCTGGTGCAGGCGGTGGTTTTCTTCCTGATGGGCAGCGCGCACGGCCTGATCTGGGCAGTCGCCGCGTTCGCGGTGATCCTGCTTTGCTACGGCGGCGGCTTTGGAACCATGCCTTCGTTCAACGCCGACTACTTCGGCACCCGGCACATGGGGGCGAACTACGGGGTGCTCCTCACCGCGTGGGGCGCGGCCGGCGTAGCGGGCCCGGTCTTCGTCGCCGTGGTGAACGACACGAGCGGGGCGTTCAGCGGCGCTTTGCCGATGGTGGCGATCGTGCTCGCGGCGGCGACGATGCTTCCGCTCGTCACGAAGAAGCCGTCCGGCCGGCGTACTCCGGATTCAGCCAGGTGGCTTCCACCTGCGTAGTCGCGCATCCGGAGCCCGCCTTTCGATCTCACCGTGTCTGGACCGGAAAATTCGTCTTGGCCCACTGCGACAACGTGCTCGGCTGCCTGCCTGCGATCTTGTTGGCGAGGGCAATCCGGTCG
>VBCK01000010.1 GCA_005882215.1 Betaproteobacteria bacterium | reverse complement strand
GCGAGCCCGATCCGCCGATCGGACCCGAGCTGGAAAGACAGATTTCCCGCTGGGAAAGCTGGTTGAACGCCGATTCGCCCAAGAGGCGGTTGGTCGCGCGGTACGTCTACGAGCACCTGTTCCTGGCGCACCTGTATTTCGGCGACGATCACAGCTATTTCCGGCTCGTGCGCTCGCGCACGCCGCCGGGCCAGGCGGTGGACCTGATCGCCACGCGCCGCCCATTCGACGACCCCGGCGTTTCCCATCCGTACTATCGGCTGGTGCCGCTGAAGGAAGCGGTCGTCAGCAAGACCCACATGCCCTATCGCCTCGACGAGGCCCGGATGAGTTTGTGGCGCCAGCTCTTCGTCGATCCGCCGTTTTCCGTGAAAGCGCTGCCCGGCTATCAGGCGCAGACCGCTTCGAACCCGTTCATCACGTTTGCCGACCTGCCCGTGCGATCGCGGTATCGCTTCATGCTCGATGAGGCGCAGTTCACGATCATGGGTTTCATCAAGGGGCCAGTCTGCCGCGGTCAGCAGGCACTGGATGTCATCGACGATTACTTCTGGGTCTTCTTCAACGACCCGTCCTTGGTGGACAACACCGAACAGTCGCAGTTCCTTGCCGCCAACAGCCGCAACCTGCAACTGCCCGCGGAGCTTGAAAGCAACGCCCCCGTTCTGAGGCATTGGCTGAGCTTTGCGGAAGGGGAGCGCCGTTATCTGGCCGCCAGAGCCGCCCTGGTCAAGGCCGAAGGAATCCGGACGTTGCCGCAAGGAGCGCGGCTGATCTGGGATGGCGACAGCGAGCAGGGGCACCCCAACCCGAACGCCGCCTTGACCGTATTCCGGCACTTCGACAGTGCGAGCGTCGAGCAGGGCTTGATCGGCGACAACCCTCAGACCGCCTGGATCATCGGTTATCCGCTGCTTGAGCGTCTTCACTACCTGCTGGTGGCCGGCTACGACGTTTACGGCAATATCGGTCACCAGCTCAGAAGCCGGCTGTACATGGATTTCCTGCGCATTGAGGGCGAGCAGGCCTTTCTTTCGCTGCTCCCGGACGACTCGCACGCCGCGATCGAGCACAAGTGGTACCGCGATGCACCCAGGTGGACGCTGGACTACGTCGCGGCCAGCCACCTGCCGCTGGGCGATCGCGCCGACCTCGAGCTGGCCGGCCTTCCGCCGGACCAAGCTTACGGAAAGCTGCTCGGCCGGTTGCGCCGGCGCGTGGACTCGGCGCTGCCGCACTCGTTTGACCTGCGCAACATCCAGTCCGACGCGCTGCGCGAGATGCTGCAAAGACTCGCTGGCGTAAGCGGCAGGAGCCTGCAGTGGCTGCCCCAACTGGTGCTCGTCAGGCTCAGTCCAAAAGACGGCGAACCGGTCTGGCTGAGCCTGCTCAACAACAGCGCCCATAAGAACGTCGCCGAGATCTTCTTCGAGGACCGCCGCCGCTTGCCCGACGAGGACACTCTCACAGTCGCCAAGGGCTTCATTGGCGCGTATCCGAACGCCTTCTGGATCGTGGACGAAGCGGAATTACCCGAGCTGACTCGGCGGATCGCGACGCTCGCCAGCGAAGCCGATTACAGCGCGCTGATCGATCGATTCGGTGTTCGACGCACCAACGGCAGATTCTGGGCGCTCAGCGACGAGGCCCATCTCGCGATGAAGAAGCAGGACAGTGTGACTTTCGGCTTGCTCGACTTCAACCGGCTTGAAAGCCGCTAGTTCCGCCCCTAATCGTGGGCGGCTGCGGCGGCCTGGTACACGGATGCGTGCAGCGTGCCAAGCTTCGGAGTCTGCCCGTGCTTTGGCCTCGGAGGGACGCCGAAGTACCGATCTTGCCAGGGCAGCTCGACGACTTCTCCAAGATTGAACTTCGTGTCTTCGGCTAGGCCGGCGAGCAAAAACGCCTGCGCGTGAAAATTCCTGGTGATGGAAAATTCCCCGGCGAGCAACTGATCCACTCGCTGAGAGGTTCCATAGGCCACGGGCACGTTGACGCCGTCCGATCGAGTCTCGACGCCGATCACCAAGGCCGGCCGAGGCTTCGGTCCGGGCTGCAAGTCGGGCAGCTCCGGAAAACGGCACCAGACGATGTCACCGACGGCCGGGGTCGGCCAGGTTCGACTCATCCGAAAAGGGATTGCCTCGACAGGACTTCACCCTTGGCCAGACGCTCCTTCGCATCGCGTCGCAGGGCGGCAAGCTGCTCCTGCGTCAGAGGGCCATCGTCGGGTTCATAGGCCGGCAAGACCTCGTCAGCGAGCTTCGACAGAGCGATATGCACCACCTGGGTTTCTGTCAGGCCGAGCGCGTCGGAAATCGCTTTGACCGTGCCCCGGGTAACGCCGTAGCTCGAGTCAGCAGCCCGGAACTTCAGCAGAAAACCCGCCTTCCCGGGCGAGACACCTCTGCTCTTTGACGACGCGACCTTGGCAGAGGCTGCTCGCTTTCGCGCCCCCGATTTCTTGGCCGAAACAGTTCGCCGTGAAGAAACGGATCGGGACCTAGGCATCGACGCCGTAGGAGCCTTTGCAGACATGTTGGCCTCCAAACCAAGCAGTGGTGAGGGTCGACGGCGCTACCCCGCCACCTTCCAACGCGGGATAGCGGCCGTAGCGATATATATATTAATTATATACGACCGCATGACAACGCAGGCGCGGGCGTCATGAACATCGGCGCATGGCGGACCACTGATCCGCGAACTGCCTCGCGAGAGCAACCGCAAACGACCGCGCGCCTTGGCAAACGAATGGCCGGAATACCTTCGTAAGCGACCCGAGAGGGCCTCGCGCAGCGATCGCCCGCGCACGACCCCGAACGGAAATCCGAAGGACCAAACTCGCGGCCACAAAGCTGACGGTGAAAAGGTCAGACATGGCAGAGGCCATTACTACGACCTCTATTCCATTTGCGACACTACCGGTTGCAGGGTCCCAGGGAGAGTTCGCTGCGCATTGCGACTTCAATTCCTCGATCTGCGACTTCCCCATTCGTACAGCATCGTCACACTATTGTTTGGGTTAATAGTGCATATCCAATTATTTGCGTAGTTCAGTCGCCATACCCGGCGTAGTATTCAGCGCAAAAGACAGGTGGCGGGGTAGCACAGCAAAAAGGGGAGGCCGGTATGGGGTGGTGGCCTTTCGGTCATGTCTTGCGGGGAAGGAATCCGCAGTTGTGGCATGAGACTGCCTCAAACCACCTCGCCGACTTCGCGATTTCCGTTTGCACACTCGCTCGCGGCCGTGTCCTTGCTGCTGTTGACGATACAGGTTCCGGCGTTCGCGGAAGGGATTGACTTTAATACTTGGAGTTTCGAGGGGGGGCCGATCAACAAAGAGACCGTGAGTCAACTGAGGGTCAAGTGGGTCTACCAGACGGCGCCCGACACGGGAACGGCAAGTAATGCCCTGGGCAGCATCTCGTCCACTCCGGCCGTCGACGGTCCGTATCTCTATTTCAATGACATTTCCGGTTACCTGACCAAGCTGAACCGATTCACGGGGAAGCTGATCTGGAGAAAGAATTACGTGAACGATCTCTCGGTCCCGGGTTTTGTAGCGAAGGGCTCCCGCAACACACCGTATATCGAAGGAGACCTGCTCATTGTCGGAAGCAATATGGGGCTGCCTGACCGCCTTTGCCGGCTCACCGCAGGGGCCACGCCGAGTGCTCTGGGTTGCGTTTCGGGAGACGGCGCCGTCGTTCTCGCGGTCAATAAGGACACCGGTCAAGTCGTCTGGAGAGCGAAAGCCGAAACGCATCCGGCAGCGAAAATCACGGGGTCGATCAGTGGGCATGGCGACGTGATCTTCGTACCGGTCGGAAACTGGGAGGAAGATTGGGCCAGGGCCTACCCGAACATCTATGTCGAGCCGGTCGACCCGACCTCGCACTATCCGTGCTGCTCGGCGCGGGGAAGCTTGGTGGCCATGGATGTCCACACGGGGGCGATTCTCTGGAAGCGCCATACCGTCATCGGGGGCGACTCGGATCATGCACTGCCCCCAGCGCTGAGAGCACTGCTGCACCCCAAGGGATTCTTTGGCAGTTCGACCTACGGGCACAATCCGACGGTCGATGTGTCCAGGCGCCAAATCTACATCGCCACCGCCGAGACGACGACCGCGCCTCAAGTGGCTCAGGACTGCGAAATTGCGAGGCGAAAGACCGGCGATCCCGATGCAAACATTCAAGGTTTGCCCGCGGGCGTGGACTGCAACAACCTTAATGAGAAGCTAAAAACCTACGCGAATGCGATCCTCGCGATCGACATGGATACGGGGCGCGTCAACTGGGTTCACTACGCTCACAAGTACGACGCCTGGAATCACGCGTGTGGCGCGCCAGACTTGTACGGCTGGGCGACTACCGTTCCCGCCCTCTTTCCCGTCCCAATCAGCAACACACAGAACTGCGGTCTGACCCCCATCGGGCCGGACATGGGATTTGGCCAGCAACCCAAGCTCGTCCGGAACGTGAAGCTCGACGGAGGGAAATGGGGCGACATCGTGATTGCGGGCAACAAGGACGGAAGGTTGTTCGGGCTCGATCCCGATAATGGGAGAAAAGTTTGGGAGACCAACGTGGAGCCTGGCGGAGTCTACGGAGGATTGCAGTTCGGGCTCGCTGCCGACGATGGCAAAGTCTTCTTTGGAACGACCAACTCGAGGAATGCCGGCAGAAACATCGGTACGCGCTACGTCTCGAACGAGAGCTTCCTCGATATCAACGGCTTTACGGCGCTCGGGTTGAAAACAGGTCCCTTCATGAAAAGCGATGCATCGACGCCAGTCGATTACCCGGCTCCTGCTAATCAGAATCTGCCGTTCCCAGGTCCGAATCTGTTCTATGGGATCACCAGCTACCCCGATACCTATCCGGACCCCGACGGAACGGGCGGGCCCGCCGGCTTCCTGAAAGGTCCCGCCAGCGGCCCGGTCGAGCTTTGGACGCTGGTGAATCCGCCATCCGATGTGAGTGCCGATGGAATCACCGTCTTCAGCGATCGTGAAGGACTCAAGACTATCGATGGCATGGTTCACGCCGTGGATGCGGGGTCGGGGGAGATCTTGTGGCAGCGACCTGCGTACGATGGAATCAAGGGCACTCTGGGGATCGGGCAGGCCTTTGGCACACTGAGCGTTGGCAATGGCGTCGTGTTCATCGGGTATCAGGATGGAAAGGGAACCATGGTCGCCCTGGATGCTCACTCTGGAGTAAAGCTCTTTGAGTTTCATAACCAGATTACCCTCGCTGACGGCTCCGTGATACCGGCGGGCAGTGTCGAAGGCGGACCTCAGGTCGTTGGAAATATGGTCTATTGGGGTGTCGGCGCGGAGACGGCAGGTCTGTTTCCAAATAAGAACGGGGTTTTCGTCAACGCGGGAAGTCGTATTTTCGGGTTCGAATTGATGGGCGCTCGCGAGGAAAGGTCCGAATAACTCGTGCACTCGCCGAACTCAGATGCATAGACGCGACGCTTGCCGGGGCGCCGCCACGGACGCTCGAGCGTCAATGGCGGCGAACCAGAAACAGCATATAGCCGACCATCAGCACCGGCCCCCCGTCAGCGGTCGATTCTTTGAACAATCGGACCCATAGGCGACGGTGCGATCGTCGTTCTCCGCGCCTCTAAGCGGTCAATCGGCAGCAGTCCACTCAGCTCGCCACCGGGGACAGCGTGTTGGCGTCGCGGGCCAGACTTCTTATCTGTTTCACCTCCCTGTGATCCGCAAAAATTGAATCAAGGGTGTGGTTGCTTTCCTCGCTTGAGATCGTGCCAAGCAACCAGAAGAAACCCGCCTATCAAGCCCAGATGCTCGAAGAACGCGTTCTCGACCATGAAGCGGTCCGGCATCGGGAGCTCCCAGAAGCGGTTAGCAACGAACGTTGCAACGAGAGTGAACCCGGCGAGCCACAACGCGCCGACCCATCGATAGTACCCACTCAGGATCAAGACGGATGCCCCCAGTTCGGTCACGATCGTGGCAATGGCGATCGGTACCGCAGGCGCCAATCCAAAGTGCTGCGCTTCGCCGACTGCGCCATTGAAGTCCAGAAGCTTCTGGCCCCCGCCCTGAAGGTAAGCGGCGCACAGCCCCAGTAAGGCGATGAAGTGCACAATTCGGTGGGTCGCGATCGCGGTCACGATACGCAACGCACCGGAGGTGATGCGGTTGATGGCCACCCGGGATCCTCCTATCGCGTGCAATGATTCCAGGATCGGCACTCGACTGGCGTCGGCTGTTTCAAAAGGCCCAGCACGAGCAACCGAGCGCGCCCCAGAACGACTTGTCGTCTGCGACGGGAACATCGGTGGCCCAGGCGGTTGCGTGCGCGTGCCCGTGAATTGCACATGCGCCGGCACATCCGCAGCTCGCGACGAAGGCGAGCTTTCCGCCTGCTCCGCGGTCGGCGCGCGGCTGGTAGCCACCATAACTGCGCACCGGCGACCAATCCGGCATGGGCGGCGGCAGCGGTGGCGCGAGATCTTTGAATTCCGCGTCGCCATACACGGGGTTGCCGCCCAGCAGCGTGAGCACGGATGTGATGTCTTGAATCGCGTCGCCTGGCACCGAGAAATAATCGTCGGAAAGAACGACGAGATCGGCCAGCTGTCCCGACTTGATTTGGCCCTTCTTGCCGGTCTCCGCGGAGAACCAGCTGTTCGCTTCCGTCCATAACCGCAATGCAGCGTCGCGATCGAGCCTGTTGGCAGCTGGATACAGTGATAGCCCGCCGAGGGTCTTTCCGGTGACCAGCCACGACAGCGAAACCCAGGGGTTGTAGGAGGCAACGCGGGTCGCATCCGTGCCGGCGCCCACGCGCACACCCATGTCCATCATGCGGCGGACCGGCGGTGTCCGTTCGGCCGCCTTTGCGCCGTAACGCGCAACGAAGTATTCGCCTTGGTAGGCCATGCGGTGCTGGACGGCGATGCCCCCACCGAGCCTTGCGATGCGCTCGATGTTGCGATCGTCGATGGTTTCGGCGTGATCAAAAAACCAATTCAGTTTGTCGATCGGGAAATCGTGATTGACCTTTTCGAAGACGTTCAGTGCGCGCGTTATGGTCTCGTTGTACGTGGCATGCAAGCGCCACGGCCATTTGTTCTTCGCCAGGAGACGAATCACAGGCTCTAGATCGCCTTCCATCGACGGCGGCAGTTCCGGGCGCTCAACCTGAAAGTCCTCGAAGTCGGCCGCGCTGTAGACCAGCATCTCGCCAGCGCCGTTGTTGCGATAGGTGTCGTCGCCCTGACCGGGCTTCACTTGCGTGGCCCAGCTCTCGAAGTCCTTGAGTTCTTCCTTCGGTTTCTGGGTAAACAGGTTGTAGGCGATGCGGACCGTCAGCTGCCCATCGCGATGCAGCTCCTCGATGATCCTGTAGTCGTCCGGGTAGTTCTGGAATCCGCCCCCGGCGTCGATCACACCGGTCACACCCAGGCGGTTCACCTCCCGCATGAAGTGACGAGTCGAGTTCTTCTGATATTCGGCCGGCAGCTTTGGCCCCTTGGCCAGGGTGGCGTAAAGAATCGTGGCGTTGGGCTTCGCGACGAGCAGACCCGTCGGCTCGCCACCGGCGTCGCGGACGATCTGTCCGCCAGGAAATTCCTTCGTGTCTTTGGTGTAACCGACGGCGCGCAGCGCTGCGGCGTTCAAGATCGCGCGGTCATAGAGATGCAGGATAAACACCGGCGTATCGGGAGAGATCGCATTGATCTCTTCCAGCGTCGGTAACCGCTTTTCCGCGAACTGATGGGCGGTAAACCCGCCGACGACCCGAACCCACTGCGGCGCGGGAGTCCTATCCACCTGCTGCCTGAGCATCCGCATGGCGTCGGCGAGCGACCGCACACCATCCCAGCGCAACTCCATGTTGTAGTTCAGGCCGCCACGAATAATGTGCATGTGGCTGTCGATCAGGCCTGGAATCACGCGCCGGCCCTTGAGATCTATTCGTTTCGTCGCTGCATCCGCCCGCGCCATCAGCTCCTGATCGGTTCCGACTGCCACGAATCGGCCGCCGCGGATCGCGACCGCCTGTGCCTCAGGGATCTGTCGGTCGAGCGTCGTGATTCTTCCGTTGTGGAGGATCAGGTCGGCCGCGCCTGTCGCCGATTGAGCCCACGCTGACCTTGATTTCATTGCAAAGCTGCTCACGAGAGCGCCCAATCCCGCGAGCAATGCACGTCGGTCGGATCTCAGCGTCATGATCGGTGCTCCATGGTCAGTTCGAGCGAACTGTCGCTTGCAATTTGAATGAACGAGCTAGCTTTGCCGGCGAAACCGCTGTTGGAGGCAAGCTTACCGCGATCGCGCCCAGGCTTCCCTACGTGCCGCAGTCTGGTCAACTGGATCGGACGTTCGCCCTCCCCGCTCGCTGGGCGACGACGACGCCGATGCCGTTCAGCAGATCCATGACCCGACGATAAAAGTGAGCGACCATTGCGGCTCCAGGGAAAGCGTGCGCAGCTCGCTGCGGCTGATGCGGGCGATGAGCTTGTGGTTCAGAAAATCGAACTCGAGATCCAGGATTTCGTTACCGACCGGAATCGGTGACGTGGTGAGGCCGCGGGGCGTCACGTAGAGCGGGACCTGCCAGCCGTGATTGAGCCACGGGCTCAGCACAAGCCGAACCTTACCGACAATTTGAGTCCAGAGCTGCAGAGTCGTGGCTGTGTCGCGCCAAGCGGGATACGAGAGATCGGGCCAAATGGCGACAGCGTTGTTCATCGAACTCCTCCGGCTAGGAAGGCGTCGCACTTAGCCAGATTGGAGGTAGAGGTAAGAGTCGGATCTACCGTGTCAACCGGATCCCGGTCAACCTAGACGTGCTCCAAGCTGCCGACCATAGGAAGCAATCTCTACACCGATCGGCAAACGTTCACGCTCATAGGCTTGCAGAGCGTCCGCATAGGGCAGCCGCGCGAGACCGGACCGTAACGCCATCGCATCTCCCGCCGCCTTCGCCACACCCATCGCTGTGTGAGGACGAACAACGAAAGCCGCATCGCCAAGCAACGCCAGTCGGCCATGCGTCATGCGCGGCGTCTCATAATCGAAGATCGCCTGTATGAATGGCTGGCGCTCGGCGGCGACCGCAGCGGCAAAAGGCGGTGGCAGCAGGTGCGCCGCGTCCTCGACGAGGACCTGGCGGCGGCTATCCGGCAATTGGCCTGGCGCCAGCGAGTAGGGGTGGACGTGCCCCTGCACGTCCGTTAGCACCTTCCCGAGTTCCCCTTCCGAGATTCGTCGATACCAAACCCAGTTATAGCGTCGGGCTCCTGTTTCGGTCTCGCCGTTGGGTCCGGTCACGGTATAGCCGAGGATGTGCGAATCCGGCATCGTATAGAAAGCGAATCGGTCGAGCAGGAGCGCCGCACTCTGTACCGGCAATGCAGATTCTGGTAGCAGCCCACGCCAAGCGACATAGCCGGCATAAATGCTCGGGGACGGTTGCCCCGTTACGGCGGGCCGGACCACCGAGCCAACACCGTCCGCACCGACGACGAGATCGGCCATCTCCTGACTACCATCCTCGAGATCCAGGCGCGCGGCTTTCTCGGTCTGGCTGACGGAACGCACGGCGCGTCCCAAAACATAGTCATCCTCTGCTACGAGCGCACGGAACGCACGATAAAGCTTATCCCAGGAAATCTGCATCTGAGGTGTCGCTTGCCGATGCACGACGCCGCCTTCACGGTTAAATGTAACTCGTTCAAGTGCGACGACCCCGACGTGCGCAACGTGCTCGCAGCCCACAGCGCGCAGAATGGCAAATATGTCTCGCTGGCCCACCAGTCCCGCGCCACGGCCGGCAAGCCCACTCTCGGACCGTTCGTAGATTCGGACCTGATGGCCGTCCATCCGAAGCAATGCAGCGGCAAAGAGCCCTCCAAGAGACCCGCCGACGATCCGGATTCGCAAGGTGCCGTTTGTACGCATTTCATACGCAAGAGCCGTTGCAAGGATTGGACGGATGCCCGTCTCAGCGGCGGGCCGTCCGAAACCAGCGTATCGCGGCGCCAGAGCGTACCTGACCGGGCAAGCGTTTCGAGGCAACCGCACGAAATCAAAATGTGCGCGCGCTTTGAAAAGACCCTGGTGACAAGTTGCGGCAGGTTACAGCGACAGGACCCCTACGCGCATGGCCGTCGCAACTCATTTCCGATTCCGCTTGGCAGTGCCGCTGCTGGCTACCATGGCCATACTTGCGTCTACCCGCGCGTCGACGGATGGAGTGCGTTTGGACCCAAGGGCCTGCGATATCGATTCGGCTATACGTGGGGCAATGGCACGCTGACCTTTAACAACCATAGGCTGGGGTTCACAGAAGAGATCAACATCGCGGATTTGCACTCGGCGAGGTGCACACCGCGCCGGGGCGATGACAACCACCTGATGACGACGAGGAGATAGCAATGTCTCAAACGGTTGCAGATGTCCTGGTTGGCGTGCTCGAGCAGATCGGGGTCAGGCATATCTTCGGGCTGATCGGCGACTCGTTGAATCCGATCGCGGATGCGATCCGTCGCAGCCGCATCGAATGGATCGGCGTGCGCCACGAGGAAGGCGCCGCGTTGGCCGCCGCCGGGCAAGCGAAGCTGACTGGCCGCCTCGCGGTCTGCGCCGGCACGACTGGCCCCGGCAGCAACCACCTGGTGGCCGGACTGTATGAGGCCGGCCGCGAGCACGCGCCCGTTTTGGCACTCTCGGGCCACATGCCGCGCAAGCTGCGCGGGACCGACTTCTTCCAGGCGACCGAGCCCGATCTTTTGTTCCGCGACGTCTCGCTCTACACACAAACCATCTCCTCGCCCGCCCAGGCGCCCGCCGTCATTCATCAGGCGATCGCTGCTGCCTATGCGGGCCGGGGGGTCGCCCATCTCACGCTTCCGCAAGATGTGCTCGCGTCCAAGGCGCAAGGCGGTGTCTCGAGTGTCGCCACCCTGAAGCCGCCAGCCGAGCTTGCCGCAAACGAGCAAGACATCGCCGAGATAAGCCACCGGATCAATCAGGCCGGCAGCCTCGTGATCATGTGCGGGTCCGGGTGCCACGGCGCCGCTGAAGAACTGTGCGCACTCTCGGACCGGCTGAAAGCGCCGCTGATCCACTCGGTCAAAGGCAAGGACATCATGCCGTATGACGACCTCCGCTGGATGGGGGGTATTGGCATGATCGGCACCAGAGCCGTGTACAACGCGATCATGCAGTGCGACCTACTGCTGATGGTCGGAACCGACTATCCGTTCTCGAACTTCCTGCCCACCGGCGGCAACATCATTCAGATCGACGACCGCCCGCAAGCATTGGGCAGGCGTGCGCCGACCGCGCTCGGAGCTGTGGGCTCGGCGAAGCCAACCCTGAAGCTCTTGCTCGAGCGGGTTGCGCCCAAGAACGACACGGCCTTCTTCGACAAGGTGACGACGGAGCGTCGCAAATGGGATGAGATGCTGGACAAACAGGCCGATCCTGCGCGAAGCAAAGATCGCATCCATCCGCAGGCAGTGGCCCGCACGGTGAGCGAGCTGGCGAAACGCGACGCGGTCTTCGTCTTCGACACGGGCCTGAATACGCTTTGGTCCGCCAACTGGATCCGGCAAAGCGGATCGCAGCGGATCGTCGGCTCCTTCAACAACGCCGCGGTAGGAACGGCGCTCGGCCAGGCCAACGGCATCCAGGTACTGGATCGATCCCGTCAGGTCATCGCGCTGTGCGGTGACGGCGGCTTCAATATGCTCATGTGCGAGTTCCTGACCGCCGTACAGCACCAGCTGCCCGTGAAGGCCGTGATCTACAACAACTCGGCATTCGGCCTGATCACACTGGAAGCAGAATCCGTCGGTTTGCCTCCGTACCGGAAAGGCATCGAATTTCCCAATCCGGACTTCGCCGCACTCGCGCGCGCCTGTGGCGGTCATGGGTTTGCCGCCAGGAAGCCCGGTGAGCTGAAGGCCGCGATCGGCGAGGCCCTCGCAGTCGACGGCCCTGCCATCGTCGATGCCGTCGTAGTTGCCAATGAAGTTCCGAACCTGCCGCACGTCGATCTGGATACCATCGGCAATTACGCCTTGGCCAAGATCAAGGAGGCGGTGCTCGCCGTCACCGGATCGTGACGCTCAGGCGCACAATCGGCCCGTGGCGTCGCCCGCGCTTGCGGGTGGCGACACGCCGCTGCGGATGAAGACCATGCGTTCGCGACATGACATTTCAGCTGCTACGCGAACTCGCTCTGACGTGAGGAGAGGTAAGGACCGATGAATGCAAACGATGACACTAAAACGGGCGTCAACAAATCGGTGCGCTTTGATCAACTGGAACGGAAATCGGACAACCTGCAGTCCCGCCGCACTTTCCTGACCGCGTCCGGCTTGCTGGCAGCCACGGGAGCGGTCGCAACCGGCGCGCTGTCGCAAGCGGTTTCCGCCGCCACCAAGGAGACGGCCAGCCAACCGTTGCCGCTGCCGGCCGATTTCGCCACCGCAGCGCAGACGCCGCCCGAAGTGCCAAAGCTGCCGATGACGGGCGCGACGCTGTTCGCAAGAGCTTGCAAGGCCGAAGGCCTGGCTGCCCTGTTCTGCTGTCCCGGCAACTATACGGTCACCCATGCCATGGCCAAGATCGGTATCCCGGTCTACACCGGCCGTGATGAGCGCTCGATGAGCCACGCCGCTGACGCTTTCACCCGCGCCACGGGCGAAGTCTCGGCCACCTCCGGCACCGAAGGTCCGGGCTTCACCAATCTGATCTCCGGCCTGGCCAACGCCAAAGCCGCGCGCACGCCGGTCCTGTTCATCGCCAGCAACAAGAGCGTGCGCGAAGAAGA
>VBCK01000277.1 GCA_005882215.1 Betaproteobacteria bacterium | reverse complement strand
CTCACGGGAGGGGGAGTTGGAGTGAACGCCTTGAAGCCGCATTTGCAGACGACCCTGCGCACGCTCCTGGAGCGCAGGGCGAGCCAAAGAGAGATCGAGCGGGTCACGGGGATCGACCGCAAGACGATCCGCTCGTACGAGAAGCGCTTTGCCGCCGAGCGGGCAAATTCCCCCGGGGTGGCCACCGGCTTGGCGGAGCAAATTCCTCCACCCCGGCCACCGGCGCCGACGGCCGCCGGCTCGGTGTCATCGTGCGAGCCGTACCGGGCGTTCATCGAGGAGGAGCTGCGCCGGCGACGCAACGCCATGGCGATCTGGCAGGACCTGGTCGACCAGCACGGGTTCGACGGCGCCTACAACAGCGTCAAGCGCTTCGTGCGCAAGCTGTGCGCCGACGAGCCCGAGCAGTTCGATCGGCTCGAGTTCCTGCCGGGCGAGGAATCCCAGGTCGATTACGGCGAAGGGGCGCCCACGCGCGTGCCCGGCACCGACCGCTATCGCAAGCCGCGGCTGTTCGTCATGGCGCTGCGCTACTCGCGCCGGTGCTTCCGGCGGGTGGTCTGGAAGTCCAGCCAGGAGATCTGGGCGCGGCTGCACGAGCAAGCCTGGCGCTACTTCGGCGGCGCTTGCCAATACAACGTGCTCGATAACCTGAAGGAAGGGGTGATCAAGCCCGACCTGTATGAGCCGGAGCTGAACCCGGTGTATGCCGCCACGCTCGCCCATTACGGCGTGGTCGCCGACCCGGCGCGCATCCAGGATCCGAACCGCAAGGGCGCCGTCGAGAACGCCATCGGCCACACGCAGCAGACCGCGCTGAAGGGCCGGCGCTTCGACTCCATCGAGGAGCAGAACGAATTCCTCGAGCACTGGGAGACGAAGTGGGCGGCACCCCGCATCCACGGCAGCACGCGCCGCCAGGTGCAGGCCATGTTCGAGGAAGAGCGCCCCTACTTGCTGCCGCTGCCGGTCCTGGGCATGCAGTTCTTCACCGAGTCCGTGCGCACGGTGTACGACGACTCCTGCGTGCGCATCGACCACAGCAGCTACGCCGCGCGTCCCGCACGGATCGGAGCCAAGGTGTTGGTGCACCTGTTCGACCGCCACATCGAGATCCGAGACCCCACGACCAAGGCGCTGCTGCGCACGCACGCCCGCGCGGACCGCCCGGGCACCGTGGTGCTGCCGATGCGCGAGCGCATCTTCAACCCGTCGCGCGAGACCCGCACCATCCTGAACCGCGCCGGCACGATCGGACCGGCCGCCCAGGAGCTTTGCCAGACGTTGTTCGCCGCCGAGGGCCGCGTCGGCCAGCGCAAGCTCTGGGGCATCGTCGGCCTGGCCGACCGCTATCCGCGCCGCCTGGTCGACGCCGCCTGCGCCCAGGCTCTGCACGAAGGCCTGTACAGCTACCGGCACGTCAAGGTGCTCACCGAGCACCTGGTCGAGCAGGCGCTGGCGCAGATCGACGCGCAGCCGTTGCCGGCGTCCGCCCCTCTGACGCAGGACCATCCGCTGATCCGCTCGGCCGACATCTACGCCGAACTGTTCACCGTGGCCGCCCAAGCCCAACTCCCCTTGAACCCAGACCCGGAGGACCATCCCGCATGAACATGAACGACATCGAGCGCGCCTTGCGCCAATTGCGTCTGTCCGGCATCCACGCCACCCTCGAGACCCGCCTCATGCAGGCCCAAGCCAGCCAGCAACCGTTCCTGGAAACCTTCTGGGCCATCCTGCAGGACGAACTGGACCGGCGTCGCACCCGGCTCAACGAGCGGCGCTTCAAGCAGTCCCGCCTCGACGAGCGGCTGACTCTGCAGGACTTCGACTGGCGCTTTAACCCGAAGCTGCCGCGCCAGGCCTGCTTCGACCTGTACACCCTGAAGTTCGTCGCCGAGGGCGGCAACGCCTTGATCATCGGCAAGCCCGGCACCGGCAAGAGCCACGTCGCCAAGGCCATCGCCTACCAGGCCACCTTGCAGGGCTACCACGTGCGCTACCTCGAGGCCGACGCCGAGCTCGCCCGCTACGCTCTGGCCGCCCACGACGAACAGCAACGCATGCTGCGCGAGTGCACCGAGCCGGACCTGCTCGTGCTCGACGATCTGTTCCTGGCGCGCCGCATCTCCGACCCCAGTGCCGAGCTGCTGCAGACCATGGTGCACCGGCGCTACAAACTGCGCCGCAGTATCGTCGTCACCTCCAACCGCGTCATCCAGGACTGGGGCAAGTACCTCGGCGACAACACGATGGCCACCACCATCCTGGACCGCCTCATGCATCACGCCGCCATGCTTGAGTTCGAGGGAAAAAGCTACCGACTGAAGGAGGCCGCCGCGCGCATCGCCCGCGGAGCATCACACGATGCATAATCGACTCGCCTTGCCTGGAGGAATTTGACCGGCCACAGGTGGAGGAGTTTGAGGTGGCCGCCGGGGTCGATATCCGCTGACTCGAACCCCCGAAACCACTACACCCTTAGCGAGCGGTAGGTAGGTATGAGTTGCGCCGTGAAGAGACTGCTTGATG
>VBCK01000276.1 GCA_005882215.1 Betaproteobacteria bacterium | reverse complement strand
CCCCCGTGCCCCGGTAATCCAGCCCGCCGTCGACCTCGTGTTTGTACCTGGTCAGCACGTCGGCGCACACCACGGCGCTCCTCTCAAGGTTGCCGCCGCAGTGGAAATTTGCCGCAACGTCCGTGCTGCCGGTGCCGTTGTAGATTGCGGTTTGCGGATACGGGCAGATCGGACGGGTGCGGCCGGAGGGCGGCGCCGCGGAACCGCCGGAAGCCAGCAGCGAGTCTGGAGCAGCGCCGTGCTCGACCCAATTGACCAGCGCGCCGAACGGATCCACCGGAACCGGTCCGGTGCTGGCGATTCCGCAATGCCCGACACCCGGGGCGCGGAACAACCGGTAAAAGCGCTGCAGGGCCTTGAAGTCCGGCTCGCCGGTTTCGCTGTACCGCGACGCCATCTGCCGGTAGTAGTTGATCACGCCGCGCGGATAGATGAATTGATCGTTTGCGCCGACGTATGTGAGCATCTTGCCGCCGTGCTCCTTGAAGGTATCGAGCGGCCCGAAGGTGTCGGTCACATCGGCGATATTTCGTGATCCGTCCTGAGCCACCTGTGGATACTGTGCCAGGGAAACTTTCTGCCAGTCGAAGCCTCGGTCGTGTTCGTCCCAGTGGAATTGGATGACGCCGAGGGCAAACGGCGTCGGCCCATCGAGAATGCCGAAGCCGCTGCCACGATCCAGACCGAACCAGATTCTGTGCTGCTCCTCGTTACGCGGACCGTCCCAGACCTTATCGATGGCGTCGGCCTCTTGCGGCGTCAGGCAGTTGCTGGCAGGCGCCGTCGCGGCGCCGCAGATATTGGCCCGGGCGCTGAAATGGCACGAGCGCGGATCGTCGATTACGCCATCGTTAACGCCATCCGCCGCATCGCATGCGGCCACGGCCGAGGCCCCGGCCTGCGCGAGCTTGGCCGCCGAAACAGGACCGCCGGCCAGTTCTTTCATCGCGATCTGCCCCCACATCTGCGCCGTTTGAAACCGCGTCCAATACATGGCCGGGGCGTTTGCCAGGATGCCATCGAGCTCTCCCCCGAGCTCCTGCGCGAGCAGGTAGCCCTGCCGGCCACCGGTCGAGCAGCCGTTCCAATAGTTGTAGACGGGCGCCATGCCGTAGTAGTCCTCGGCGACTTTCTTGGCCCATAGAACTTGCTGCTTGATGCCGTTGCGGATGAAGTCTTCGATGAACTGGACGTTGTAGCTGCCGTCCGGATTCACGCCCGGCTCGCAATCGCCCCCGCTGTGCCCCAGATCGTTGCCGGAGCCGACGTATCCGGCGTTGACCGCCGCGGTCGGGTTCAGATTCCCGGAACAGCCACCGCCGCCGAGCCCTTCCGTCCTGCCGTTCCAGGCACCCTGGACGCCGCCGTTGCCTCCGTCGGCAGCGCTCAGCGGCAGGCCGATCACGATGTTTATGTTCTGACCAGGGTTGGTGCCGTACAGCAGGCTGACTTTGCAATAGGCCACGTTCGACCCCGCGGCGGGGACCACGACGCTGGTTGCCGACTTGATCGCCGGGTTGGCGGCAATTGCACCCGCGGGGTCGCTCGCCAGGGCAGCACAATTCGTGGCGGCAGCGGCCGGCGTCGGCGCGAATCCCGTTGCCACCGCGCCAACCGCCAGCGCGCACATTCCTCCTATCGAAGCGCCCACAGTTCGAATCGTCATTGGCTTCTCCTTGACGCAGTGCGGCGGGCAGCGAGGCCTCGCCAGGCAACTTTGGGTCTTTCTTTTTCTCGCGGCGAGCCTAGCGGAGAAACGCGTCACGAGCTACGAAAGATCTGAAGTCCTTGTGGTCAATACGCCGTTTGACCCCCAGGGCGCTAGCCCCGTTTGACATTCCGCGCATCCCGGTGAGGCAGCACTGGCATCGCCGATTTCAAAGCGATCCGCGCAACCGCTGGCTGCGATCGACGGTGCGCGAATTGTTTACGTCCGAAGCCGA
>VBCK01000261.1 GCA_005882215.1 Betaproteobacteria bacterium | reverse complement strand
GTTCGATCAGCTTGGGCAGGAATCGGCGAACGGGGGCGGGCCCACCGTGCAGGTGTACGTGCGCAAAGAACAATTGCTCGCCGTCGAGCGCGACGCCGTGCGGGACGCCGACGTAGCCCACGTAACCGCCCTTACGGATGGAACGGATCGCCTGCATCATCGACTCCTGGGTGCCAACGCATTCCAGCACCGCGTCGGCGCCGATGCCGTCGGTCATCTCCCTGATCCGAGTCGCTCCGTCGTCTCCCCGTTCCGTCACGATGTCGGTTGCACCGAACTCGCGGGCGATAGTCTGCCGCTTCTCGTGGCGGCTCATCGCGATAATCCGCTCGGCCCCCATCAGCTTCGCGGAGAGCACTCCAAGGAGGCCGACCGCGCCATCGCCGACTACCGCAACCGTGTCGCCCGGCTTGACGTGGGCCGCGTCGGCGGCGAACCACCCGGTGCCCATGACGTCCGAGAGCGCCAGCATGCTCGGGACCAGGTCGTCGGACGGAAGGCCGGGCGTGGCCACCAGCGTTCCATCCGCCAGAGGTACACGCAGCACCGGGGCCTGCGCGGTGCCGACGAACTCGGCATGCTGGCAGCCCGACTGGTAGCCAGCCCGGCAGTTGGGACAGGTATTGTCGGAGGCGAAAAACGACCCGATGGCGAACTGACCTGGCCTGACCGACCTGACGGCGCTGCCGACCTCTTCGACGATGCCACAGTACTCGTGCCCCATCGGGGTCGGCTCCGCAATCTCCTGGAGGCCGCGATAGGGCCAAAGGTCCGACCCGCAGACGCAGGTCGCCGATATCCTGATGATGGCGTCCGTGGGCTTGATGATCACGGGAGCAGCGCGCTCCTCGAATCGGACATCGCCCGGACCGTACAGAACGGCTCCTCGCATGGCTTGCCTCCAGCCTGTCACTATCAATGCGGCGGAACGTACCGCCCTTTGCTGCGCATTCGACGCTATTTGACCGTCTTCAGCGCCCTGTAAGTTCTCTCTCGGCCTGGGGGTAGCGATCCCCCTGCACGGAGATTCTCGAAAAGGCCTGCTCGATGTTCTCGAGATCACCGATCCTGAGCTCAATGGCGGCCGCGCTGATGTTCTCTTCGAGGCGGTGGCGCCTGGTGGTGCCAGGGATCGGAACGATCCACGGCTTTTGCGCGAGCAGCCAGGCGAGCGCGATCTGGGCAGGCGTCGCTCCCTCCTCGCGCCCGATCTCCTCAAGCAGGCCGATCACTGGCTGGTTCGCCTTTCGGGCCTCGGTCGTGAACCGCGGCAATGTGCTGCGGTTGTCGTTGCTCCCGAACGTCGTCATCTCGTCGATCGTGCCGGTGAGAAAGCCCCTGCCGAGCGGACTGTAGGGAACAAACCCGATCCCAAGCTCCTCGCAGATCGGCAATACCTCCTCTTCGGGCTCGCGCCACCAAAGGGAATATTCGCTTTGGACAGCCGCGACCGGCTGCACCACGTTTGCGCGGCGGATCGTCGAGGCGCCGGCCTCGCTAAGGCCGAAGTGCTTCACTTTGCCCTGCGAGATCAGGTCCTTCACAGCGCCAGCCACGTCCTCAATCGGCACGCTGGGATCGACCCGGTGCTGGTAGAAGAGCTCGATCGTTTCGACCCGCAGGCGTTTCAGCGAATCCTCGGCCACTTGCCGGATGTGTTCCGGGTGGCTATTGAGTCCGCCCGATCCGCTGGGTCCGAGGTCGAAGCCGAACTTGGTGGCGATGACGACATGGTTCTTGTACGGTGCCAACGCCTCACCGACCAACTCTTCATTGGTGAAGGGCCCGTAGACCTCCGCGGTGTCGAAGAAGGTGACGCCGCGCTCGACGGCCGTACGGATGAGCGCGATCATTTCACCCTTGTCTGCTGCCGGGCCGCGGTGATGGTTCATTCCCATGCAGCCTAGCCCGAGCGCGGAGATCTCAAGCCCGCCGCTTCCGAGTTTGCGCGTCTGCATCGTCGCTCAGCGAACCGTGTAACCGCCGTCCACAGGCAGGGCGTGGCCGATCACGAAGCTGGACGCAGGGCTGCACAGCCAGAGAACCACATCGGCGATCTCTTCGGGACGACCGAGCCGCCCAATCGGCACATCTTTCATCATCTCCTTCATGGCTTCCGCTTGGGTGGTCAGCATGCCCGCGACCATCGGCGTTTCGATGATGCCGGGGCACACGGCGTTGATGCGGATTCCCCTCGCGGCATATTCGAGCCCGGCGCTCTTGGTCAGCCCGACGACGCCGTGCTTGGAGGCGTGATAGATGCCCCGTTCGGCGATGCCGACGAGACCGCCAAGCGACGAGTTGTTGACGATGGCACCACCGCCTTGTTCGCGCATCTGCAGCAGTTCGTATTTCATGCAGTTCCAGACACCACGCAGATTTACGCCCATGACGAAGTCGTAGTCGGCTGGGTTGGCGTCAGCGGTCTCCGCGACGGGGCTTTGCACGCCAGCATTGTTGAACGCGGCGTCCAGGCGCCCAAAGGTCGAAACCGTCTCCTTGACCATCGCCGCAACCTCGCCGAGGTCAGAGACGTCGCAACGAATGCCGATTGCTCTATGGCCGGCGGCAACCAAAGCTTCCGCAGCGATGCGAGCCCCGGCTCCGTTGAGGTCTGCCATGGCGACGGCCGCTCCCGCTTGCGCGAAGGCCTTGGCTGTCGCCAGACCCATGCCCGAGGCGGCACCCGTGACGAGCGCAACCTTGTTCTCAAAT
>VBCK01000260.1 GCA_005882215.1 Betaproteobacteria bacterium | reverse complement strand
GAAGAGACGTGCTCGATGGCGCACGTGGAGCTTTGCGTGATCGCTTTTCATGGGGAGCCACCTCTCCGCCTCCAAGGAGTTGGCAAAGTCATCGGTTGCTGTTTCGTCCAATTTTGTCGACATCCAGTGAAAAGCGCTTGGCGTCGCAAGGGTCGGCCAAGGACCGCGTGTTGCATTGCTTGCTCACGGAGTATCGCGATACTCGCTGCTGGAGTGGCCTGCGCGACGCAGACGAACGACACGACGTCTTGTCCTTGGATATGGGCCCGTTGGCGGCGTTGAAGGAATTTGCTCGGCGCCCTGAAATGTCGGCGCTTCGGCTGCGAAACTTCGAGGTCTGATTACCGCAACGGGTCCAGACTGTGTGAAAACTCTTCTGTTCGCGTCAGAGGAGATGTAGTCTTCGCCGAACGCGAGGAGGCGGCCGATGACGCGATTCGTCGAAGGGGAAGAGAGATCACAGGACGTGCTCTTCCCCGAGCGGCTGGAGGACTGGATCTCTGAGGACAACCCGGTGCGCGTCGTCGATGCATTCGTCGACGAGCTGGATCTGAGGACACTGGGATTCGAACGGGCGACGGCCGCGCAGACCGGAAGGCCCGGATATCACCCGGCGACGCTGCTGAAGATCTACGTCTACGGGTACCTGAACCGCATTGCATCGAGCCGGCGGCTGGAGCGCGAGGCTCAGCGCAACGTCGAACTGATGTGGCTGACGCGACGCCTGGCACCTGACTTCAAGACGATTGCCGATTTCCGCCGGGACAACGGGGCGGCGATCCGGAAGGTGTGCGCCCAATTCGTGGTGCTGTGCCGGCGGCTGAACCTGTTCTCAGAAGCGATCGTGGCGATCGACGGCAGCAAGTTCAAGGCGGTGAACAACCGGGACAAGAACTTCACGAAGCACAAGCTGAAGGCCAGGATGGCGCAGCTCGAGGAGAGCGTGGCGCGGTATCTGGATGAGCTGGACCGGGCAGACCGGCAGCCCGGACAAGTTCCCCGAGTCCGGGTGGACAACCTGAAGGGAAAGATCGCGAAGATTCGCGAGCAGATGCGTGAGCTCGGCCGGATCGAAGAGCAGATCAAGGGCGCGCCGGATGAGCAGATCTCGCAGACCGACCCAGACGCCCGGTCGATGGCCACCAGTGGGCGAGGCACGGGGATCGTGGGCTACAACGCGCAGACGGCGGTGGACACGAAGAACCACATGGTGGTGGCGCACGATGTGCTAAATGTCGGCCACGACAGGACGGCGCTGGCGGACATGGCGCGGCAGGCACGAGAGGCGATGGGCAAAGACCGATTGCTGGTGCTGGCCGACCGGGGATACTTCAGCGGCGAACAGATCCTGGCCTGTGAACGGGACGGCAACGCACCAGTGGTGCCGAAGCCGCTGACATCGGGCGCGAAGTTCGAAGGCCGCTTCGACAAGCGCGACTTCATCTACGACGCCAAGCGCGACGCGTACCGCTGCCCGGCGGGCAAGTGGGCGATCTACCGCTTCACCCGCGAAGAGGACGGCCAAACGCTACACCGGTACTGGTCATCAGACTGCCGCAGCTGCCATCTCAAATCGCGGTGCACACCGTCGCCGGAGCGAAAGATTACGCGCTGGGAGCACGAGGAAGTTCTGGAGCGGATGCAGCAACGGGTGAATTACCTGCCGATGGCCTCGCAGTGGCGGCGCGAAACAGTCGAACACGTCTTCGGGACGCTGAAATCGTGGATGGGGCCAGCGCACTTCCTGACGAAGCGATTACGGAATGTGCAAACCGAGTTCAGTTTGCAGGTGCTGGCATACAACATGAAGCGAGCGATGCAGATCCTCGGCGTTCCGGCGTTGCTCGAGGCGATCCGCGCCTGAGAGATCTTTGCTCGCCCAGACTTCATAGAGCACAATCGCGCCGGAAAATAAAAACGGCCACGCAAAACTCGGCGAGTTTCCACACGATCTCGGTCGCGCGGGAAACATTGTTGTCGGTAATGGGACTACAGCGCGAAGGCCGCTGTACCGCGACCAGCGGGCATCGAGGCGCCGGACGACCGGTGTATGGCGCAGGGGCCTAGCATTAGCTATCCACGGTATGACTGCTTCATTCTCTAGCACACCTCGCCGGGTTAGCCCGGCGCACAAGGAGCCGAATCATGTTGCACACACGCTTCGCTTCGGGTCTCGTGTTCTCTACGCTCATCATGACTGCTACCAGCACGCTGGCTCAATCCGGGGGGGCTCAAAGCTTCGACATGGACACGCTTAACGCCTTTGCCTCGACATCGGATTTGTCCATTTTTGTTTTTGCCGAACGTTCACAGAGTCCGTCCGGAACTTCTGGTTTTGCCGTTGCAAACCTATTCAACTTGTCGACGAACGAGTTCAGACAGTGCCAAAACGCAAATTTCGACATCACCATCGTCCCTGGGCGCGCCTCCCTCTCGTTTGTCACCGAAGGAGGTTTCAACTGTCCGATTGGCGAGGAAATCGTCGTGAGCTGTGAAGTCACGCCCAATTCCGGCATCTTGCACAACGTGACCAATGGAACGGCGAAGTTAGGCGCTTTTCAACAACAATTCACGACTCACGGTGTCACCGACACGTACAACAACCTGACGTGTCAGCTGAGCGCGTTCGGCATCCAGCTCGTTTCTGATGGCGGAAGTGCCAGCAAGGAGCGAAGCGTGACAACTCCGTAACGCCAGCGTTGGGTCCATCGTGAGAGCCTCCATCGGTGGCTGCCGGACGGTCGCGGGGATAGAGCACCAGCGGGTCGGCACTCGGTTGCAGGAAGAACGGGTCGCGCAGATCGGCGGTTGCCAATCGAAACGGTGCGCGATGCTCTTCAGAACGCGCACGGGATCGGCCCAGACGAAATTATCAAACGCTGATCGC
>VBCK01000009.1 GCA_005882215.1 Betaproteobacteria bacterium | reverse complement strand
GCAACACCGTCGCGCTGGAAGGCGTCGACGAGGTCGACGGGCGCAAGGCCTATCGGCTGGCCGTCACCCAGCCCTCGGGCGATCGGCACCACGTCTGGGTCGACGCGCAGACGTTTCTGGACGTCAAATCCGACCGCACGTCGTACGACCCGGCCGGATCGCCCAGGACCATCGTGGTGAGCTTTCGCGATTTCAGGACCGTCGAGGGCCTGCAGATTCCCGGCCTGATCGAAACCGGTACCGGCGCGGGTGCGCAGCCGGCCAGGATGACGCTGGAGAAGATCGTGCTGAATCCGCCGCTGGGCGACCGCGTATTCGCCAAGCCGAACGTGTCGGGCCATCGCGGCGCCATCACGGTCGACACCCGGTCCGCGGCGGGCGACGGGCAGCCGCTGGCCGGCAGCACGTCGGCTCCACGCCAGAGTCCCGCAAGCACTCCGCGATGATCGCCTGGCGCGCGTGCACGGCCGGCGCGCTGCTGCTCGGCGCGATGTCGGTGGCGCACGCCGCCGCGGCACTGCCGTCCTCCGATGCCGGCGAGAAGATCTATCGGCAAGGCCTGCTGGAGACGGGTGCGCCGCTGCGGGGTCAACGCGAGGCCAGCGGGCTGCGGGTGCGCGGCGCCGATGCGGCCTGCGTGAACTGCCACCAGCGCAGCGGCCTGGGCACGACCGAAGGACGCAACAAGATTCCCCCCGTGGCCGGCGCGTACCTGTTCAGCCCCCGTGCCTCCAACCTCGACGAGTCCGCCCGGCCTTACGTCGAAGGCATGCGCGCCGACCGGGAGCCGTACACGGAGCAGACGCTGGCCCGCGCGATCCGGGACGGCGTGGATTCGGAAGGCAAGCCCTTGAGCTACCTGATGCCCCGCTTTGCGCTGGGCGATGCCGACATGGCAGCCCTGATCGCCTACCTGAAAACGATGGACGTCCGAACGCTGCCCGGCGTCACCGACACCGTGCTGCATTTCGCCACGATCATCACGCCGGATGCCGATCCGGTTAAGCGTACCGGGATGCTGAGCGTCATCGAGCAGTACTTCAAGGACAAGAACGACAAGGCGTTCCTGATCGGGCCGAGCGCGCGCATGCATCCATCGGGCAGGACGATGTACAGCAAGTCGATGTTCATGGTCCCGCGCAGATGGCAGCTGCATGTGTGGCAGCTGTCCGGACCGGCCTCGACCTGGGAGCAGCAGCTGGCCGGGTTCATGGCGAGGGAGCCGGTGTTCGCGGTGATCTCGGGCCTCGGGGGCCGCGACTGGACTCCGGTGCACAGGTTCTGCGAGCGCGAGCAGGTGCCTTGCCTGTTCCCGAATGTCGAGGTGCCGGTCGATGCGGACCAGGACTTCTATTCGGTGTATTTCTCCAAAGGCGTGCTGCTGGAGGCCGAGTTGATCGCGGGCAAGCTGGCCGGCCACGGCGCCTCGTCCCCGAAGGCGGTGCACCAGATCTATCGCGCTGGCGACAGCGGCGAAGCGGCCGGCGCCGCCCTCACTGCCGCGTTGAAGGCCCGCGGCATCATGGTGCAAAGCCACATCGTCGCGGCCGGTGCCGGCGGCGAGGGCGTGGCGGCGGCGCTGCGCCAGGCCGAGGATCCGGATGCGCTGGTGCTGTGGCTGCGTGCGGCCGACCTGGCGCAGCTCGGTTCCGAGCCCCCCGCCAGGGCGGCCGTCTACGTGTCCGGGCTGATGGGCGCCCTGGAGCGCTCGCCGCTGCCCGGCGCGTGGCGCAGCCGCGCCGAGATGACGTACCCGTTCGATCTGCCGGAGAAGCGGCGCGTGCGCGTCGACTATCCGCTGGGCTGGCTCTCGCTGCGCCATATCCCCCTGGTGGCCGAACAGGTGCAGGCCGATACCTACCTGGCGTGCGGACTGCTCAGCGAGACGATCAATCACCTGACGGATGCGTTCATGCGTCCGTACCTGGTCGAACGGCTGCAGACGACGATCGAACACCGGATCATGACCGGCTACTACCCGCATCTGACGCTGGCATCGAATCAACGCTTCGCCTCCAAGGGCGGCTACATCGTGCATTTCGCCGACGCGAGCGGAGTCAAGGTGGTGCCCGACAGCGGCTGGGTGGTGCCGTGAGCCCGTGCGGCACGGCACAGGGAAATAGGGGATGGGCCCTACTACCCAAAACCTGTGATTGGAGGTCCAATACACGGATGATGGGCCGCGCAATTGGGGCGGCTTGTGGAGTCAATTTGAGCTTTCGCCCTCGAGTGCTGGTTGTGCTGATGGCCGCTGCGGCCGCCGGCGTCGCTGCGCCCGCCGCCGCCCAGATCTACGCGGGCACCAGCGGCAGCGGAGCCGTCGTGCTGTCGAACTTCCAGACTAGCGAAACGCCGGACGTGGTGATCGCAGCGCCGCTTGCCGCGCCGGTGCCTGCGGTGGCTGCCGTTGCGGCGCCGCCGCCTGCTGCGGCGCTGGCTGCTGCGGGGCCCGACGCGCTTCGCGCTGCGCTGTTCAAGCCGATGATCCAGAAGGTCGCGCAGGAAACGTCGGTGTCGCCGCAGCTGCTGCACGCGGTGATCGCGGTGGAGTCCGGCTACGACGCCAAAGCAGTGTCGCGCAAGGGGGCTCAAGGGCTCATGCAGTTGACGCCGCAGACGGCGCAGCGCTTCGGCGTTCGAAACGTGTTCGACCCGCTCGAGAACGTGCGGGGCGGAGCGCTTTACCTGAAATGGCTACTCGATTACTTCGACGGCAATCTAAGGCTGGCGCTGGCCGGCTACAACGCGGGCGAAAACGAAGTGGTGCGCGCCGGCTACAAGATCCCAGCCAACAAGGAAACGCGCAACTACGTGCCGAAGGTTCTGGCGAAGCTGAGCCGGCCCACGCCCATCTAGCCGCGGCGCTCCTCGGTGAAAGCTCCGCGCGGTTGTGGAGCTTTTCAGCTGCCGGCGTTTATCTCCCTGCGACGTCGCCGGTCGGCTCGACCTCGAACTCAACGGCGAGCTCGGCGCCGCTGGCGAATTTCAGCGTCGTCGCGATGCGCTCGCCGGGCGCGAAACTGTAGTTCAGCCCGACAAAGGCCAGGTGATATCCCTGCGGCTTGAAGTCGAGCGTGCTGTTGGCCGGGATCGGGATGGAGTTCAGCGAGCGCGTTTTAATACCGACCTCGGCCGGGACAGCGGCACGCAGCTCGACGGAGTCCGCGACCGCGCAAGTCAGACCCACCAATACATCGTCCTCGCCATAGTTGGTGATCGTCATGAAGGCCGGGTCCTCGCGCTGCCCAACCACCGAGGGGCTCGTGTGGGCTCGGTCGACTGCAATCGCACCCGCCTGAAAGTCGTGGCTCTGGGCCGGGCAGACCGATCCCGCCGTCAGCAGGAGAACAAGAGGAACAACGATCGCAAGACGCCGTAACATTTTCTCCGCCGGGTGAGCGTTGCGCGGCGCGCCGGTCCGAACCTCAGGGGGCACCGCGCCGCCTCGAGCACGCCCAGTATCGGGCGATGCGACTCAAAACGCTTTCGGGGATAACCGGCTTTTTGCGTGAAGGAATCCCAGCGCGGCAGCAGACTGACTTACCTGCGAGATGACCCTAAATCCAGCCATTTACCGCGATAACCAGTCGGCACCTCATATACGGAATACCGGTAGTTTACCTACTGTTAATCCCACCCGTATTGGGCGGGTTTTGGAGCTTCCCAGAGGGGCGACAACCGGCCTTGCACCGCCGACGAGCGGCGGCGATCATGTCGCGGGATCGGACTAATGAAGGATCCCGTTTGCCGGATCGGCGCCTTGTCACAAGACGGCACCGAACCGACAATCAAACGGCAACGCCTGGGGATCGCGGCGTCGGTTTGTTAGGGTTGATGCAGGAGCTTGCTGCTTCGATGGATGCGAAGTCGGACCCGACGGCCGCGCTTCGGGACACTGGTCCCGGCGACGGTCTACCTGCCTTCGCAAGCGGCGGCGTGGCGGCCGTCTGGCTCGATCGGCAGGACCGGATTCGCGAGGCCACCACCAGCGCGGCCGGCATGCTGGGCTTCGAGCCGCGGGCGCTGGTCGGCCTTCTCTTGGCAGACCTGGCGGCCGAAGGCTGGCGCACGGCCGCGGAGGTCGCCGCGGCGCGCGTGCGGTTCGGCTCGACCGATAGCTTCGAGCTGCTGCTGCGCGGCCGCAGCGGCCGGCAGACGCTGGTCGAAATGACCGCTCAATCACAGCCGTTGCCTAACGGCGAGGCCGGGTCGGTGATTGCCTGGTCCGAGCGCCGGCTGCGGCGCCGTGCCCGTACGGAGGCGGGCGCGAACGACGTGGAGTTGCGCCGGCTGGCATACGGGCTGCTGCGCACCCAGGAAGCCGAGCGGATGCGCGTTGCCGGCGAGCTGCACGACGACGTCGCGCCGCTGGTGGTGATGGTCAAATACATGATCGAGGATGCGCAGGCGCGCCTGGCACGCGGCGCCGCCGACGAAGCGGCCGAGGTGATGAATGGGGCCACCTCGAGGCTGCGCGACGTGCTGGCCGAGCTGCGGCGCATCTCGACCGACCTGCGCCCGCGCCTGCTCGACGACCTCGGGCTGGGACCGACGCTTCAGTGGTACTGCCGCGGATTCGAGGACGCCTGTCCGTCGCTGGCGGTCAGATGCCGGATCTCGGTCGAGGAGCGCGATATTCCGGATGACCTGAAGCTCGAGGTGTTCCGGATCGTGCAGGAAGGGCTGGGCAACGTCGCCCAGCACGCGCACGCCAACCGCGTGCACCTGTCACTGGTGCGCCTGGGCGAGGAGTTGCGGCTGGCGATCGACGACGACGGCGTCGGCTTCGATCCGACACGCGTGGCCGAGCAGGGTTTCGGCCTGGGCTTGCACGCGATACGCAAGCGGATCGACGCGACCGGTGGTTTGTTGACGCTGGAGACGGCGCCGCACCGCGGCACGCGGCTTGGCGCGAGCTGGAAGCTGGCGGCCCGCGCGGACGCGCTGGCAACGATCGCTGCGTGACGAGCGCGTCCGCGTCTGCGCAGACTCAAACGGCCGGCTGAGGCGCCGTACCCGGCTGCCAGTCGGCCAGCGCCTCCTTTTCGTCCTCGGCAACCCGGCTCGCGGTGCCGTTGAACAGGCGCGATACCGAACCGGGGCGCTCGATCAACCCGCTTTCGAGCGCCACCAGCGTCAGCTCGGCCACGTTACGCAGGCCGAGCTTGCGCATCAGATTGGCGCGGTGCTTCTCGACCGTTTTCGGACTGACGTTCAGGAACTCCGCGGCCGCCCGGTTGGTCCTGCCCTCGGCGATCAGCTTCAGGATGCTGCGCTCGCGCGCGGTCAGCTTGTCCCAGGGCGCGGCCTTGGCCTCGGCGCGCTCGCCGTGCAGGTACGTGTCGACCAGGTGACCGGAGACGTCCGGCGACAGGAACTTCTTGCCCCCGATCACGCTGCGCAGCGCCATCACCAGCTCGTCGTACGAGGCGTCCTTCAGGATATAGCCGTCGGCCCCCGCGCGCAGCGCCTCGCGCACGTACTCGTCGGTCTTGTAGGCGGTCAGCGCGACGATCTTTACGCCCGGCATCCGGCGCTTGATCTGCGCGGTCGCCTCGATACCGTTCATGCCCGGCATCGACAGGTCCATCAGGATCAGGTCCGGCGTCAGCGAGATCGCCTGCCGCACGGTCTCCTTGCCGTCGCGCCCCTCCCCAACCACCTCGAAGTCGGGCAGTGAGCTGACCAGCGATCGCAGACCCTGGCGCAGCAGATTGTGATCTTCGGCGATCAGGATTCGGCTTTTCATGGCATCTACCTTCCGGTGGGAGCTTGCGGCAACGGGACGCCCGGTGCGGGACCTTGGGACGGACTGAGGGACGGCGTAGGAATCGGGGTTTGATCGGGTCCGGCTGCGGCCGGGTTCTGCAGGCGCACGCCAGGCGGCAGGAAGATGAACTGCCACTGCGCGTAGGACTCGGCGTTCTCGAACTGCGCATACGGCAGGCCGAAGCCGGTGCGCTTGATCGGCGCATCGGTCGACGTCGAATGCACACCGATCAACGCGTTGGCCCGCAAGATCGGCTCGAACTCGCCCGATTCGGTCATCGGGTCCCGGTAGACCCGGCGCAGGTGGTGTACCGGGTTCGGGAAGCGGTTGTCGGTCAGCAGTACGTCGATCGAGGGCGGATACACGCGCCGCCCCGGCGACTTTTTCCAGTAGCTCTGGACCGCGCGCCGGTACTGGTCGCCGACGAACATCAGCTGGACCTCTCGTTCGCGCTTCAGCGTCATGGACCAGACCTCGGCCGCCGCCAGCGCGCCGACGCCCACCAGGATCAGCATGATCAGCAGTGCGAGCAGCACCAGCCCGGACGAGCGTCGCTTACGAACCGCCGGCATTGGTTCCTCCGTCGGGTGCCTTGGCGCTGCGGATGTCGTACACGCCGGACAGGTTCGGATCGGTCGGCACGATCGTGACCCAGTTCGGCAGCCCCGTGAGCGGATCGACCGGGACCGAGCGCAGATACTTCTTGTCGACCAGGTCCTGCAGCGTCTCCGGGTACTTGCCGATGTCGCCGTAGTACTTGTCGATCGCGTCGCGGATCGCGGAGATGTTCTGCCGCTGCACGGACGCCTTGCCGGTATCGATCGTGCCGAAATAGCGCGGCACCGCGATCGTCAGCAGCAGCGCGATCAGCACCATCACGACCATCAGCTCGATCAGCGTGAAGCCGCGCGCGCCGGCCGGAAAAGGGGCCGGGGGTGAGGGTATGAAGCGAAGCGCCCTCATCTCACCAGTCCTTGTAGGCGAGGCCATTGCTGCCGACCGCTGTCGACTTCGACATCACGTCGTACACATCCTTGCCCGGCTGGGGATCGCTGGGCGGGGATCCGTACGAGCGCGTATCCCATTGCTCCTCGGGCGGCACCGACGGATCCGGCGTAAACGGGTCGCGCGGGACCTGGCGCAGGAACATCAGGCGCGTCGGACCGTTGCTGTTGCCGGAGTTGGTGCCGAAGTTGCTGCTCGAGTTGCTGGCGGAGTTGCTGCTAGCGTTGCTGCTGGACCCCGCCATATTCGCCGCCGTTTGCACCGCGTCCACGCCCTCGACCAGCACTTTCAAGGACGGCGGATAGCCGGAGTCGCTCGCGTCCTTCTGGACCTTGCCTGCGTCCGCCGCGTCCTTGTACGCGTCCAGCGCGGTTCGGATCTGGCGCAGCGCGGTGCGCAGCTCCATTTCCTTCATCCGAACCGCGGTGACCTCGTACAGCGGAACCGCGACCATCGCCATCAGGCTCACCAGAGCCAGCGTGACCACCAGCTCGATCAGCGTGAAGCCGCTCACCCTCATCCTGTCCTTCTCCCGCAAGCGGGAGAAGGGACCTGCTGACTCCCCTCTCCCGCTTGCGGGAGAGGGGCCGGGGGTGAGGGCCATGCGCAGCATTGCGTCGCGTCCGGTTTCGCCTAGTTCGGACTGCCGGGAGGCGTCGGCGGCGCCGGGCTCGGTACGACTCCCTCAGGAGTCGGAGCCGGTGTCACGGGCGTCTCGGCTGGCACGGCCGGAGCGGGTGCTTCGGTTGCCGGCTGCGCCGGCGGGTTCGCGATCCAGGGCGGCGGGGTCACGCCAGGCGGCACTTCGTGCCGCGGGGCCGGCACGCGCGGATCGTTGCGCGGATAGTTCGGATTCACGTTCGGCAGATTCGCAGGCGCGCCGGGGGGCATCGTGGGAGCCTGCGCGCCGCTACCGCCGCCCCCGACGAATCCCGGCGTGGGGGCGGCACCGGGGGTGCTGGGAGCGCCGCTGACCGAGCCGACCGGATCGAGCCGCAGCGGCATCTCGCGCACGGCCGATTCGGTGCCGCTGAACAGGTTGCGCTCGCGCGCGTCGGCCACCGTCGGCGCGCGCAGGATGTGCGGCGTGATCGACAGCACGATCTCGGTCTTCGTGTCTTCGTGCCGGTTCGATCCGAACAGCCGGTCCAGCAGCGGAAATTCGCCCAGCCCCGGCACCTTGTTGGCCGCCAGCGTCTCGTTGTCCTGGATCAGCCCGCCCAGGATCTGCGTCTCGCCGTCGCGCAGCCGAAGATTGGTGGTCACATCGCGCGTGCCGACCGTGTAGACGATCTGGTCACCGGTCGTCGGGTTGGAAATCTTTTGCGGAGGCCCGGCGCTGCTGACCTCCATGTTCAGCTCGATGCCGACGTCGCCTTCCAGGTACACGTGCGGCTTCACCTCCAGCTTGATGCCCACGTCCAGGTACGTCACGTTGTTGCTGACGACCGGCGTGCCCGTGGACGGCGTGATCGTGGATGAAACGACCGGCAGCTTCTGGCCGATCACGATCTTGGCCTTCTGGTTGTCGCGCGCACGTATCCTCGGCGCGGCCAGCACGTTGGCGTTGTTGTCCTGCAGTTTGAAAGTGGCGTTGGCCCCGAACGTACCCGGATTAACCAGCAGCTTGTTCAACGGAATGTGGCCCAGATCGTGCAGTGTGTTCACGTTGGGCGTGGACAGTCCGAACGTGCTGGGCCACTCGATGCCCAGGTCCCGCAGCCGGTCGCGCGACACCTCCAGCACCTCGACCTCCAGCATCACCTCCGGATCCGGATTGTCCTGGGCTGCAACGATCTTCTCGGCCACTGCGATCACGTCCGCCGTGCCGCGCACCACCAGCGTGTTGGTCTTCTCGTCCAGCGACATGTCCGTGACCTTCAGCACCGTCTTCAGCACGTTCTGCACCGTCTTGCCGTCGGCGCTGGACAGCTGGAACACCCGCACCTTCAGGTCCTGGTACTCCTTCTGCTTGGCCGCGGTGGCCGGGTAGATGAACAGCGTGTTGGCATTGAGCTCCTTCTTGTCGAGCTGGCTCTGCAGAAGAATCATGTCGACCGTGTCTTGCACCGACGCGTCGTGCACGAAAATGGTCGTCTTCACGTCGTTGCGCACGTCCCGGTCGAAGATCACGTTCAGACCCGTGGTGCGCGACAGCGCTTCGAATACCATCCTCAAATTGGCGTCCCGGAACTGCAGCGACACGGGTTTCTTCATCACCGAGCTGGCCGCGTTCTGCGCCGCCTTGGCCACTTCGGCCTTGTCCATCTCGTCGGCGATACGCTTGGCAAGCATCTTGGCGTCGGTGCGTGAGCCGTTCTCCAGCAGCACCGTGTGCACCTTCTCGCGCGCACCTGCCAAGTCATGGGCTGCCAGCAGCTTCTCGGCCTCGACCAGCAGCGCGTTGTGCCGCTGGTCCATCTCGATGTTCGACAGCCCGCGCAGCGCCCGATCGTTGCCCGCATCGATCTTCAGCGTGTTCAGGTACAGTTGCCGCGCCGCCTCGTGCTGTCCCGCTCGGCGCGCCTCGTCGGCCTGCGCCAGCTGCGAGTTGACGGTAAAACTCAGCTGCTTCAGGTAGTCCATCCGGTACTGCGAATTGGTCGGCTCGGCGTTACTCGCGGCCTCCAGCGCCGCCAGGCCTCTCTCACGGTCCCCCGCGGCCATCGCCTGCAGCCCTTCGGCATGCTGGCGCGATACCGCACAAGCGGCCAGCAGCCCCACCGCGGCCAGCATG
>VBCK01000259.1 GCA_005882215.1 Betaproteobacteria bacterium | reverse complement strand
CACCTACTGGTGCGTGCCGAGTCGGATCTCGGCGTACGGCTGAATCCCCGCAAGGTCGACTTGCACGAGTGGAGGATGGAATTCGCTGCAGAGCTGCGCCAGCGAGGCGTCGAGGCGGCGGCATCGCGCCAGGCCACGCGCGGCGTTGTTAAAAGCTACTCGCCTATCTGGCAGGTCAAGGCCCAAGGGGAAGGCCGGCTGCGAAATGAACGGCCCAGTCACAGGGTCGACCAAGCGGCGCTCGATACGCGGGCGGACGCACTGCGAGCATGGAGCGAGATTACCAGAGCGCTAGCTCAATCGGACATATGGGAGGACCGAGCTTTGGCAACGCAAATGTTGGAGTTCGTGAATGCCATGCCTGTCGGGCGCGAGGGAGCAATTCTGGCGCAGCGCATCCAGAAGACAGTGGAGCGAGGGCTGGAGCGCTAGGGCGCCGCTCGCCCGCCGCTCATCTAAGGCTCCGCGACGAGCCGCGTGCGCAACGCTATCCGGATCGGAGGTCAGGTCTAGAAAGTGCCTGGAGATCGGGTCCGGGGACTTCTTGTTGTCGGCACTACGACGGGGCTTTCTGCTCGGCGCCTTTGCCATCAAGCTATGTTCCAAGCCCAAAAGTTCTTAGCGCCGCCTTGGGGCCTTTCGCGACCCCCGCGAGTTGCTGGAGGTGCCGCGCGGCTGCGCCGCTGCGGCAGCGACGGGTAACGGGCCTTCCGGCGTAAGTTCGACAAGATACCGAGGTGTGAACGACTGCCCGGTGACCGCCGCACCCTGAATTTGGTCGACCCGATACGAGCGATGCTCACCCGAGTCCGTGCGGATCGAGTGCAACACGTAGTTCCCGTCCGCCGTTTGCCTCAGAGAATACGGCTCGATGCGGCGAACGCTGCCGTCATAGCGAAGGTCAACACAAAGATAGTTCGCCGCGGCGAAGCGGATGATTTCCAGAGGCGCGCGAATGCGGCTTGGAATGTTCATCGGAAGCTCGCGGCTCCGAACGACGACCTCGACCGTGCCTGGCTCGATCCGGACGCGCTGCGGCGCTTCCGCACCCCCCATGATCCAGGTGAAGACTTCCGGCAACGCAGCCCAGAAATCGGCCACGGGAGGCAGCGCCGGGAGCTGATGGCCGAGCATGCCCTCCCACATGCTTTCGAGTTCCGCGCGATGCGGCTCGAGGGCTTCGAACGTTGGTAACGCGATTGCCTTGTAGGCGCATTTCTGTTCGAGGACGTTGCGCAGCACCGCAGCCGGCAGGCGGCTGTCACCGTGACGGTAGAGGTTCACGACGTCGTAGAGATCGCGTGGGCGCACCCGCTCCGCGAGGGCCCTCATCTTTTCTCCGAAGGCCTCCTCGAAAGCGTAGCAGTTGCTCCAGAGTCCTTCTTCGGGGCGGTCGGAGTAAGAGTGGAAGACTTCGCGC
>VBCK01000008.1 GCA_005882215.1 Betaproteobacteria bacterium | reverse complement strand
AGTTGAGCGGTCGCTTCGAAAGCCTGATGCTGGAGCATCGGCGGTGCCTAACAAGGGGGCTTGCCGTCGCTGAAAAAGCTCGAGCTGTCGGGCGCGCGATAGGGTTGCTTAGGCCGCCGCGCGATGGATCCCGGCAGCTCGGACTTCATGGCCATCCTCAGGAACAATGGTGCGGCTTCCCGGAAGCCTCGATCACCAACAGATGCCTTCGTAGTTCTCGCGGCTGCACCCCCCGTTGATGCGTACCAGGTCGACCACCGTCTGGTCGGGCCGCACGTTGGCGAGAACTTCCTGGAACTCGGGATCGCCGTTACCGATCACCAGCGTATCGGCGAACTGCACCACTTGTGCCATGTCCGGAGCCAGCAGGGCTGCGATGTGCGGGATGCGATTCATGATGAAGTCGCGATTGGCACCCATGAGCGCCGCCAAGCGCACGTTACGGTCATAGACCTTCAGCTCGCAGCCCTTCCCGAGAAGATGCTCGATCAGGTCCACCAGCGGCGATTCGCGCAGATCGTCCGTGCCGGCCTTGAAGGAGATGCCAAGTACTCCGACGCGTCGATGGCCCTTGTCGAGAACCATCCGGATGCCCTTCTCGAGCTGCACCTGGTTGGAGCGAAGGACAGAGGAAAGCAGAGGCAGCTCCAGATCGAGCATTCGTCCCTTGTAGGTGAGCGCGCGCAGATCTTTCGGCAGGCATGAGCCGCCGAACGCGAATCCCGGTCGCAGATAGTAGGACGACAGATTCAGCTTCGTGTCTTTGCAGAAGATTTCCATGACCGACTGGCCATCGACCCCTGACGCCTTGCTGATGTTGCCGATCTCGTTGGCGAACGCGACCTTCACTGCGTGCCAGGCGTTGTCGGTGTACTTGACCATCTCGGCGATTTCGATCCGGGTGCGAATTACCGGTGCGTCGATCCCGAGGTACAGTTGCAGCAACGTGTCGCCGGAGCGTTCGTCGATTTCGCCGATCACCGTCTTCGGTGGATGGCGGAAGTCCCACACCGCCGTGCCCTCGCGCATGAACTCCGGATTGACGCACAGGCCGAAATCGCGCCCGGCCTTCTTGCCCGATGCCACCTCGAGCGTCGGAAGCACCACGTCACGCATCGAGCCGGGCAGCATCGTCGAGCGCACGACGACTACGTGGTAGGCGTCCTTCTCGCCGAGTGCAGCGCCGATCTGCTCGCATGCGGCGCGTACACGGCTCAGATCGAGGCTGCCGTTGCTCTGCGAGGGCGTTCCGACGCAGATCATCGTCAGCTCGGACTCGAGCATTGCGGCGCGCGCATCGCTGGTTGCCCAGAGTCGGCGCTCGCCGACCGCTTGCGTAACCCGCGGGAAGACATCCGCTTCGATGATCGGCGAGAGCCCGCGGTTGACCAGATCAACCTTTGTCGGGCTCACGTCAACCCCGATCACCTGATGCCCGTCGCTCGACAGGCAGGCGGCGCAAACGGTTCCCACGTATCCCAAGCCAAAGATGCTTATGCGCATGATGGATCCAGAGAGGCGACATTCAGAGAGGATTCGGTGTTATTCGGGCGCCCCGCTGCGCTAAGCACGTCGATCCGGGTGCGGAATCTCGTGGAGCCGCGTATCTCGCCCCGAAACCGGGCCACGCTGCACGGTCGTCGCTCGTCGAAGCGGCGTGATACCCAGCCCAGCGGCGCGCTCTCGTCGCCGCAAATCACCTCCGGCAGCAGGCCGCAGTCGGGCATCGCGATCCGGATGCGGGCGCGCGCGCCACGAACATCGACCGCCGCCCCGTCCAGGCTGACGACCGCGTGCTCGGCGCAATGCCAGTGCCACTCCAGCGCATGTGCAGACAGGCAGATGAATGAATCGATGATCGTGAGCGACCGCTGCTCCCTGTCGTAGACCATCTCGCGGCGGTGTCGCAGCGGGTCCTTCAGGCGCTCGTAGCCGTTGTGCTCGGCCAGCAACCGGTCGTTGCCTTCATCGCTGTCCCAGTCGAGAACGCGCGTCTCAGCGTGTCGCGTCCAGAGGAAAGTTCCGCCCGGTTCCGACTGGTCGCGCCCGTCGACGCGCACCGTGTTGTGCGCTGCCGTGCCGCGGAAGTATGCCCGCCAGCGAGGCTGAAGGAAGTAGACGTAGGTGCCGGGATCGATCAACAGCTCCTCGCCGTCGACCCCGAGCGTGAACGACAGCGCGTCCGCGTGGCCGTGCGCGGCCAGGCTCAGGTAGCCCAGCGGCCCGGCATCGGCCGTGATCCGCACCTCGCCCGGACGGCCCAGGTCGGCGCCCAGCACGTAGTAGCCACCCTCGGGAAACACCCGCCGCGCGGGCAGCGCGAACACCGCGGAAATGGCCTCGAGGCAGCGCGGCAATGCTGAACTGAAATCGTCTCGGCACGCGTGGGCAAAGCGGCTGGCGACCAGCAGGATCCAGGCCACCGTATGGTGGTAGAAGATCGCCTGCTCCCGATTGACGCCGTCGGCGTATGTCTGGCGCAGCGCCTCGTGCTCGATCCGCCGCTTGGCGAGGGCCTGCCAGCGCCGCGCGCGCGGCCACAGCGGCCAGGTCACCGCACCGACGTACAAGCCGAGCATCTCGCCGATCAAGTGGTTGTTCGCTGACGAGTGAAGGGAACGTCGGGCGGCGATGAAACGCTGGTGCCGGTAGATGCTCTGCAGCCATGCAGTGCGGAACGCCTGACCGGAAGTCCCTGCGAACAGCTCGCTGCCGTCGCCGCCGATCAGGTGCCAGACAGCTGCCCAGTTCACCAGTCGCACCGCCAGTTCAAGAGAACTGGTCCATTGCACACCGCAGGGGTACGGACATTGCTCGAACCACGACTCCAGAAGGACGCGCAGCGCCTGGGCGAAGCGCTCGCTGCGCGTCAGCGCGTACGCTTGAGCGACCGTCACCAGCTCCTGGTGGCGGTTGAGTTCCCACAGGTACTTGATATCCCCGACCCGGGCTGGGTCGCGATAATCGATCGAACTGCCGAAGCTCGTCGGCGCCACGATGCCGGTGCGCGGATCGCGGTTCCAGCGCGGCGGAAAATCGAGCGTCAGATCCCGCAGGCTGAAGATCGACCATTTTCCCTGCAGCAGTCGCTCGGCGCTATCCACGGTTTTGATCGCGTCGGACGGTCCGATCGCCGGCAGCGGGCAGACCCACGGGGGCCCGCTGCGGCCGCGCGCCGGCGGGACCCGGCGCGCAAGGTCGAAGCCGGACTGCCGGGCCAACGAGCTCAGCGCCCGGCCCAGCCGCCACACGATCTCGACGCTGCTCATCGTGCGCAGCCGCCGCAGCTGCCAGGTGAGCGAGTCGCTCATGAGACACCGAAGCGCCGGCACCACAGCTCGAGATTGAGCAGCGACCAGAGCAGCTTTTCGTGATTGACTCGCCCCCCGAGATGTTCGTCGAGCACCCGCTGCAGCGCCGCCGGCCGGTAATACCGGGCGGTGCGCGTCTGCTGGCCCGCCAGGTGGTCGAGGAGGAACGCGCGCATCGGCCCGCGCAGCCATTGGTCGATCGGCACGCGGAAGCCGATTTTCTTGCGCTCCAGGATCGGGCGCGGCAACAGGCCGCGGGCAGCTTCGCGCAGCAGCCATTTGCCGGTCGAGCCGCGCACCCGGTAACGATCGGGCAGACGCGCCACCCAGGCGGCCAGCTCGTGGTCCATGAAAGGCATTCGCGCTTCGAGCCCGACCGCCATCGTCATCCGATCGCCGCGCTCGAGCAGGTTGTCCGGCAGCCAGCTCGTCTGGTCGAAATACAGGATTCGGCGCAGCGGACTGGCGTCCGGCGCCGAATCGAACTGCAACGGTCGCGGTGAGCGGCCGGCGCCGCGGTTGAGCTTCGATGGCACGCGACCCGCTGGCGCGTAGCGCGATTGCACGTTCAGGGGTTCGCCGCTCGGCGCGAAAGCGACCAGGTGCTCGCGCTCGCTGGCGCTCAAGGCGCCGAACCAGCGCGCCATCCGCTCGTCGAACTGCTCCAGACCGAGCGCGCCAACCGCGGTGCGCGCGCGGCGGAATGCGAACGGCAGCTGGTCGAGCAGCGGCTCGAGCAGCCGATGGCGCAGGGCACCCGGGAGCAGGCGATAGTAACGGCCGAGCGGCTCGAAACGGTGCTTCGGGTAGCCGCCAAGAATCTCGTCGGCGCCTTCCCCGGTCAGCACCATCTTGACGTGGCGCCGCGCTTCCCGCGCCATCAGATAGATCGGTACGTCGGAAGGCTCGGACACGGGCGCATCGCGAAAACCGATCAGGGCCGGCAGCTCGTCCATCACCTGGGTGGCCGCGATCTGCAATTCATGGTGGTCGGTCGCAAGGTGCTCGGCAACCTGGCGGGCGTAGCCCAGCTCGTTGTTTTCCGGATCGTCGAAGCCGACCGAGAAGGTCTTGACCGGCCGCTCCGAGTGGCAGCTCATCAGCCCTACCACCGTCGACGAATCGATACCTCCCGAAAGAAACGCGCCGAACGGTACGTCGGCGACCATCCGCATCTCGACGGCTTCATCGAGGCGCTGCAGAAATTCGCGTTCGGGACACTCGGGCACCGGCTCTTCGATCCGCGGCCGGCCATCGGGCGCGATGAAGTACCGCGTCTCCTGCAGACGGCCGTCACGCCATACTGCGGTGAACCCCGGCGGGAGCTTTCGGATGCCCGCGAACAGCGTCGCCGGACCCGGTACGTAGCGGTAGCCGAGATAGTCCCAGACCGCGTTCATGTCGATCTGAACGGGCACACCAGGCCAGGTCAGCAGAGATTTGATTTCCGAGGCGAACAGCAGCACACCGTCCTGGTGCCGCAGGAACAGCGGCTTCTTGCCGAAGCGATCGCGTGCCAACATCAGTCGTTCGCGTCGCGCGTCCCAGATGGCAAAGGCGAACATGCCGCGCAGCCGCTCTACGCAATCCTCGCCCCATTGCTCGTAGGCGTGGACGATCACCTCGGTGTCGGAGGCCGTACGGAACGCGTGCCCGCGGGCCTGCAGATCGCGACGCAGTTCCTGGAAGTTGTAGATCTCGCCGTTGAAGACGATCTGGACCTTGCGGTCCTCGTTGCCAAGCGGCTGGTGCCCGGTGTTCAGATCGATGATCGACAGTCGACGATGGGCCAGTCCGACCTGCACCCGGCCGCCTGCGGCGCTTGCGGACAGGAATCCCTCGTCGTCCGGGCCGCGGTGGGCGATCGCCCGCGCCATCCGCCGTAGTGCGGCTTGCGGTTCGATCCCGTCAGGAACCGCGCCAATGAAGCCTGCAATACCGCACATGGTTCAGACTCGTGGGTCGGACGCCGTCGGTCCGATCGTTGGTTTGTCGCCCCGGCGCCTGGAAGGACGCCCCGCTTGGCGATATACGCGCGCGAACGAACGAGCGAATCGCTCCAGGCCGTATCGTTCTGCGATGCGCGCCCTGGCAGCCGCGCCGAGGCGCGCAAGGAGCCCACGGTCGTCGTGCAGCCGCGCCAGCGCATAGACCAGCTGGCCGATGTTCCGTGGCGCCACCAGCAGGCCGTGTTCGCCGTAGCCGACGACGTCCGGCACCGCACCGACCGAGGACACCACCGGCGCCACGCCCGCGGCCATCGCCTCGAGCAACGCGTACGGCAGCCCCTCGCTGTAGCTGGGCAGGACGAACACGTGCGCTTGGCTCAATAGCGTCTGCTTGTCCACACCGAAGCGCGCTCCGGCCAGCTCGACCCGAGGCTGCAGCTTCAAATCGGCGATCCGCGAGCGCAATCCTGCCTCCTCGGGCCCGTCGCCGGCGATCACCAGCCGCATCTGCCGTCCGCCGCGGACCAGCAGGTCGACGGCATCGAGAAGCTCGTAAAGCCCCTTGGCCGCGTCCAGACGACCTAGAAACAGAAGCTGCAACTCCGAGGCTGCCATGGAACGCGCCGCCATCGCTTCAGCTGGCACCGCAGCCACCGCGTGGGGGATCAGCTCGACGCGAGCTTGCGGTGCAAAGTCCCGCAGCGCCCGCCATTCCTGCTGGCCCAGCGCTACCACCGTGTCGGCAGCGCGCAGCACGCGGCGCAACAGCCCGGCCGACCATGGCCGCCCGGCAAACAGTTCATGCGGCAATCTGCCGCCGTGGATCTGCAGTACGACCCGGCGACCCAGCAGCCGCGCAACGCCGAGGTAAGCGGCGTCGCGCCAGTAGGGCTTCGGATCGAGCGAGGTGTTCAGGTGGAGGATGTCGATCCGACGGGCCACCAGGCAGGCCGCCAGTTGCCAGGGGCTCAGCAACAGGCGCGCGACCCGTGCTGCAGGCCCTTCGTTTCGCCCCTCGCTGCCGACCTGGAAATGGGTCAGCGTGAGCGCATCGTCGCTGACGTCCGGCCAGGGCGCGGCGAGCAGCAGATTCACGTGCGTACTGACGCCGCTGATCGCGTGCAACGACGGTCCTGCGATGAGAACACGCATCCGCGGCGCCTCAGCGGTTGAACACCAACCCGAGGACCTGCGCTTGCGCCTCGCGCAGTGTGGCGACCAATTCCTGGGCACTGCGTGCAGCGGTCTGATCGGCGCGCACCACCAGCGCCGCCGCGCGGGTGCCACGACAGATGCTTTCCGCGTCCGACCCCTCGCTCCAGGCCGGGGTATCGACCAGAACGACGTCAAACTTCTCCTCGGCATTGAAGAGCAGCCAGCCGAACTCCGGACGAGCGAGCAGATCGTGTGGGTTGGGAGGGATCGGGCCGGCTGGCATCACGCGCAGGTCGGGCATCGCTTTGATGCGCGCGACCGACTCGGTCCCGCTACGGCCGACCAGCAGCGTCGACAGGCCAATGCGATCGTCGACCTGGAAGAGTTGGTGCTGGCGCGGCTGGCGCAGGTCGGCGTCGATCAGCAGGGTCCGCCGCCCGCACTGGGCAAAGGTGATCGCCAGGTTGGCGGCGATGAAGCTGCGGCCGTCGCCGCGCTGCGCACTGACGATCGCCACCGCATGGCCGCCCGACCGGGGTTCGGAGCCCGCCGCCGCGCCCGTGCCGCGTGCATTGAGCCAGCTTTGGGCGATGCGCTCGCGCACCCCTCGCAGGACCTCGATCCCCGGATGGTTCGTTTCCCGGGCCGCGAGCAGCTCCGGGGTCAACGTGTGATCGGATGGCGGCAACGACGGCAGGTCGAATTGCCTCGCCAGAGCCAGGTCTACCCGGCTGCCCTCGACGAGGCCGAGCTCGCGCGCGATCTCCCCGAAACGCTTGCGGGGCCCCCAGCTTTTGGATGAGGCCTGCACTCGGAGGATCTCCTCGAGTTCCGCGCGCTTGAGCAAACCGGAGTCGATCAGCAATTCGCCGATCGGCTTCGTTAATCCATCCTGATCGCGGTGCCGCTTGGTGAACCTCCGCTTGATGAACCTGGTCGCCGCGGGCGACGCAAGGCCAATGTGCGGCGGCATCGGCGACGCGTCGCCGGCTTCGGAGTTCGGCCCGCTCATTTCCGCATCGGGGCGCACTGCGGCGATCGCCGAGGGAATCTCGATTCGTGACGGCCGGTCGCAATCCTGGCCGATTGGCTCCCCGCTGGGACCTTCGGTCGCAATCACGTCAGGTCAACCGCAGTGCAGTCCGCAACGAGGCGGTGAGCGGCGGCCTGTTCTGGGGCATGCTCCCCAGGATGAGTAGGCCGAGCACCTGCGCCGCTTGCCCCGGGGAGCGGAGGCGAGGCTCGAAGTACTCCCAGACGACGGCACTCGCGAGGCCCAGAAGCAATCCGAGAAAGGCGCCGATCACGGTGTTCAGCCGGATCTTGGGCTTGGCGTGCCTCGATGGAGGACGCGCTTCGGCCAGCAGCGTGACGTTGGTGTGATTGATCTGGCTCGCCAGGCTGTTCGTCGACAGGCGCTGCTTGGCCACGTCATACGCGCGTTGCGCGCTCTCGACGTCCTTTTGCAGCACATTGAGCTCGTCGCGCTTCGAGGTCATCGCCAGCACCTTCGCCTTCTGGACGTCGAACTCGGCGTGCAACTCCTTCTCCCGCTCCAGGTTGACCTGGTTGGCGGCGTCGACGTCCCGCACCACCTGCTTGGTTTCGGCCGCAATCTGCCTTTTCAAGCTCCGCACTTCGGCAACCGCGCGCTGATGTTCCGGGTGGTTGTTTCCTACGCGAATCGAAACGTCGCGCAGGTGTGCCTCGGCGTGCGCCAGTTCAGTGCGCAGCCGCTGGATGATCGGGCTTTGCACGACATCCGGTGCCGTGCCTTGCAGGCTGGGCGATTGTTGGGCGCGTGCGCTGGTATCGAGGCGCTGCGCCTGAGCCAGGGTGAGCTGGTTGGCCAGCTCATTCAGGCGGGTCAGCTCGGCATCGTATCTTTCGCCGGCATTGAGTATTCCGTTCTCCAGCTGGTAATGCGACAGTCGCGTCTCGGCTTTCTCGAGGTTCTCGCGCAGCTTCTGTGTACTCGCGTCGAAGAATGCAACATTGCTCTTTGCGTTCTCCGAACGCAACTCGACTTGGGTAGCGATGAATCCCTGGACGAAGCTGTTGGCTGCCTGGGCGGCAAACTGAGGCGAAGCGGCAGTGTAGCGGAGCTGCACCACGCTGCTCTCGCGGGTGGGCCTGACCTCCAGATGTTTGCGCAGCCCCTGCGCGAAGTATTCCTTCGCGGTCAGTTTGCCGCCCGTGTCCTTACGCCAGAGGGCAAGAGCGTCCTTGTCCTCCGCGAGCTTCAGATCCGTGATCACTTTGTCGACCACGCGATCGCTGAGGATCACGTCGGCCAGGGTCGCCATGAACATTTGCGTCTGCTGCGGATAGGAAGGGCCATACGAACCGGAGATCGGTTCGGGCGCATCGACGTCGGCCAGGATCTCCGCGGTCGCCGCGTATTCCCGCGGCATCAGCAAGCTGCCGATCAGCGCGGCTGCCGTGGTCAAAGCGAAGACGCTCACGACGACGCGCCATCGGGCGCGCAGCGTAAGAAGCAATTGTTCGATCGGCATTCGTCCTTCCTCCGGGTCCTGGCCAACAGTCTCTAGTAGGCTCGCTGGTCGCGAAGCACCACCGCGATCGTTCGGAGGATGATCCACAGGTCGAGGCCGAGCGACCATCGACGCAGGTACGCGATGTCGCAGGCGATGCGCTTTCTCATCTGTTCGAGATCGCTGCCACCGCGATAGCCGCGAACCTGGGCAAGACCGGTGATGCCGGGCTTTACTTTGTGGCGCAGCATGTAGCTTGGGATCAGCCTGCGGTATTCCTCGTTCATCGCGACCGCGTGCGGTCGGGGTCCGACGACGCTCATTTGCCCCTGGAGCACGTTGAGGAATTGCGGCAGCTCGTCGAGCGAAGTACGTCGGATGAACGCGCCGAAGGGGGTGACGCGCGGGTCGCCGCGGTCGGCGGCACGGAACACCCGATCGCCGTCCTCGGTGACGCTCATCGACCGGAACTTGTAGACCCACACGTCCCGGCCATCGAGGCCGTAGCGTCGTTGCCGGAACAGTATCGGCCCGGGACCGCTGAGCCACACCCCGATGGCCACGGCCAGCAACAGCGGCGATGTGAGCGCCAGCACGAGCGATGCGACGACGATGTCTTCGAGGCGCTTGAGCAGCCGATTGACGCCCCTGAATGGCGTATCGCAGACGGAGATGACCGGCAGGCCGGACAGCGTCTCCATGCGGCCGTTGATGAGCGGCGTGATGAAGATGTCAGGAACGAAGTAGATCGATGCCGTCGTGTCTCGCAGGTCCTCGATCAGTTTCAGGACCCGCGGCTGGCTTGCCATCGGCAGTGTGACGAACACCTGCTGGACCTTGTTACGCTTGACGAAGTCGGCGAGATGCTTCAGCTTGCCGAGCATAAGCAGGCCGCCCATGCTGTCCAGCCGCGCGGGGTCGCGATCGTCGAAGAAACCGACAAGGCGCCCGCCGGTGTCGCGACTCTGGAGGAAGTGATTTGCCAGCCGCAGCCCGACTGCATTGGCGCCGCAGATCACGACGCTGGTTTCCGACTGCAGCGCGCGCTGCGCCTGAGGCAGCATCCGGCGCACGACGTACTGGCACCCGGTAAGAGCGAACGGCAATCCCGTCGCCCAGGCAAGCGCCACTTCGCTCGGAAACAGGTGCAGGTAGCCGGTCGTGTAACCGATCAACGCCAGTGCGCTTACCAGCAGCACGGCCGCGCGCAACGCCTTGGCGAAAGCAATCCGGGGCGGATCGTTGAACCTCATCGCACCGGGGAATGCGAATGAAAACGCGATCGTGGCGACGATGAGGTAACGCGAATCGAAGGAATCGCCCCCCAGGCGCACGCACGCGACCAGCCACAGTAAGGCTGCGCTCGGCTCGATCAATGACTCGAACAGCCTGAAGCCCGTCGGCGCTCGTGGCAACACAACCGGGCGCGTCAAAGGGCCGGTCGCTGGCGCCGCTCTGGCAGCACCGCCTTGCGAAGTCCGATGGCTGACGGCGTCGCGCGTCAACAAACCTGCTTTGAGCATCGGCTAAGCTCCTGCAAAAATGGTCTTCCCTCGGGTGTGGGTTATCTCGGCGCGCTGCGCGTTCGACTCCATGCGGGCCAGTGTGCACGGGAGGCAGGCTCTGAACTATCCGGAGAAACATCGCAGCGGAGAGCAGGGAAATACTCCCCGCCCTCATCCCCATTTTCCGGTACGTGGCCAGGGTTTTACTAAGGTCTACACCTGTAAGGGCGGCTGACCGCGCGAGAACTTCCCGCAGACCGCGAACCCCTTTTCCCTGCGGGTCTGTGAACCGGCTACGCGTTTCTCGCCGGTTCAGTGGGCTTTGCGTCCAACTCCGCTCGCGCGAAGCCAAGCCTTCCGCGAGCGACGATGGTTTCGTCTACGGTCACGGTACCGTCGACCAGCGCGACATCTCCCGCCAGCTTGAGGATCTTCACCTCGATATCCAGACGGTCGCCGGGAACTACCGGGACAAGAAACCGCATGTCATGGATGACGCCCAGCATCAGAAACTCCCCGGGCCGCATCGGCAAATCGCGCGTCCGCGAAAACAGGATCGAAGCGGCCTGCCCAAAGGCCTCAACGATCAGGGTTCCGGGCATGACCGCCCTCTCCGGGAAGTGGCCAAGAAACTGGATTTCGCTGCCAGTGACATTCTTGACCGCGAGAATTCTCTGGCCGGGTACCAGTTCGAGAACCGTGTCGACCATCAGCATCGGGAATCGCTGCTTCAACAGCCCGCGCACTTCCTCGAATGTCATCAGGGGCGTGGCCACACGCGCTCCTTCGGAATGTCGTCGGTTCAGGCCGTCCGCACGGGCTGAAGAATCATCGCGGTCGCGCGCGGCAAGAAACGCGCCCCCGTGCGGGCTGTGCTGGCGCCGGAAATCATCCGAATCGCACGCATGCCGGCTTCTTCGGCCATCTGCAGCGGCTCGCTTTCCCGGTGGAACTCGTACACGTGGTCGCGCTGCGGGGATTCGAGCGCGGTACTGAAGAAGATCGAGCCCTTGTCGGATACCTGCCGTGCCAGCGCGGCAAACAGCGGCAGGGGGGTGGTCAAGTGTTCTGCGAGCATGGCGGAGATGATGCCGTCGAACTTAGCCGAGGTGCGGATCGCGTCGCCTCCGATCGCGTCTCGGACCGAGAACTTCACCCGCGCGGCATGCCCGGATACCGACAGCAGGCGATTTGACACGGCCACCGCGGGCGGGCTGATATCGAACCCCTCGACGCGAACGTCCGGCCGCTCTTGCGCAGCGAGAAGGCTCAGTACGCCATGGCCGGAGGCCATCTCCAGGACGGTCGCATTGTGTGGGAGGCTGCGCAGGAACTGGTCCCGGAACAGCGCCAGGTGCTCGACCATGGAGGGCCAGAACGCGTAGATGAGAATCGCAGCCCACATATAGGGCACCATGGTGCCCTCATCCTCGTACACGCCCGAAACGATCTCCGGCATCGCTTCGGGCGTGTACTTTCCGGTGCGCTCGTAGATCTGCTGGGCTTGGGCTACCCCCAGACAGTACTTGGCGTATCCCAGTGCGGCCTCGTCGAAAGCCTGTTCTCCGTAGGCGGCTTCGGTCCAGCGCGCCAGCGGATCCAGCAGCCAGGAGCAAAGTTCCTGGTTGGCCTCGAAGGTGGCGGTGGCGCTGGGAGCAAATATCTTGGCCCTGCGCTGCAGGGCGGAGACAAACTCTTCTGCGTCAGCAGTCATGTGGGCGGTGGCCTTGAACGAATGGGTCAGGAGTCATATGACGGCACGTGCCGAATCACGCGCGTCATCGATCGGACCAGGTCCGTGCCGTCCCACGGGGA
>VBCK01000262.1 GCA_005882215.1 Betaproteobacteria bacterium | reverse complement strand
CTCGGCAAAACAAAGCCTTATCGGCACGTAACTCGGCAATTCATGGCACAGATGAAAGCACGTAACGTACTGATTTTAAATTAGTTATCGGAAATCGGGACCTTGGCTACGAACCAAGGGGTCGTGGGTTCGAATCCTGCCGGGCGCGCCAAATTTCGATATAAGTTCAATGGCTTGCGAGTGAGAGCTTGCAGGCCATTTTTTTGCGTTGTGCCATTGGACCTATATTCGGCCGCGAATGGCACGATTTGCGAATGAAGCGCCTTGGGTCAAAGGGATTCGCTTTCCTCTCGGTCACGTAGATTCGCTTCGAAACCGGATCGCATTGAGTGTTGCCAGCACCGCCGCCCAGCTTGATCGTCGCCACACGGGTGCTGGCCTTTACGCCAATGCAGGTCGCCGTCAAAGCGGCGACGCGGCGGACCGCGAAGTTTCGCAGAGTGATTTACTGCGGACATGCAGGCGATGCACACAGAGCGACTACGTTTCGTCCTTCACGACCCAAAGCCGCTGTTCGACGTTCGCGAGAAGCGGACACTGACCGCCGGCGGCAAATGTTCAGCTTTTCGCTTGCGACCATATGCAAACCGAAAACTTTTTCCAGGCGCCAGTTTCGGCCAGTAGTGCGGTGAGTTGGGTCAGATGCTGGGTGAGCAGCGAGCTGCCGAGCAGGCCGTCGAGTGGCTCAACCAATGGCTCGCGGACGGCGCGCTGGCCGGATTTGCGCTTGGACCGGAATAGAGAGAAGGTTCGAAACCCGTCTCCGCACCCGTCCGATAGAAATCAGAAACCCGATTCGCGGGCAACCAGCCCGCAGTCGCGGGCAGCACCCGGGTGCCATTGAATTCGACGGGACCCCGGAGGATACTTGTTCTGCAACAAACCAAGAACAGGAGGGGTCCATGAAACGAAGAACTTTCATCGCCTGCCTCGCGGCCTTCGCCGTGGGCGCATTGACTCCGGCCGCGATGAGCCCATCCGGGTCCATGGCGACGACGGGGTCCGGTTCAGCCGCGGCTCTCTTCACGCCGGCCGTCGGGCAGGCGGTATTTGTGTCAGCCAGCAGCACGCCGCCAACCGAGGCCGAGTGCTACGCGGTCGGCATCCGGTGCTTCACACCCGCGTCGATGGCCAACGCGTACAACTATGCCGTTCTGCACGATCTCGGGAACCAGGGCCAGGGCGTCACGATCGCGATCATCGACTCCTTCGGGAGCGACACGATCCGGCATGATCTGCACGTTTTCAATCAGGCGTTCGGTCTGCAAGAGCTCTGCGGCGAGGAGGGCGTGACCTGCGCTCCCGGTATGCCGACATTCGAGATTCTCAGTCTGCAGGGCTCGCCAGCGAGCAACCCGCCACCACCCAATAATGGCACCGGGCTGGAAAGCAAACTCGGATGGGCCATCGAAACGTCGCTCGACGTCGAGTGGGCGCACGCCACGGCGCCGAAGGCCAACATTCTGCTGGTCACGACCCCGACCGCGGAAACACTCGGAGTTCAAGGCTTTCCGCAGATGATGAACGCACTGCAGTACGTCGTCGACCACGGTCTTGCCAGCGTCATCAGCATGAGCTTTGGAGCGGGCGAGGGATCGTTCCAGGGCGGATTGGCAGCGCTTCAGCAAATACGCCAGGCGATGATCGACGCCCAGGCCAATCGCGTCACACTGCTTGCGTCCTCCGGGGACGGCGGCTCGACCAATATTCTGAAAGAACCCGTTAAGAACCCGGCCCCGATTCCCTACCCCAGTGTGATCTGGCCGGCGTCGGACCCGCTGGTCACCAGTGTTGGCGGGACGAGACTCTGCGTCGACGCGGTGACGGGCATAGGAGTTGATGTCACCGATCCGCCGACGGTATGCGCTCCGGCGGTCAATCCGGCATCGCAGAGGGAGACCGCCTGGCCACCCTCGGGCGGCGGCTACAGCATCATCTTCCCGCGCCCGGCTTTCCAAAACACGCTTCCGGCGGGCAGCACTTTCGTCGGCAGCAGCGCAGGGGCACCGGGGCCGAACAGCAACATGCGTGGAGTTCCGGACGTTGCGTATCAGGCGAGTCCCGGTACTGGCGGGCTCATCTACATCACGCTGCCGCCCTTTAATACCACCTCGGATGTGTCGTGCGGTTCGACGCCGTGCAGCACGGGCTGGTACCTGGGAGGCGGCACCAGCTCGAGCGCGCCCCAGTGGGCGGGACTGATTGCCATCGCAGATCAGATGGCGGGTCGCAGGCTCGGTTATATCAATCCGGCCCTGTATCAGATCGCGAACGACCCAGCCAAGTACGCGAACGATTTTTTCGACGTCACGGTGAATTGCAACCAGAGGTCATCCATCGCGGGCTACTGCGCGTCACCGGGATGGGATGCGGTAACGGGGCTTGGCACGCCGAATGCGGCCAACCTGATTCCTGACCTGATCGCTGCGACACCGTAACGAATCCCTGGGTCGTCGGCGGAGCCGGGTGTTGCGCCGCCGACGCTCCAGAAGGAATTCCAGTTTCCGGGCGGCGGGTCCAGCGACCCGGGCACGAAGCGCTTTCAGCTTGGTGCCGCGCAGCGGCTGCAGGCGGTCCTACCACTCTACGCAGTCGCCCGGGCGGTGAGCGGTCCGGGCAGATAGTTGAGGCCGAGACCTGCGCGGTTTCGTCCGCGTGCGCCAAGCCGCTCTGAGTCGAACTGTCTGGGCCCGATTCGAAAGTGAAGTTGCCGTAACCTGGAAGCGGGGATCG
>VBCK01000007.1 GCA_005882215.1 Betaproteobacteria bacterium | reverse complement strand
GCGCTGGGCCGCGCCGGCGCGAGCCTGCCGACCGGTGAGGTGCTGCGCTTCGGCTGGGACCACGCGCAGGCGCGCGATGCGGTGCAGGTCCGGCTCGACACCGACGCCTTGCAGCGCGATCTCGCGTCCCTGGGCATGGCGACCCTGCAGGTCGCGAGCCGCGCCATCGACCGCGCCATCTATCTGATGCGGCCTGACCTGGGGAGGCGGCTGGATGCAGGCAGTGCAGAGGCGCTGGAGGGGGCCGCCGGCAGCGGATGCGACCTCGCGCTGGTGGTCGGTGATGGCCTGTCGTCGCTGGCCGTACAGCGCCACGCGCCGGCGGTGCTTGCGGAGATCCTCCGCGTGGCGCCGCCGGACTGGCGCTTGTCACCGGTGGTGATCGCAACGCAGGCGCGCGTGGCCTTGGGCGACGAGATCGGCGAGCGGCTGCACGCCCAGATGGTCGCGGTGCTGATCGGCGAGCGCCCGGGCCTCAGTTCCCCCGACAGCCTGGGGATTTATCTCACCTGGCAGCCGCGGGTGGGGCGCTCGGACGCGGAGCGCAACTGCATCTCGAACATCCGGCCCGAGGGTCTCGGCTACGCCCAGGCCGCGCACAAGCTGGTGTGGCTGTGCCGGGAGGCGCGGCAGTTGAAATTGAGCGGCGTCGGCTTGAAGGACCGCAGCGATCTGCTGGAAGTCGGGCCTTCCGAGCCGGACTCCGGACTCACGCTGGACGGCTAGTAGTTCGGACGATCCTGGCGCAACCGTGCTTTCACCCCACGCGGGGTCAGGCGCTATTGTCCGGGCGTACGTTTAGAAACCGAGCGACGTCCGCCAACGACTCACCCGTGCCGTCCGGCGGCGCGTCCAGTTCCTCCGGGCTTGCGCGCTGTCGATTGTTCCAGAAGGTCGGATATCCGAACCACTTGGCCCCTGCGGCGTCCCAGCCTGCAAACGCGACAAACAGGATTTCCTCCTTGCGCAGGCCGAGCACATCGACGCCGAGTTGATATGCGTGCGGGTCGGGCTTGAAGGTTTTGATCCGGTCCGTGCTGATCACCTGATCGAACACACCGTACAGCCCCGAGTTGCGGATCCCGGCGTCGAGGATGGCCGCCGTGGCGTTTGACAGAAGTGCGAGCTTTCGGCCCGAGTGCTTCAGCCCCGAAAGCGCATCGGGCACGTCGGGCCAGGTCTTCAGAGCCAGGTATCCCTCCATCAGCGAGTCGGCCTTGGCGCCTGAGAGCTCGAGTTTCAAGGATCGGGCGGCAAAGTAGAGCGCACTGCGGGTCGCCTGCCAGAAGTCTTGATAGCGTCCGCCCAGGGCTCGCAGCCACTGATATTCGAATTGGCGAGTGCGCCACAGATTTCCGAGCTCCGTTCCGCGGCCGGGAAATGCTTTCTCGCACGCCAGGAACACAGGTCTGGGGTCGAATACCGGAAACGCATCGAAGGCCAGCGCCTTGATCTGGGCCGAGCCGGGTAACTGTTGCGCGGACGCTCGGAAACCCGCAGCCGTCGCGATGCCGGCGGCGCCGATGGCCAGGAATGATCTTCGATTCAGTGACACGTTTGCCTTCCCGCTCCGGTTGGGACCTGCATCCTACTCGGGCCGAGACGGGAAGTTTCACCATTGCAATTGCAGGCGCTACAGGCCTGACGCGGTCCATCGCGCAGCCTGACTGCTGGGCCGCGCTGCGGTCGCTGACCCCGGCGCGCCTAGCGCTGGGTCGCGCCTGGGCGAGCCTGCGTCAAAGCGAATGATTCCACAGGCTTCTTCTCGGTCGAAGCTCTCGTGTCATGGAATATGACAAAGAGCGAGACGACAAGGACGCTATTTAAGGTGTCGTCTGCGCCGGCTGGGTTCGGCTACTATGGCGTGCATGTCCAAGTGTTTGTTGCAAGTCGCTTGTCAATCGACACGCTGAGCGTAGCGGATGACAACTCTTGAAGATCGGCTGAGGAATTTCTCCTTCCCTGATGGAGAGTTGGACAGCGACGTTCGACGCACCTACGTCGCACTTCGATTGTGGCTCGGGGGTATTGGATTTTTCCTTCCGATCATCCTGGTGTCTTTGGGACTGAGCTTCGGGATTTCGTGGCCTCGGATGACGTCGATAAGCGCCTTTTATTGGTTGCGCGAGCCGACGGGCGATAACCTGCTGTTGCGGGATTGGTTTGTGGGATCCCTGTGCGCAGTGGGGATCGCTCTCATTATTTACAAGGGTTACGGTCGCTTGGAGAATTTGCTCCTCAACGCTGCTGGTGGGGCGCTTATTGTCGTTGCGCTCGAACCGATGCCGTGGACAACGACAGGCAACGACACGGGGACATTTAGCGTCCATGGCGCTGCCGCAGTCATTTTCTTCATGCTGATCGCAGCAACAATCTGGTTTTGCGCAGGCGATACGCTTCTTGAGGGTATCGATGATCGAGTGCGGTTGCGTTGGTTGCGGACCTACAGGGTCTTCGCAATCGCTATGGTCGTCGCTCCCTTGATCGCGTTCGCGATCTCGAGGCAGGGGCAGTGGAGGATCTGGGTCGAAGCGTTCGGTATTTGGATTTTCTCCACGTATTGGTTCGCTAAAACATACGAGCTTTCAAAAGTGTCCGAGGTCGAGCCAACAGATAAACCTGATCCGAAACTCAAGCGGGTGGGAGGGGAGCTTAGAATAGGTTAAAACTGGTGCTACGAAGTCGGCGAGCGGCTGCGGCCAGCCGTTGCTGTCGCAGGCGAACCTGCAACTCCCGCAGGACTGAAGCCTCGCCTCCGAACCGGCGGCGACGGCGGCTCGTCGCGAACGCTTTGCCAGAGCAGCATGGTCGCGTACGCGCGCCAGGGGCGCCAGGATTCCGATCGTCTCTCGAGCTCTCGCTGCGTGCAGTTGCCCGCTCTTCTGCGCAGGTGCAGATCGCCGGCCGGAAACGCATCGGGGTCGGATAGCGCTCGCATCGCGACGTATTCCGCGGTCCATTGGCCGATGCCGGGAATTTCGCAAAGCTGGGCCCGCAGCGCGCCGTAATCGAGCACTCCTTCGAAGCGGATCCGCCGGTCGCAGACCGCGCGCGCCAGAGCCCGCACGGTTTCGCCTCGAGCCCGGGTCAGCCCGATGCTCGTCAGGTCGGCGCCAGCGAGGATCTCGGGTGTCGGAAAAAGATGCGTCAGACCGGGTGCCGGCGTGAAGCGCTGGCCGAACGTTTCGGCGATCCGGCCGGCCAGCGTCGTGGCTCCTTTGACGCTCACCTGCTGTCCAAGAATCGCACGGACTGTCAGTTCGAAGCCATCCCAGCACCCGGGCACGCGCAGCCCTGCCTCGGTTTGAATCGGCTTGGCCAGCATCGGGTCAGCGTGCAACGCCCTGGCGATGACCGACCAGTCGGCGTTCAGGTCGAACATCGCGCGGATCCGCTCGATGATGAAGATGAGCGAGCGCGGATCGTCGAACTGGACGCCGGCCCTGAGCGCGTTCTTGTTCTCTTCAAAGGAGACTTCCACAAATCCGTGGTGGCCGCCGAAGGAAATGGAACGCCGATAACGGCCCGCCTGCACGACCTCCACGCCAGGGGTGGCGCGAGCGGCCAGAAATTCGAGGATGCGGTTCCAGTTGTAGGGCGGCCTGAAGTCGAGCTGGAACAGGTACGCGTCTTCCGCCTGCTCGGACCTCTGGCGCGCCAGCCGACGGATCTGCGTCGGCGTTCGTCGATACACCTTCCGGATCGCCTCGTTGAACCGGCGCACGCAGCCGAAGCCCGACGCGATCGCAACCTGACCCATCGGCAAGGCCGTTTCGTCGATCAACTTCTTGGCAAAGTGCAAGCGCCTGGTATGCGCTACCGCGCTGGGGCTCGCTCCCAGGTGCTTGAGGAACAAACGTCGCAGGTGCCGCGCACCCACTCCCAGGTGGTCCGCCAGCGCATCCACCCCGCCGTCTTCCAGACCGCTCTCGCTGATCAGACGCAACGCGCGCGAGACCGTGGTCTGCGTGCCGGTCCACGCCGGGCACCCGGGCGAGCTTTCGGGCCTGCAGCGCAGGCACGGCCGATAGCCCGCCTCGGCGGCAGCGGCCGCCGTCGGGTAGTAAACGACGTTGCTTTCCTTGCAGGTGCGCGCCGGGCAGATCGGCCGGCAATAGATGCGCGTGGTCAGCACGGCGATGAAGAACTTGCCGTCAAAGCGCGCATCGCGGGAAAGCCGCGCGCGCGAACACACCTGCTGGTCGAGTTCCATACGCTCCGCTCAGCGATCCTAGCCTATCCCCGCGCGTTGGACGTTTCCGGACGTCGATAGGCACCGCTCATATCGAGGTCCGTGAACGTCCAACCGAGCGCGCCGCCCTGCTCTAGATTTGCCGTGCGCAGTTCGGCAACGACGATTGTGGACGGACAGTACGACCAAGGGGAGATCTGCCATGGATCTGAGAGTACGGGCAGCAGCGACCGTGAGTATTCTGTTCAGTGCTGTGAGCGCTTCGCCTGGACTGGGCGCGCAAGAGGCGTCGCCGCAACCGCCCAGCCATTACCGCGTGATCGACCTCGGCACGCTGGGCGGCACCGTGAGCAGCGGCAACACGATCAACAACCTGGGCTGGGTCATGGGCAGCTCCAACGAGGCCGGAGATACCGTTCAGCTCGCCACGCTCTGGCTGCCCGGACAGCAGATTCCCCTCGGCACGCTCGGAGGTCCCAGCAGCAACGTTCTGTGGCCGGTCAAGAACAACTCCGGGCTGATCTCCGGCGTGACGGAAAACGGGTCACACGATCCTCTGAACGAAACCTTTTCCTGCCCGGTGTTCGGCTTCGGCAGCGGCAACTCCTGCGTCGCGTTCGCCTGGAAGAACGGCAGGATGACGCAACTGCCCGGCCTGGGCGGCAACAACTCGATCGGCGCAGGCGCCAACAACCGAGGCCAGATCGTGGGCTGGGCTGAAAACTCGATTCACGATCCGACCTGCGTAAGCCGCCGGGGCCTGGTGCAGGTCCTGCAGTTCGAGGCGGTCATCTGGGAAATGAACGAGGGCCAATGGCAGGTGCGGCAGCTGCCTCCGTATCCCGGCGATCCGGATTCGGCGGCCACCGCAATCAATGACGCCGGCCAGGCGGTCGGAATCTCCGGTCTGTGCAGCGTTGCAATCGGAGGGTACAGCGCCATCCACGCGGTGCTCTGGGAGGACGGCCACCCGATCGACCTGCACAATCTCGGAGGGCACGGTTGGAACACTCCGGCCGCCATCAACAACCGGGGCGTGGTCGTCGGGTTCGCCAATCAACCGAACGACGTGTCCAACGGGTCGCTCGCCTTCCTTCCGGAGGCGTTCCTGTGGACACGAGAAGGCGGCATCCAGGGCCTTCACACGCTTCCCGGTGACGCCGTCAGCGAAGCCACGGACATCAACGATGCGGGCCAGGTGGTCGGCGTGTCGTACGGCGGGACCGACTTCAGCAACCCGCGCGCCTTCATCTACCAGAACGGCATGATGACGCCCCTGAACCAGCTCCTGTCGAAGAGCGACCAGGCGGGCTTTTACATTTCATCGACCGGAGGCATCAACGACCTCGGGGAGATCGCGGCCCAGGCCAATCTCGTCTCCAACGGAGTGGTCACGACCACCTTGCATGCCGTCCTGCTGGTTCCTGGCGGGGATCGGGAAGATGGGGCGGTCGAGGCGCAGGGCGTCGCGCAAGAGCTCGTCATTTCGGAGAGTGCGCAGGCGCAGATGCGACAGCACGCCGGCATGCGCCACTTCGGACCCATCAGGCCGGGGGCCGCAAGAGCGCAGTGATGGTCAAGGCGGCGCCAACGGCCGTTGGGCTGTGGCGCCGTGCGCCGTTACTTCAATCCGGCCTGCGCGGCCTGGCTGACCGCCGATGCGATCGCGGCCGCCTGGTCCGCCGGCAGGAGCAGGCCCTCGGAAGCCAATTCCTGCGCCGCTGCAATGACGGCACTCGTGTAGACGGTCAGGCTTCCGAAGCGCTCTTGCAGCGAAAGCCGCGGATCGGACGACGCGACGCGGGCTACCTTGGTGGCCGCAAATGGAATGTAGGCGCCGATCAGATCGCACGAGTCTCCCTGGCTGAAGCCGGCACGGCGCACGTTCCATCCGGTGTAGGTCCCCAAGGGCGCTCGCAGCGTCACCGAACGCACGCCGTCGACGTCGTTGCCGTCCGCGTCGACCTGCGGCAGCAGCGTCGGGTACACCGCGAGTTGCTTTGGCGGCTCGGTCGAGATGATTCCGGAGACGTCGGCCGCAACGTAGCGCGATCCTCGGTCGTAGACAAAGCGCGTGTTCCAGAGGCCGTTCGGTCCGGTCACGCCGGCAATGACCGGGAATGCCAGCGCACCCGGCTTCACAAGGGTGCCCCGCGCCAGACTCGAGTAGCGGCTGGCGGGCGGAGTTTTTCCGCTGGCAACCCACTGCTGGAGGGCAACCAGCAGCGCCCGGATGTTATAGGTATACGAATTGGTGTTTTTCAGCTGCGTGCAAATATTGTTCTTGGCGGCGTCGGTAAGCGGTGCGACGGGCGAGAACCCGCCGTGCTGTGTGCTCGAGAACTGGTAGATGCGGACGTTGTCCGGTATCTGCACATCGGCGCTCGCATCCGGCGCGACTGTATCGAAGGCTCCCGACGATTCCCAGTACTCGGTGTCGGTCATCGTATGAATGATTCGCGGGCAGGTCTTCGTAGCAAGGCACCGATCCAGTAAGCCGCTTTGCTTTCCGGTGAAGGAATCCAAGCTGTCGCCGTAGGTCAGCGGCCCTTCCGGTCCCGGGTACTGTTGTTCCGTGTGCTGCGTTCCGGCCAGACGACCCGGCTGGGAGAAGCGGACGTTGATGTAGTTTCTGACCGACCCGATGTGGGGTTGCATGCCGTCGAACACCGGGCGGTGTGCCTCGTCCTGGTTAAAGCCCAGCTCGAGGTAGGTGCGCAGCAGCCTGCCGCTCTGCGAAATACCGTTGAGCAACGTAAACTGGATTCCGCCGGCCAGCGGATTGGCAATCCCCAGGTCGTCGGTCGCCGAATATCGAAGAAAGCTGCCGACGTCGCGGAGCGCCGCCAAGCCTAGACCCATCACGATCGGATCGCGGGCGGTGTACAGCAGCTCGTAGATGTGGTCGGAGTCGAAGCCGCCCTTCAGGCAGACCTTCCGCCGATCGGGCGTGCCGGGAAACGGCGTGGTCGAGCAGTCCGCGTAAGCCCAGTTCGAGTTCAGAATCGGCACGCGGGGATCGTTCTGATGACCGCGCATGGTCAGCGTGTCGCGCGAGTTGTCCGAGTGCGCGGTCGCGTAGCCCGGTGTGTTGGAGCTGGAGTCGTCCAGGATGTTCAGTGACGGCGCCGGGCTGGTGATGATGAACTCCGCGCGCACCGGACCGGTGATGGGGTCGTCTTCTCCGACGGAGTGGGCGACCGGCGCCGACATCGTGACCAGATCCACCCCGGTCGGTGCGACCAGGTCTGCCTGCCAGCCGACCCAGACCAGCGTGAAGCCCTGGTTCTCCAGGAATCCGTCGCCCTGGGGAGTGGCCGTCGTGGCGCCGACGTTGTAGAAAGTGGGGTTGAGTCTGTTGCCGCGATTGACGATCTCCAGCAGCATGCTTCCATTGCCCTGGTTCAGGTGCACCGGTCTTTGAATCACGACGCGGGTCGTATACGTGACCTTCCCATTCGAATTGCGCGGCGCCAGTGCGATGTCCTGGATCAGCGCGTTGAGCGGATCCAGCGGATCGACCTCGCCATAGGCGGTGCCGTCGAACTGCTCGTACGCGCCGACGGTGCCGAAGCTTGCGTTTGCGAACACGGGCGTTGGCCCGGTGAGCACGATTTTCGTAATCCGCGCTTCGACGCTCGGGGCGAGGCTCGCCGCCGAAGCGCCAAGGACTACGGCGATTAGAGCGCGTGCAATTGGACCCAGTGGAAAAACAAATTGCACGACGCTCATCGCCGCTCCTCCCGCCCGTCCCCCGGTCATCAGAAGTGACTGGATGCTAACCACAGTGCGGCTGTGGCGTCAGTCGGATACATCCTATTTGGGACGGGTCAGCGGCCAAGATTCTTGGCTTAGGGTCAGTTCCCCAGTGGTCCAGATCCTTGGACTCGGAGGCAAGCCGGCCCCGCGACGCTCAACAAAGTTTGGAACCGCGCTGATTCGCCGTTGAGTTAACGAAGCGTAGACAGAGAGCCCTAGCGAGCAGAGGTCGACTGAACAATCAGCGTTGTTGAGGGCTGCGGGAGCCGGCACCCCCATTATTGCGTTTGCTGCGGAGCCTTGCTGCGCGCCCACACGCAGATCGATATTCCGTATCCAGATTGGCGCCTACCGCAAATAGATGAGCCAGCTGACTACCGGAGGAATGCGCATTGCCGGAGGGGCCAAAGAGCCTTGGCCTGCGTTTTAATTTGACGGTCGTGCGTGCTCCGGCGTCCGGCGCTGATCCACGTCTGTCGCGGCGGTCGAAGGGGCAGGGGCATCAAACCGGGGGACAGCCTCACTCCAGCTTGAAATCGTCGGGCGGGGCAGTGGCCTTCTTCGGCGCCTTCGCGCTCGCGGCTGACGCACGGCGCGTGCGGCCGGATGCGGATGACGTGGCCGTCGCCGACGTGCCCGATGACCGTGGCCGCGGTGCTGGCGGCCGCGTGCTGCGCAAGGTGCCGAGGCCAACGGCCCGATAAACGCGCTGGTTCCAGCGGCGGGCCAGCGGCGAATTCGTCAGCCAGCGGCGCCCGAACGATACGGCGGTGCGGCGCGTGCGCCACGCCATCAGCAATGCCGTCTCGAGGCGGGCCCCTAAATGGTTCAGCGCTCGGAGGGCGTTGCCCGACAGAATGCTTAACGCCACCGCCGGAAGACCCAAGTACCCGACCGAGATTGCAATGGACATGATCCGCCCTGCCGAAAAGGATCCGTAGTCGGAGTGGCTCACCGTGGAGCCCAGGGCGCTAAGAAAAGTCTCGACGTCGCCCCAGAGGGTGAAGAGCAGACTCCAGAGGCCGACGAACGCGACCGGCAGGACCATCCACGATATTGCGTCTCGCAGCCTTCCAGGCCACAACATCATCCACAGGCCGATGCTGGACATCAGGATAGCAATCACCTTGGCGACACCAAGCAAGAAAGGAAGTACCGCCACGATCAACGACGCGAGTGCGCCGAGAAGCAACGAGGCGACGGCTAGCAGAACCGTGGACAACGGTTGCTTCAGCAAGGTCGTGAAACTGGCAGTGTTGTAGCGGTCGGCTGCGGGCACGCGTAGCGCCGCGGATGCTTGGATCAATGGCGCTTGCGCGGCGTGGCAGGCTGCCTCACCTAGACGTTGGCAGTGACTTCCTAACGTCGCCAGACGCGAGTCCTCACGCAGGTAATTCACGCCGGCCGCGTACAGGATACTGCGGCCGATCAAATCGTGCAGTTGATCGATCCGCTCTACGTCGGTGAGGCCGTTCGTCTGGGGGAGCTGTGCGATCATCGACGTCGCCAACGCGTCGCCGCGCGAGACAGCGTAGTAGTAGCCTGGCGAGCCACTGGCAGGTGGATCGACCATCGGCGGCGGATCTAGCGCCATTCGGATTCTCGCAACGCCAGAAACGGCAATCCACGGGTCAGCGGCGGCCGCGTCCGTGATCTTTCGCAGCAGCGCCGATTCATCTGCAACTGCTGCGGGTAGATCAAATCCGCTGGTTGCCAACAAGGCTCGTACCGCGCTTGCACGGCGAGACATTTCGAGTCCGACCCAGCTCTCATCCGAGGGTGCGGGGTTCAGAAGCGATGACACCAGATTCGCGTTTAGTATCGCAGCCCTTAGGTCGGGGTGCCTGCTCAGGAGGAGTGGGACGATAGCCTCGCGCCAAATCTGCAGATTTGCTCGTAGTTGAGCATCGTTGAGGGTGGCTGGATCCGATGCAAGGGCCTCAACCTGCGACGCGACCGACGGCACCGTTAGAATCGGCTGACCATGCATTGAATCACGGACGCGGCCCGCTACGATCGCGCCGAATCGTTCGACAAGATACGTCAAGTGAGGGGCGGCGCCGGTGC
>VBCK01000006.1 GCA_005882215.1 Betaproteobacteria bacterium | reverse complement strand
CCCTGGTATCCGCCCCAGACGCGGACCGGTGACCACTCGGGCATCGCCGCAGGCAGTGGTGGCGCCAGATCCTTGAACTCCTGATCGCCGTGCACGATGCGCCCGCCGACGAGCGTGAGCTGCGCGGAGATCGACTTGATCTGTTCATCGGGAACAGAAAAGTAGTCCGCATCGAGCACCGCGAGGTCGGCGAACTGACCCGGCGCAATGCGACCCTTGCGGCCCTGTTCCGACGAGAACCAGGCGCTGCCCTCGGTCCACAGCCGCAACGCGGTCGCGCGGTCGAGTCGGGCCCCGCCGGGCGTCAGGCTCAGGCCCCCCAGCGTGCGACCGGTGACCAGCCAGTACAGGCCGATCCAGGGGTTGTAGCTCGCCACGCGCGTAGCATCCGTGCCCGCGCCGACCGGCACCCCCATTTCCAACATGCGTCGCACCGGCGGCGTGTCCTCGGCCGCCTGGGCGCCGTAGCGCTGGACGAAGTGTTCGCCCTGGTACGCCATCCGGTGCTGGATCGCGATGCCGCCCCCGAGCGCGCGGACCCGTTCGATGCTTTGCGGCGTGATCGTTTCGGCGTGGTCGATGATCCAATGCAGGCCATCGAACGGAATCTCGCGATTGACGCGCTCGAACACCGAGAGCGCCCGCGCGATCGTCTCGCCGTAGGTCGCGTGCAGGCGAAACGGCCAGCGTTTTTCAGCGAGCAGCCGCACGACGGCGTACAGCTCCTGCTCCATGGTCGCCGGCACGTCCGGGCGCGGCTCCAGGAAATCCTCGAAATCGGACGCGGAGTAGACCAGCATCTCTCCGCCGCCGTTGTGCCGGTACATCGCATCGCCCTGGCCGGGTTGCACACTGCTCGTCCAGGCTGTGAAGTCGGCGAGCTCGGCTTTGGGTCTCTGGGTGAAGAGGTTGTAGGCGATGCGCACCGTGAGCTCGCCATCGCGATGCAGGCGCTCGACCACCTCGTAATCCTGTGGGTAGTTCTGGGCGCCGCCGCCTGCATCGATCACGCTGGTGATGCCGAGCCGGTTGAGCTCGCGCATGAAGTGCCGGGTCGAGTTGAGCTGATAGTCGAGGGGCAGCTTTGGCCCTCTGGCCAGCGTCCCGTACAGAATCGCCGCGCTGGGCCTGGCGATCAGCATTCCGGTGGGGTTGCCATGCGCGTCGCGCTCGATCTCGCCACCGGCCGGGTCGGGCGTGTCCTTGGCATATCCGACGGCCCGCAGCGCGGCAGCGTTCAACATCGCGCGCGCGTAAACATGCAGCACGAACACGGGAGTATCGGGCGCTGCGGCGTTGATCTCGGCCAGGGTCGGCATGCGCCGCTCGGCGAACTGGAACTCGCTCCAGCCGCCCACCACGCGCACCCACTGGGGTGCCGGGGTGCGGCGCGCCTGCTCGCGCAGCATTCTGAGCGCGTCGGCGAGCGAGGCGACGCCGTCCCATCGCAGCTCCATGTTGTAGTTCAGGCCGCCGCGGATCAGGTGGGTGTGGCTGTCGTTGAGCCCGGGGATCACGGTCCGTCTGTTGAGGTCGACGACGGTCGTCTTCGGTCCGCGCCGCCTCATGATTTCGGCATCGTCGCCGACGGCTTCGAACAGCCCGTTGTCGATGGCAAGCGCGCTCGCCGAAGGGCGCGTGGGATCGAGCGTCGTCATGCGGCCGTTGAACAGGATCGTGTCCGTCATCGCATCCCCCTGACCCTCAGTGCCTCACGGCAGATCGAACAGCAGGATTTCCGTCCCGTCGGTCCTCGCCGCCACCGTCAGCTCCGGCTCGTCTTCCACCGCCACGCCGTCGCCGGCCTCCAGCTCCTTGCCGTTGACCCGCACGGCGCCGCGAGCGACCTGCAGCCACGCTTTGCGTCCTTTGGCCGGCGCGTGAGTGACCTGCTCACCCGAATCGAGCAGGGCGGCGAACAGCAGCACGTCCCGATGGATCACGAGCGAGCCATCGCGTCCGTCGGGCGAGCCGATCGGGCGCAGGTGCCCCCGCTTTTCGCTGTCGGCAAACCGCTTCTGCTCGTAGCGCGGGCGGATCGACTGGCGATCGGGCTCGATCCAGATCTGCAGGAAATGCACCGGCTCGCTCTTCGAGTGATTGAACTCGCTGTGGCGCACGCCGGTGCCGGCCGACATGATCTGGACCTCGCCCGGCCGGATGACCGAGCCGGTGCCGATGCTGTCCTTGTGCTCGAGGGCGCCCTCCAGGACATAGGAGAGGATTTCCATGTCCTGATGGCCGTGCGGTGGAAACCCCGCGCCGGGCTGAACGCGGTCCTCGTTGATCACGCGCAGCGGCCCGAAGCCCATGCTGCGCGGGTCGTAGTACTCGCCGAACGAGAACGTGTGCCGGCTGTACAGCCAACCGAGGTCGGCGGTCCCGCGCTGGTCGGACTTGCGAATCTGCAGCATCGCGGTGAGCCGATCAGGAGCCGCGCTTGACCGGCTCGGATTTTTTGATCACCTGCGGCGTCTTGGCCGACTGGGGCGCCTTGTGCACCATCGTGTAGGCGTACTCGATGCCGCTGCCGTAGGCGCCGGCGTGCTCTTTCAACAGGCCCATCAGCGCGTCGTAGTGCTCGCGCCGCGCCCAGTCCCGCTGCCATTCGAGCAGCGCGGGTATGGTGGTCAAGCGGATCGCGCCGGCCTGCACCATCCGCGACAGCGCAGCTTCCTGCGCGGCGGTCGACGTCGCTCCGCAACAATCCTCCACCACGTAGACGGTGTAACCGGCCTCGAGCATCGAGATCGCCGGCCACGTGACGCACACCTCCGTCCACAGTCCCGTCAGAATGACGTTCTTGCGGCCGGTCGCCTCGATCGCCTTGCGGAAGCCGGCGTCGTCCCAGGCGTTCATGCTGCTGCGCTCCACGACCGGCTGGCCCGGAAAGACGTCGAGCAGCTGCGGCCAGACATAGCCGCTGAACGATTCGGTCTCCACCGCGGTCAGCACGGTGGGCACCTTGAACTCCCTGGCGACCTTGGCGAACAGCGTCACGTTGTTGATCAGCTGCGAGCGATCGATGCTGGCCACGCCGAACAGCATCTGCGGCTGGTGGTCGATGAACACGACAACACTGTCTTGGGGCGTGTACAGCTTCTGATAATTGGGCATGAGGCGTTTCTCCCGGAGTTTCAGTGTGAGGGAATGGCCGATGCGCGCGTGCGGCGCCTAGGCCTTGAGGAAAGCAAGCAGATCCGCGTTGACCTGATCCTTATGCGTCGTGCACATTCCGTGCGAGGCTCCCTTGTAGATCTTGAGCGTGGCGCCCTTGACGATCTTGGCCGACAGCAATGCCGAATCCTCGATCGGCACGATCTGGTCGTCGTCGCCGTGAAGGATCAGCGTCGGCACGTCGAATTTCTTCAGGTCCTCGGTGTGATCGGTCTCGGAAAACGCCTTGACGCAGAAGTAGGACGCCGGCATCCCGGCCATCATGCCCTGCAGCCAGAATTGCTCGCGCACGCCTTCGGACACCTTGGCGCCCGGCCGGTTGTAGCCGTAGAACGGCAGCGACAGGTCCTTGAAAAACTTCGAGCGGTCGGCCAGGACTGCGGCGCGGATCTGGTCGAAAACTTCCAGGGGCAGGCCGCCGGGGTTGGCAGCGGTCCTGAGCATCAGCGGCGGCACGGCCCCGATCAGCACGGCCTTCGCCACGCGCCGGGAGCCGTGGCGGCCGATGTAGCGGGCGACTTCGCCCCCGCCGGTGGAATGGCCGACGTGCACCGCGTTTCTCAGGTCGAGCGTCTCGGCCAGCGCGGCGAGGTCATCGGCATAGGTGTCCATGTCGTTGCCGCTCCAGGGCTGGCTCGAGCGCCCGTGGCCGCGGCGATCGTGCGCAATGCAGCGATAGCCCTGCGAAGCCAGAAAGAACATCTGGTCTTCGAAGGCATCGGAACTGAGCGGCCACCCGTGGCTGAATACGACGGGCTGGCCCTTGCCCCAGTCCTTGTAATAGATCCGCGTGCCGTCTTTGGTCGAGATCGTGCTCATGAAGGCCTCCTGCTGTGTCGATGGATCAGGTCAGGCCGCCAATGGCAGCCTGCTCCGCGACGCGATCGGGCGTTTCGCCTGAGCCGATCTGGGCGACCACCGCCATCACCTCGTCGTAGTGCTCCGTCCATGCGCAATCGCGCTGCAGCTCGAGCAGCAACTGCAGCGCGGTCAAGGAAACGGCCCCGGCCTGCTCAATGCGCCGGACCGCCGCGGCGTGCGCTGCCGGGCTCGTCCCGGCCGAAGCGTTTTCGACGGCATACACGCCGTAGCCGTCCGTCAGCGCCTGCAGCGCCGGCATCGCCAGGCAGACATCGCTCCACAGGGCGGCCAGGATCAGATTCCGGCGCCCGCTCGCGCGCACGGACGCCACCAGGGCCTGGCAGTCCCAGGCATTCAGGCTGGTCCTTTCGACGGGCGCGCAATCGGGGAGCGCCGCCGCAAGCTGCTCGACGACGTTCCCGCCGAAACCGGGCGCGCGGATCGTGGTGATGATCGCAGGCACGCTGAATATCGTGGCCGCCTTGGCCAGCACCAGCACGTTCCGAAGTACCGCAGCGCGCTCGCGCAGCGCCAAACTGGCCAGCAGGCACGGCTGGTGATCGATGAAGATCAACACCCCGTTGCCGGGTGTGAGCAAGCCCTTGTCGGTCGAAGTCACGCTCATCATCGTGGGAGCACAGTTTGGGTGTGGGATGATGCGCGGCGAGGAAGGCTTGCGCCATCGCCCGAACCGGCGGATCTGGAGCGCAACGAGCGAACGGCCCGCACCTCCTCCTTTGGAAGGAGACGCGGCGGTCGGATGCGATCGGGCGCAAGGCGGCGCTAGCGCTGAACGAGGCCGCGCCGGGTCGCCGCCGCGATGGCTTCGGTACGGCTCAAGACGTTCAGTTTCGCAAAGACGCTGCGCAGGTGCGTCTTCACCGTGGTCTCGCTGATATACAGGTTCGCGCCGATTTCCTTGTTGCTCTTGCCGCGCGCGAGCAGCGCGAGAACCTCCAGCTCGCGGCCGGTCAGCGGTTCGCTCGAAATGCTGGTGGCCAGCTTGGCCACCAGCGCCTGGGGGATCGCGGTCTGGCCCGCGTGCACCTTGCGGATCGAGTCGAGCAGCTCCTCACGCGGGGCATCCTTCAGCAGGTAGCCTTTGGCCCCCGCCTTGACGGCATTGCCGATGTCGGTGTCGGTGTCGAAGGTCGTCAGCACGATCACGCGGGCTGCGGGGTCGAGCTGGCGTATCGCCTCGATTGCGGCCGCGCCGTCCAGCTGCGGCATCCGAAGGTCGATCAGAGCGACGTCGGGGCGGCAGCTTTCCCACCGCCGCACCGCATCGCGCCCGTTCGATGCCTGGGCGACCACGACCATGTCCTTCTGCCGACCGATGATCGCGACCAGGCCCTCCAGCACCGTGACGTGGTCGTCCGCGATGAGCACGCGTATCTTGCCTGCGCGCGGGTCGATCGGCTTCTTCGCGGCGCCGACGTTCACGCCGACCACGCCGGGTGCGCCGACGGTTGATGCACGACGATCGCAATCGCGGTGCCGGCGCCGGGTGCGCTTTCGATCGTCAAACTTCCGCCCATGTCATCGACCCGTTCCCGTATTCCCTGCAGGCCCAGCCCATCGTGCCGCGCCGCGGGGTCGAAGCCGCGCCCGTCATCGCGAAATTCGAATCGGAACGTGTCGCCCGCGAAAACGATCTGCGCATCGATCGTCTTGGCCCGCGCATGCCGCAAGGCATTGGTCACAAGCTCCTGCCCCATCCGCAACAGGTTCTCCTCCCAGTTGGCCGGAAGCGCACGCGGTTCGCCGCTCACACGGAAGCTCGCGTGCGTCGTGGTCCCGGAGGTCATCTTTCGGATCATCGCCTGCAGAGCATCGCACAGGTTGCTTTGCTCCAGCGCCTGCGGACGAAGGGCCAACACCGAGCGGCGGGCTTCCTTCAGACTTTCGCGCGCCAGGTCCCGCGCGCGACCGATGTGCGCTTCGGCTTCCGTTGCAAGGCCACCGGCGGCCGCGTCCGCAGCCGCTTCCAGTTGCACGACCACTCCGGTCAATCCTTGCGCAAGCGTGTCGTGGATGTCGCGCGCCACGCGGTTTCGCTCCGCCATCACGGCGGCCAGACGGCTCTGACGCGAAAGGCGCATCAGGTGGACCGCGAGCATGGCCTGCTGGGCCAGCGCGCGGTTCAAATCGATTTCCTCTTGTCCGAAGTTACGCTGCAGCTCGAAGCGGACTGCGACGATTCCCGCGACCCGGCCTGCCAGCAGCATGGGGACCGCGAGGACGGCGTGAACGCCGTGGCCCGCGAGATGCTTTTGCAGAAGCCCGATGGCCGGGTCCGCGTCGGCGTCGTCCGCGATCGGATACCAGGTCGCATCCGGATCCGAGCCAACGCGCATTCGGGCGGACTCGTTTCCGATGTCGACCAGTTCCGCGTGCCGGCCGGTGCGAAGCACCTCGCTCCACACCGGGCTCGTCTGCATCAGGATCGGCAGTCGCGCCGCCGGATGGAGCGCGTCGCTGCGAGTCTGAAAACGGCCGTCTTCTATGACGGCCACCAGATCGAGCACGGCGCTCTCGTCGTTGCGCTCCCACACACTGACACTGTGCGCGTGCGACTGTTCGATGATGGTGCGCATCACGTGCTCGAGCAGTTTGTCTGGATCGGCTTCCCGGGCCAGCGCGTCCAGCGTGCGGGTCACCGCCTCCAGCTGGCCGCGTGCAAGGTGTTCCGAGGCGCGCAGCGCTTCGGCCGCGCGCTTGCGTTCGGTGATGTCCATCACCGCCCCCACGAACTCCAGTTTCCCTGCAGCGTCTGTGGCGGGGCGGGCCACCACGTGCACATGCTTGACATTGCCGTCGGGCATCAGCAGGCGATGTTCGACGTCCAGGCTGGTTCCATCGCGTGACACCCGCTCCAGGGTCTGCTGCACCAGGGCCAGGTCCTCGGGATGAACGCGCTTCAGCACACCGTCCAGAGACGGTTTCACCGACGCCTCGTAACCGAGGATGCAATACGTTTCGGGCGACCAGAAAAGCTCGCCCGTTGCGACGACCCAGCCAAGGCTGCCGGTCCGGCTCAGTGCCTGCGCCTCGGTCAGATAGGCTTCGCTTCGGCGCAGCAGCTCCGTCGTCCGAGTCGGCTCATCGGTATCGCGAGCAGTCACGTCAGCCTCCTGACGTTTCGGGTGTGGCGTCGACCTGGCGCACTTTGTAAAGCGGCGGTCACGACATTTTCCATTTGTTACCCGTGGACATGCCGGACGCTTGAACCGTGACCGTATTATCGATCGCACACATGAAAACGTCCGGGAGAAATGAACATGGGCGATTGCCTTCGAAACGGCCGATTGCCAGGCGCACTGGCGAAGCTCCTGCTGGGCGCGACCACCATCGTGTTCTCGCACGCTGCCCGGGCCGACAATCTGCTCGGACTGTATGTCGGCGGCGGCGTCGGCCAGTCGCACGTGCGAAGTGACCTTGGCGCTTTCTCGAACCTGGGCGAGTTCGTGGAGAACCATACCGGATGGAAGGCGCTGATCGGAGTTCGGCCGATCTCCCTGCTGGGAGCCGAACTCGAGTACGCCGATCTCGGCCACTCGGCTTCAGGAGTCGGCCCGGTACCTCCCGGGCTGATTTATAACCTGGATGTGTCGCAGAAGGCGACCTCGCTGTTCGGGCTGGTCTATTGGCCGCTGCCCCTTCCCATCTTCGACGTCTATGGCAAGGCCGGCTTTTCCCGGCTGCGCACCGAGGTCAACGCTTCGTGGCGGTGTGTGGCTCCGATAACGTGTGTCGCGAACCCGTCCTTCCATCAGGATTCGACCGACACCCGTTTTGCCTACGGTGCCGGCGCGCAGGCGAAGTTCCTCTCACTGGGCGTTCGCGTGGAGTACGAGCGGATCAGTGCGCCGGGCGGCAGCCCGGACTTGTACTCGATCATCGCGACCTGGACGTTCTAGCAGGACTTCAGTTCAGGCGCGATCGGCACACGCCAGACGGCGCCGGCCCTCGCCAGTCCCGGACTGCCCGGCGCCGCAATCGGTGTCGGCGTATCGTCTTCGCGCTGCATCGCCCGAACGCGCAACTGAACGGAGCATCTCGATGGATTACGTGAACCTGGGAAACAGCGGCCTCAAAGTGTCCCGCATCTGCCTCGGTTGCATGAGCTTCGGGCTGCAGAAGAGAAGATGGATACTGGATGAGGAGCAAAGCCGGCCGATCATCCGCAGGGCGCTGGAAGCGGGAATCAATTTCCTCGATACGGCCAATATGTACGGCTCCGGCGAGAGCGAGCAGGTGACGGGGCGCGCCCTGAAGGAATTCGCGCGCCGCGACGACGTCGTGATTGCAACCAAGGTCTACTACCCCATGGGGCCGGGCCCGAACAGCCGCGGACTGTCCCGCAAAGCGATCATGATGGAGGTCGATGCGAGCCTGCGAAGGCTCGGGACCGACTACATCGACCTCTACCAGATCCACCGCTGGGATGACAGCACGCCGATCGAAGAGACCGTTGACGCGTTGCACGACGTCGTCAAGGCGGGAAAGGCACGCTACCTCGGCGCCTCAACCATGTTCGCCTGGCAATTTTCCAAGGCGCTGCATGTGGCGGACCTGAAGGGACGGACGCGCTTTGTCTCCATGCAGCCGCACTACAACCTTCTGTACCGGGAAGAGGAGCGCGAAATGCTAGGCCTGTGCAAGGCGGAGGCAATCGCGGTGTTGCCGTGGAGCCCGCTCGCGCGTGGACGCCTGGCCCGGCCGTGGCAATCGGAACCCGGAACCGAACGCGCGAAACTCGACGAGTGGGGCAACAGTGTCTACGCGGGGACCGTGGACGCGGACAAGAAGGTGGTTGACGCGCTGGGCGACCTCTCCGATAAACGCGGCCTGCCACGGGCCCAAGTCGCGTTGGCCTGGCTGCTCTCGAAACCGGTGGTTACCGCACCGATCGTCGGAGTCACCAAGCCACATCATCTCGAGGATGCGCTCTCGGCATCGGGCGTGAAACTATCGAACGAAGAGATCCGATTGCTCGAGGCACCGTACGTCCCCCATCCCGTTGCCGGCTTCTAAGATAACGCTGAAAACTGTTCGTCAAATTGGGGGAACCCAGTTTCACTTCTGCAATGCCTTCGCAGATCCCCAGTCGCACGGCACACCCGGCAACAACCACGGAGAGAGTTCGCCCCATGGAATGTCAACTTCCGGAAGCCGCTCGATTCGAGACCTTCCCTCCTGTTCGATGATCCGAAGCCCGCTATCCATCAACAGGAATCCCGACTGCATCGTACGTTGCAGGGATTCGTCCGAGACTCCGGTTGCGCTTTCACCTAGACGCTTCTTGTAAAGGTTGAGTGCGCCATTCTGTGAGGCAGGATTGGCCTGAAACAGAGACGAAAAAGCTATCGGACGCTTGGCGCGGCGATTCCAGTTAAGGGTCCCATAGTCTTCGTAGGGATGCGCGCCACCGCCGTAGGTGCTCCCCGTAATCATCGCAGAGATGTAACAGTCCTTTATCGCGGA
>VBCK01000253.1 GCA_005882215.1 Betaproteobacteria bacterium | reverse complement strand
GTTTGCCCGCCAAGCTTTCGGCAGACCCCATCGCTAGCCGACTCGCGGTCGAACTACCACCGACTGAATAACGGTGTGCGGGCATTGCCCGCGGCATGCGACAAGGCGAGGTACCTTGCCGCGAAGCGCTCGCGAGTGCTGAACTTACCGTCACATGACACAGCGAGAACGCTCCACCCTCCGGGGCAGGTGACACCGAGTCCGTTGAACGTTCGACTAATCATGGAAGAACCGAGCGGACGACCTGGCCGATCCTTTGTGAGCGGCAGCCGACGCGCGGGGCTCATGCTGCCTTCCGCTTGCGGTCGACCGGCTGTCGACGAGTCAACGACAAGTCAAGCTCCACGCGGTCATGTGTGACGCGTGGAATTATTCGGCCGCGCTCGCCTTTCTCCAGACGAACGAGTCCATAGCCCGCCATCGTCTTCAGCGTGCGTGACAAGTTGGATTTCGCCCGCCCGGTCAGTCGCGCGAGTTCATCGAGCGAGCCAGGTGTCTTGTCGGCTATGGTCTGGAGCAGTTCTCGATTGCCGACCGAGAGCACCTTGGCAAAGGACTCGGTCGACGTAAACCAGACCTTGGGTTCGTCAGTCGAAGGTCGGTGCTCGCCGCGCGCGATTCGCAGCGTGCGTGCCTTCATTTCCCCGTAACTGGCGATGCCAACTTTGAGGGTTGTCATCAGATCACTCCTTTCTCCCGCAACACAGCGTCCACGGTGGCCCAGAAGTCAGCGAGCAGGCCTGCAGCGTCGCGATACTCGTACGGCTTGACCGTTCGCAGCCGATGCCGATGGTCCTGCGGTTCGCCTCTGGCCATCGAGCTCGAGCAGGGTGTCAAGGCTCGGGTCAGCTGGCTCGCCCACTGGTAAAGATTATCACACAAAGATAACCAACGGCAAGAAACGCGACGCCTTGGTTCGATGCAGCATGAAGTCAAGAAGGGCTCGCATGCTGCACTCATCGCGGCGCGAATCTGCGGCCTTCTGCTTCGTCCGGCTGAACTTGCCGGAAAGCAAGCCTCCGGCAAGTGGACTCCCGAAGCGCATTGGCGTGTCGGCCGATGAGATTTCTACGTACTGACGAGTCTTTGCTGCGGCATGCGTGGGGAAAGACCCACGACGATCCTTGGCATCGGTCAGGTCCCGCGTCGCGAAGCCCTCGGTGAGACTTTTCGACTTGGGACAAACGTAATGTGCAGCCGAGGAAGAGCCCTCAGAATCGAGTCGTTCGACTCGCCGCATCGGCTGACATTCCATTGCTTTAATCAGCGACCCGCGCGCCCTAGCATCTCCCAGCCGAGGGGAGCATTCGCACAAATGTGGGGGTGCTGAGCGCAGGGCTCGGCCCGACGATGATTCAGATCTTCCGCCGCGCCCCCCGGGGCACTGACTGCAGAAACGAAGGCCAACGCAGCGATTGCGATCAACACCATTGAAATCTTAACCATGATCAGATCCTCCTAGCTTTGATGGCCTTCGATGCCTCGAGCTTCTCGGTGCGAGGCTTTCATGTTCCCTTCACGATCGGCTTCCCGCTAGCGTGCTAATTGCAACGGAATTCTCGATTCCTTCGCTGAAAGCGGCTGTAAGGGCTGGCCACTTTCACCGTTTCGCATCCTAGCATACAATATGTAGCAGTACTACAATTAATGCACCTCGATACCGCATCGAGGCAATCGGGCGATGTGTACCGCGTCTCTCACGCGGCGCAGACATTGGTAGAGGAACTTCGATGACCGATCATTCCGAAAGCAGGCAACTGCTGCCGTACACGGCCAGGCAGAAGATCCGGTTCATCACCGCGGCATCGCTGTTCGATGGGCACGACGCTTCGATCAATGTCATGCGGCGGATTTTGCAGTCCAGTGGGGCCGAGGTCATTCACCTGGGGCACAATCGGTCAGTCGGCGAGATCGTCAATGCGGCGCTGCAGGAGGACGTGCAGGGCATCGCGATCACCAGCTACCAGGGTGGGCACGTCGAGTACTTCAAGTACATGCTCGACCTGTTGCAACAGCGCGGCGGCGAGTCGATCAAGGTGTTCGGCGGAGGAGGGGGGGTCATCGTCCCGCGCGAGATTCGCGAACTTCATGAATATGGCGTCGCCCGCATCTACTCGCCCGAGGACGGGGCAGTGCTCGGGCTGCAGGGCATGATCAACGACCTGATCCAGAAGTCGGACTTCGATCTCACCGGCGACGCGCCGCAAGGCGCAGATGTCCTCCCGGCTCTACGCTCGGGCAATTTCCGTCAGCTCGCTCGCGTCATCACCGCACTGGAAAACGGCACTTACGACGAAGAGACCAGGAAATCGCTGAACGAGGCCGCCGCAGCACTAACGGTGCCGGCCCTCGGCATAACCGGCACCGGCGGAGCCGGCAAGAGTTCTCTGGCGGACGAACTGGTGCTGCGGCTGCGCTTGGACCAGGAGGACCGGCTCAAGATCGCCGTGATCTCGATCGATCCGTCGCGCAGACGGGGCGGTGGAGCGCTGCTCGGCGACCGCATCCGGATGAACGCGATTGAACACGAACATATCTTCATGCGCTCGTTGGCGACGCGGGACACCGGCACGGAGATTTCGGCGGCGCTGCCCGAAGTGATTTCGGCGTGCAAGATCGCCGGCTTCGACCTGATCATTGTCGAAACTTCCGGGATCGGGCAGGGCAACGCGGCGATCGTGCCGCTCGTCGATGTATCGCTGTACGTGATGACACCGGAATTCGGCGCCGCCAGCCAGCTCGAGAAGATCGACATGCTGGATTTCGCCGATTTCGTCGCGATCAACAAGTTCGACCGGAAGGGCGCAGAGGACGCACTGCGGGACGTGCGCAAGCAATATCAGCGCAATCGGCAGCTGTTTTTGGCGCGCCCGCAGGACCTGCCGGTCTTCGGCACCCAGGCGAGCCGGTTCAACGATGATGG
>VBCK01000252.1 GCA_005882215.1 Betaproteobacteria bacterium | reverse complement strand
AGCGGGAACGGCGATGTAGCGTCAGCAAGACCGGACACAGGGAAAATTCACAGACGGCCAACTGCGGACTCATGGACCTCCTCCTTGAAATCTTCTCTAACCGGACGGTCGCGAACCGACGGTCGGACGGCGCGCACGCAGTTCTCGGTCGAATACCGAACGATCGGGCCTTGATCGAAGCGTTGCCCTTGCCAAGTCCAAGGCACTGCGGTTCAATTCGACGCGGATCTATGGCCTGACGACGATCGGACGGTAAGCGGATGGCGCTCTCGGCTGCCCAGATGGCGCAGATGAGCCGCCTGCTGGACGAGGCGCTGCCACTGGATGCGGCGGGACGCCACCGCTGGCTGGAGCAGCTGGCTCCCGAGCACCGGGACCTAGAGACGGCGCTGCGGCAGGCGCTCCTGCCGCAAGACGACGCCTCCGGGCCGATCCAGCTGGGCACGCTGCCCAAGATCGACGCCGGCGACCCAACCATGCCGGCCAGCGGCCTGCAGACGGGCGCGCGGGTTGGCCCGTACCAGCTGGTGCGGCCGCTGGGGGCCGGCGGGATGGCCGAGGTGTGGCTGGCGCAGCGCGCCGACGGTGCCTTCAAGCGCGAGGTGGCACTGAAGCTGCCGCTGCTGTCGGGGCGGCGCCGCGACCTGGCGCAGCGCTTCGCGCACGAGCGCGACATCCTGGCCGGTCTGGAGCATGTCAACATCGCGCGCTTCTACGACGCCGGGGTCAGTCCGGATGGGCTGCCGTACCTGGCGATGGAGTACGTGCCGGGCGAGCCCTTGACCAGCTGGTGCGATCCGCACCAGCTGGGGCTGCGGGAACGGATCAAGCTGTTTCTGCAGGTGCTCGATGCGGTGCAGTACGCGCATGCCCGGCACGTGATCCACCGGGACCTGAAACCCTCGAACATCCTGGTGACCGAATCCGGGCAGGTGCGGCTATTGGACTTCGGGGTGGCCAAGCTTCTGGCCGAGCCGGACGAGCACACGCAGCTCACCCAGCTGTACGGGCGGGCGCTGACGCCGGACTATGCGAGCCCGGAGCTGGTGCGTGGCGAGGCGGTCGATCCGGCGAGCGACATCTACTCACTGGGGGTGGTTCTGTACGAGCTGCTTGCCGGCAGCCGCCCATATCGGATCAAGGCGGGCGCATCACAGGCGATGCTGGAGAGGGCAATTACCGAGGCTCAGATCCAGCGGCCCAGTACACAGCTGGCGCCAGAAGCGGGGCTGGCTCGCGGCACAACGCGGCAACGGCTTGCCCGACGGCTGCGCGGGGACCTGGATGCGATCGTGCTCAAGGCGCTGTGCAGGGATCGCCAGCAGCGCTATGCCTCGGCCTCGGCGCTGGCAGATGATTTGCAGCGGCACTTGAGCGGAGAGCCCGTCGAGGCGCGGCCCGATAGCCTGCTGTATCCTGCCTGCAGGTTCGTGCTGCGCCATCGCACCGGTGCCGCGATCGCCGCCGCGGCCACGCTGGCCGTCTCAGCCGCCGTCGCGCTGGTGCTGAGCCGGCGCCGACGGCGGTGCCAGCCTCTGCCAGCACAAGCATGGCTGTTGTCAGCGACAAGTCGATCGCGGTGCTGCCGTTCGTCGACATGAGCGAGAAGAAGGACCAGGAATACTTTGCCGACGGCATGGCCGAGGAAATCCTGGCTCTCCTGTCGAGAGTCCCCGAACTGCATGTGCCGGCCCGAACCTCATCGTTTTACTTCAAAGGCAAGCACTGGCCGATCGCCGAAATCTCGCATGCTTTGGGCGTTGCGCACGTGTTGGAAGGTAGCGTGCGCAAAGCGGGCAACACGGTGCGGATCACCGTGCAGCTGGTGCGGGCCGACAACGGATATCACATTTGGTCGCAGACCTATGACCGAAAGCTCGACGATATCTTCAAGATCCAGGATGAGATTGCAGGAGCGGTGGTACAGGCGCTCAAAGTCTCGCTGTTAGAAGGAACACTGGCGCAGGCGGCCGGCACACAAAGTAGTGAGGCATACACGTTGTACCTGCAAGCTCGATCTATGTACTTCCACGTTGGGAGGTCCGCCGATCTCGAGAAAATTGTCGAGTACCTTAAGCGGGCGCTAGAGTTGGATCCGAATTTCGCACCGGCCTGGGAAGTTCTTTCCGGAATGTATTCCGACCTGGCGGCGAACGGAGGTTCATCAAACCCACAGGCGTGGGAGGAGGCGCGGCGCGCGGCCAAACAGGCTTGGCGCTTGATCCCGAAAAGCCCGGGAGCACACCTCGCGATGGCCAAGATCTTTATTCTGCATGACCGGGACTGGGCAGGCGCACAGCTGCAAATCCAGCAGGCGCTGGAGGTCGATCCTGGCAGCGTGCCCGCTTTGCGTTGGTCCGGCTATCTTGACGCAGCAATGGGCCACTTCGACAAGGCGATCGAGCTCCTTCAGAAGGGCGTCGCGATTGATCCGCTGAATCCGCACGCGTATTTTCTCCTCGGCGTGGTGCTCTATGATGCGGGAAGGCTCGATGAGGCGCAGGTTGCACTTCGCTATTCGCTTGATCTCAATCCGAGAGAGCGGGGTCCCCATTTGCTTGTTGGACAAGTGATGCTGGCAAGGGGCGATCCGGTTGCCGGGCTTGAGGAATTTGAGCGTGAAACCAACGAGGACGATCGCCTGTTTGGCCGAGCACTGGCATACCATGCATGGGGGCGCAAAGCGGAGGCCGACGCAGCACTCTTCGACATGGAAAAGAAGTACGGGGAACAGCATGCGTTTTCGATCGCAAAAATCCACGCGTTTCGAGGGGAAATCAATCAGGCTT
>VBCK01000251.1 GCA_005882215.1 Betaproteobacteria bacterium | reverse complement strand
TTGTGCTCGCTTGCGACATGCGGTTTGCGTCGCGCGAAAACACGCGCCTGGGTCAACCCGAAGTTGGAGTCGGATTGCATCCCGGGGGCGGTGGAACGGAACGTCTCCCACATTTGGTGGGTCGCGGTCGCGCGCTGGAAATCGTTCTCGGCGCGAACGACTTCGACGGCGACACCGCGGAACGATACGGATACGTCAACCGGGCACTTCCGGACGCGGAGTTGGACGGCTTCGTCGACGTGCTCGCGCGCCGGATCGCCTCCTTCGACCGGCGTGCTATTGCGGCGGCGAAGAATCTCATTAACCAAGTCTCGTTGCCATCTGCCGACCGGCTCCTCGATGCCCTCAACTCCTTTCAGACCGCTCTGACATGGAGTGAAGCGCAACAGCGAATCCAAGCTCTGTTAGAGCGCGGACTCCAACGGGACGGCGACTTCGAGAATCGCTGGCCCGCGCTGCTCGGCACGCTTCTCGAGACGTAGGCTTCGCCGCCCTCGGTTGCAACGGCGTCGTTGAAGTGTGGGTCGAGCGGCTGCTGCCCGATGACGCAGCCATGACCTTTGTCGCCGGCTGCTTGCGCGAGCGGCAGTCCGGATCGCCCGCAGCAACAGTTCCCTGTAGCGGCTGAGGAACGCACCGCTCGAGTCGCGGCTGGCCGACCTGGACGACCGCGAGTCCCTGCGCCGGGAGCCGCCCAGCACGAATCCTTACGTCCGGATGAAGGAAGAACGGGCGGAAAGGAAATTGCGGCATCGCATTTCGCGAGTACTGGAGCCACTTGACTGAAGACACCCTCTCCGCCATCCTGCTTCGCGCGTCCGGAGGACGCGCTACGCAGGCCCTCCGAAGCGCGTCAGCGCGAAGGGAGGGCTTACTGTCCCATGGCAAGGCATCGTTGGACCCCCATGAAACATCTGGGCAGGTTGTGCATTCTGTCCGCCGGAGTGCTGCTCTGCCTGTGGTCGATCCCCTCGCCTGCATTGGAACTCGCGAAGGGCGATATGTTCGGGGAGTTCTATGACTTGCGGGGCTATGCGCGGATAGAAGAAGACATCCTGCTTGCGCGTCACACGGCTGACGGCACCAGAACCGAAAGCACCAATTTGCGCCGTGCTCGCCTGGGGTTCGGTCTGCGCTGGCGCAACGACTGGGTATTCCACCTGGCCGGGAACTTTGCCCATCATTCGTCGCTGCGCGACCTCTGGACAGAATATCGGGGCTGGCCTGTCCGCATTGAAGTCGGACGATTCCTTGAGCCCTTCAGCCTCGGGGAGTCGATCGCTCCGTCAGACAGGCTCCTCACTTCATTGCCGTCGCCTGCGGAACTGGGCCCGGACTACGGATTCGGCATCGGTTTCAACTATCGGGGCAGCACCTGGGGGCTCGCTGGCGGCGCGTTTACCCGCCATGCTGGGCCCAGCTTGTCCGGTCGCTATGCCGAAGACGCGCTCACCGCCCGCGGGACGTGGCGTCCGCTGGTCGGCGAAGACGGCTACCTTCACGTTGGCGTCAGCGGAAGTCTCCGGCGAGGCCAAGCCGGTTCCGGCGTGCAGCTTTTTGGAACTTCGGAATCGTCGCTGATGAGAGGCATGTCGCCGCGCTCGGTGCTCGAGACGTTGACTGACCGCTATCGCTTGATCGCCGAAGAGACGCTGATGAGATTGGGCCCGATCATCGTCCTTGGCGAAATGATCCAGGCACAACTGGCCGACGGTGGGCCGACGTGGCACGGCGAATATGCTGAGTTCGGCTGGTGCATCACCGGCGAGCAGCGCAGTTATTCAACACGCTATGGAACGATTGGAGGCATCAGCCCGAACCGGCCGGTGGAACTGGGTGGCCTTGGCGCATGGGAAGTGGCGGTGCGCTGGAGCAAAACCGATTTGAGCGATGGTGGTGGCGACCGGGGGCAAGTGCGGTCGTTCGCATTGAACTGGTACCCGACCGATCCCGTGCGCATCAGTGTCAGCCTGCATCGTGCCCACCTGGAACCCTTTGGAGGCAGCTCGCGCGAGACTACCCTGGGTCAACTGCAAGTCCAGTTGGGACTGTGACCTATCGGTCGCATCCACGGCTCTTCAGGACGCTCGCGCTCGGGGCGCCTGCGTGCACTGAATCGGTCGATCCGGTCGCACTGTGGAAGGCAGCTTTCAATTCCGGCGGGCTGCGCTGTGGTTCGGCCAAGCGCAGCAGCGCCACTTCGGCGGTGACGAAAGGTGTGGCGAAGGACGTCCCATCGAAGAATTTGCCGTGGCCGCTGGCGCCCGCAGACCAGATATGCACGCCCGGTGCTGCCACGTCGATGTAGGGGCCACGGTTGGCGTGCTCGTAAGTCTGCCCGAGCAGATCCACGGCGGTCACCGCGATCACCTCTGCGTAGGCGGCCGGGTAGCGCGGTGGGCCGTCCGGGCCAAGATTGCCCGCCGCGGCAATCACGGGAACACCCTGTGCAGTCACGCGACGGATTGCCTCGTGCAGCACCGCATTTTCGGTCCCGGCGATCGAGACGTTGATGGCGGCCGGGTGCTGCGCCAGCAACCAGTCCAGGCCGCGGGCAATCATCATGGCGTTGGTCGATTTGTGTTCCCCGGCGCCGTAGTTGAACACGTCAGCGGCGAACAAAGTCGCGCGAGGAAGGAGTCCCGCAAATCCAGCGTCGACCTGACCGGCGAGGATCGTGGCTACCGCGGTACCGTGCTCGGCGCCCTGAACCGAGGCCCGCGATTCGCCGAAGTGCCGTTGCTTGATCCGCTCGCCCGCCAGGGCCGGACTGGACTCCGACACGGCCGTGTCGAGCATGCCCACCCTGACCGCCTGCGGACATCCTGTCGTGGGCCAAGCCACCAGCTTCTGACCATCGCAACGGATGCCTTCGCAGGCACGCTCGCCGGCCGTTCCGTAGCGCGGATTGACGTCGTAGGTACCGTGGGGGTCGGCCGCCCGGAGGCGTCGCAAGGCCGCT
>VBCK01000250.1 GCA_005882215.1 Betaproteobacteria bacterium | reverse complement strand
ATCTGCGCCACTTCTATGTCGGACAGGATGCGTCGGTCGCGCTCGATGCCTACCCCGAACAGCCGTTGCGGGGCAAGGTGCAGTATGTGTCCGAGATTCTCGACCCCAACACCCGCACTGCCCAAGTTCGCATCGTTTTTGACAACCGGGACGGGCGCCTCAAGCCCGGGATGTTCGCCCAAGCCACCTACCAGGACCGTCCGCACAAGGGCACCGTCATTCCGATCTCGGCCGTGGTCCAGAGCGGCTTCTATAGCCGGGCGTTCGTCGAAGTCGAGCCCTGGTCGTTCGAATCGCGCGTGCTGGAGCTCGGGCCCAAGTTTGGCGACCAGATCGAAGTTCTCTCCGGCCTCAAGCCGGGTGAGCGGGTGGTCGTCAAAGAAGGCGTGGTGCTGAACAATGGTTGAGCGCCTGGTCGCTTTATGCTTCAGCCGGCGCGGGATCGTCGCGCTGGTGTTCCTGCTGGCCGCCGCATACGGCTTCTATTCCTGGAAGCAGCTGCCGCTGGAGGCCTACCCCGACATCGCCGACACGACCTCGCAGGTCGTCACCCAGGTCAACGGCCTCGCTGCGGAGGAGGTCGAGCAGCAGATCACCATCCCGCTCGAGCGCGAGATCATGGGAACGCCGCGCATGCACGTGATGCGCTCCAAGAGCACATTCGGCCTGTCGTTGATCACTGTCGTCTTCGAGGACGGCACCGAGGACTACTGGTCGCGCCAGCGCCTGCAGGAGCGCATCGGTGCCGTGTCGCTGCCGTACGGCGCGGTGCCACAGCTGGATCCTCTGACGTCGCCGATCGGCGAAATCTATTGCTACACGCTCGAATCGAAGATCAGGACCCTGCGCGAACTTTCCGAACTGCAACTGTGGACGGTGATTCCACGCCTGAAGCAGGTGCCCGGCGTCGTCGAAGCCGAGAACTTCGGCGGTTTGACCACGCAGTTCCTGCTTGAATTGGACCCTGCAGCCCTGTCGAAGTACAACCTGACGTACGGCCAGATCACGCAAGCGATTTCCGCCAACAATGCCAACGCCGGTGGCAGCGTTTTGAACCGCGGCGAGCAAGGGCTCGTGATCCGCGGCGTCGGCCTGATACGCAACCTGGAGGACCTCGGAAACGTCGTGGTCACGCAGGCCAACGGCGTTCCGGTGCTCGTCAAGGACATCGGGACCGTGACCCTGGGCAACCAGGAACGCCACGGCGTCCTTGGCAAGGACGATCAGGCCGACGCGGTGGCCGGGATCGTCCTGATGCTGAAAGGCGAAAACGCTTCGCGCGTGATCGCCGGGGTGCACGAGGCTGTGGCGGAGTTGAACGAACGGGTCCTTCCGAAAGACGTGCGGATTGTTCCCTACCTCGATCGAAGCTGGCTGGTGGACGCGACGGTGCACACCATCGGCAAGACGCTGCTCGAAGGGATGATCGTCGTTTCGCTGGTTCTGTTCCTCTTTCTCGGCAGCCCGCAGGCGGCTGCGATCGTGGCACTGACCATCCCGCTGTCGCTGCTGATCGCGTTCATCTTCATGCATCACTTCAACATCCCCGCGAATCTGCTGTCGCTGGGCGCGATCGACTTCGGCATCATCGTCGACGGCTCGATCTTCGTCATGGAGAACATCCTGCGCCGGCGCGAGGACAGGATCGGCACCACGCTGACCGGGTCAGATGTGATCGAATCCGCTCTGGAGATGACCCGCCCCGTCTTTTTCGGCATGCTCGTCATCATCACCGGCTTTGTGCCGCTCCTTGCGTTCCAGCGCATCGAGCACAAGCTCTTCTCGCCGATGGCGTTCGCAGTCGACCTCGCGCTGGTCGGCGCACTCCTGGTCACGCTGATGCTGATTCCGGGGCTTGCGTTTTGGGCCTACCAAAAGCCGCGCCCGGTGTTGAAAAACCGTGTGCTGGCTGCGATGGCGCCGCGCTATGAAGCTTTGCTGCGCCGCCTCGTGGGTCGCCCCAAGATTGTCCTCGCGCTTTTTGCCCTGACGCTGGGTGTGGTGGCTGTGCTGGGCGCAACGATCGGGCGGGACTTCCTACCGTATCTGGACGAGGGCTCGATCTGGCTGCAGGTCACGCTGCCGCCGGGCGTCTCGCTGCAAAAAGCAAGCAAAATGGCCGACGAGCTCCGCGCGGCCGCGTTGGAATTCAAGCAGATCGACCACGTCGTGACGCAGCTCGGACGCAACGACGACGGTACCGATCCGTTCACGCCGTCGCACATCGAAGCGGCCGCGATGCTTCGCCCATACAGCGCGTGGACGTCGGGCCTGAGCAAGCAGGACTTGATCCAGAAACTTGCGGCGCGCTTTCGCGAGCTTCCTGGAACGGAGGTGGGCTTTACCCAGCCCATGATCGACGGCGTGCTGGACAAGCTTGCCGGCGCGCCGAGCGATTTAGTCGTGAAGGTATACGGCAGCGATTTGCGCGAAGGCCGTCGGATCGCATCCGACGTCGTTCGCGCGCTCAAATCCATTGAGGGGGCGGAGGACGTCATCATCGACCAGGAGCCGCCGCTTCCGCAGGTGCGCATTGCCGTCGACCGTGCCGCCGCCGCCCGGCTCGGGATCAATGTGGCGGACGTGATGGCCTTGATTCAGAACGGGATCGGGGGCGATCCGGTCAACTCCGTCTACGTGGAGGATCGTAG
>VBCK01000258.1 GCA_005882215.1 Betaproteobacteria bacterium | reverse complement strand
CTCAAAGCGGCCGTAGGCGCGCTCCATCAAGTGGTAGAGCCGTCCCTGATGGTCTCCAGCAGAGCGCTTTTCCCCGCGGACCCGTAGGCTGCCCCGATAGATCGAGACGTCGATGTCTTCTTTGTTCATGCCAGGCATTTCGATTCGAACGATCACTGACTGGGCGGTTTCCCACAACTCGCCCGCCATCAGCGCCCAATGCGGAAAATCCTCCTGCGCGGCGGCGCTCTTTTGTAGCTTCGCGGCACGAACGAAGTGAGTGAGAGCGCCGCCGCTGCGGCTGAGCACCTCGCGCCACCCCTCGGCGAGGCCCTCCCACGCACGGGAGATGCCCCGCTCCAGTTCGGACCGTAGATGCCTGATTGGACCCATCGTGGCGCCCGATGCAAGCGTTTGAAGGTCGATGCGCGTTTCGGGCCGCAGCCCCCGGTTGGCCGGTCGGTCCTTACTGATGCACGATCCGCTTGCGCCACTGGCCGCCGTTGTCCCTATCGACCAGCAGCACCCAAACCGCAAGCGCTGCGACCACGATGCCGGTGCCGATGGTCAAGGTTCGGGCCATGGATACCGCGCTGAACCCAAGCACCCATGAAGAGGCAATCAGCCAGAGACCGAGCGCAAGCTCGACCCACTCTTCCCACACGCGCTGCAAGACGATGGCCGCCAGCGGCGAGGCGAGCAGCGCGAGCCCGATCACGACCGAGTTTGCGACGGCCGCGGTCTCTGCCTGAAAGGCGAAAGCCCACGGTGCCCCAATCAGCCAAACGCCAAGGACGGCGTTGACAGGATCTTGCCAATGCGTAACTAGGGGTTTCATGGTTTTCACCTCCAGTTGCTTTTATCTGTGCGTCCTTAGATCGGTGCCGCCACATCCGCGTTCCCTGCGCGCCTAGACCGCTCGTACCTCGATACGGCGCGGCCGCAGCTCGGAACGCTTCGGTATGCGAAGCGTCAAGACGCCGTCCTTGAGGTTCGCTTCGGCCTTCTCAGGCTCCAGCTCGCCGCTCAGCGTGAAGCTGCGCCGGTAGTGGGTGGAGTGCACCTCCGCGTATAGCGCCTCCATACCCTCCGGCATCGCGATCTGAACGTCGCCCTCGATGGTCAGCGAGTTCTTGTCCGTCTGCACGCTGAGCCGTTCCTTGGAGACGCCCGGCATGTCCAAATTCAACGTGATGCCGTCGGCGTTCTCGAACACGTCCGCGGGCGGCCGCAGCACCACTCCCGCTCCACGGCCTGCGTCGGGTTCCTTTTGCCGCACGTCGGACGAAGGCCGCGTGGCGATGTCTTGTTTGTCGCTCATGGCTCACCTCCTAGTTACCGAACCTGGATTTGGCGCGGCCGCGCCGCTTCGTTGCGCTGCAGGCTGATCTGCAGTATCCCGTCGCGATACTTGGCCTCGACGCGGTCGGCTTTTACGTCTTCCGGCAGGGTGATCACGCGGCGAAACTCGCCTCCAAAGCGTTCCTGCCGGTAGTAGGTCGCCTTCTCCTCGACCGGCAGGCGCCGCTCACCGGAGACCAGCAGCAGGTTCTGCTGAATCGAGAGATTGATGCCCTTCGGATCCAGGCCCGGAGCGAACAGGTAGACGTCCACGGTATTCGCGGTGGCGCCTATGTTAGTGGGCGGGAATGCGCCACGCGAAACCGAGCGGATGCCCGCGGGCGCCGCCCAGCGGCCAAAGAGCTCGTCCATGTCCTGCTCCATCCGTCTGAGCTCATCAAATAGGCTTTCGAAGTTGGTCAGATTGCCGAACATTTCCACGCCTCCATGCAAATGAGTGGGTCCGTGTTGCGGTGGCCTGCTGCGCTGCAACGAGACGTCGGTTCAGCGCCGAGCCAGCTCGCCACCTCAACTTGCGGCGAGATATAGGGGTTGACCGTTTCGAGTTCAAGCACTCCGCGCCCCGAGATCGCCGTCCTAAAAGTCCCAAAATTTTGGTACGGCACCCGCTTGAAAATCGCTGCACCAAACATAAATCGCAGAGCGCAGTGCTTGGCGCACCGCGTTGGGACGAACCTGGGTCAAGGATGCATTCCCATGGACATCCGCTTGTCACATCACCGCGTGCTCGGGGCGTGACAACCAAAAATGCTAGAGCTGCGAGGGCGACCTGTTTCACCCGGCCTGGCCCGAGGGAAGGCCTATGTCATCGGAGGCGGCCGGGTCGCGGTCCCGCATTACCGGATCGCGGCGTCGGTGACCGATGAAGAGCGCCATCGCCTCCAATCCGCGCTTCGGCGTGGCGCCGATGATTTGGCGCGGCTGCAGGAGCGCGTACAAGCTGAACTGGGCCGGCCGGAAGCGGAGATCTTTGATGCGCATATTGCCCTGCTGAATGACGAGCAGTTCCGCCAGCGGATCTGCGGTTACATCGAGCAGCAGCAAGTCAATGCCGAATGGGCGGTAGAGACCACCGTCAAGGACATCGCGGCTTCGCTCGAATCAGCCGAGAACGAGTACCTGCGCGAACGGGCGGCCGACGTCCGGGACCTCGGCCGTCGCGTGCTGCGGCACCTGTCGGACAACGAGCGTCGGCCGCTTGCCTATCTTCCGGCAGGCTCGATTCTCGTCGCACGGGAGCTCTTTCCGCTCGACCTGATGGAGATCGATCGCGCGCACCTGTCTGCGATCGTCACCGAGCGCGGCGGTGCGACGGGTCACGCGGCTATCCTGGCGCGAGCGTTGGCGATCCCTGCGATCACCGGTGTCGGCGACGCGATCACCGTTATCCCACCTGAGTCCGAACTTCTGGTCGACGGTGGCTCCGGCGTAGTCACGGTCGATCCGCCCGCGCACGAAGCCGAGCACTTCTCCCCGACTGGACGGCCGCCCCCTGGTGATACGGACGCTGGACCTCGGCGGCGACAAGTTTCCTCGCTTTCTCGAATCCCACCACGAGGTAAACCCCATGCTCGGGCTTAGAGGACTGCGATTCTCGTTGACGGAAGGACGACCATTGTTCGAAACCCAGGTCCGGGGCATCCTGGCTGTCGCGGCCTCCCATCGGGAGGTGCGCATCCTGCTTCCTATGGTGCTTGGCGCGGCTGATTTCGGGGCTGCACGCTCGATTATCGAAAAGCTTGCCCGGGACCAACACTCGCGAGAACGGCCCAAGATCGGGGCGATGATCGAGACGCCCGCCGCTGTGCTTACGATCCACGACATCCTGGAACTTGCGGACTTCGCCAGCATCGGAACGAACGACCTGACACAGTTCATCCTTGCCGCGGATCGCAACGCCTTCGATGTGATCGACCACCATACCGTGCTGCATCCAGCCGTGCTCAGAGCTATCAAGCTGGTCGCCGATGCGGGCGAGAAGGCGGGGAAAGCGGTCGCTGTATGCGGAGAAGCGGCGGCAAACCCCGCTGTGGCAGGGTTGCTGATCGGCCTCGGGATCCGACAACTCAGCATGAGCCCGACCGCCAGCGCGTGGGTGCGCCAGCGCATCCGAACGCTCGACAGCCGCGAAGCCGAAATGCTCGCCGGGCGGGCGCTCAAGTGCATGGATGCAGAGCTCGTCCGAATGGCCATCTGGAATTGAGATCTGTGCGGAACTAACCGGCTCCCATGCATTCGACACCCGATCAAGGTGCTTCTTTGAACCGTTTCCTTTCCTGTTGGCTGTGGCTCGCCGTTGCCGGCGTCCTGCTAA
>VBCK01000005.1 GCA_005882215.1 Betaproteobacteria bacterium | reverse complement strand
GCCGGTTTTTCCCTGTTGACCGCCCTCATCTTCCACCACAACTTCGGCGACCAGATCCAGATGATCATGTTCCTCAAGAACGTTTCGATCGCCGGTGGCTTTCTGTTGCTGGTGGCCCACGGCTCCGGCCCGCTGAGCATCGACCGGCGACTCGCCCGGTAACAACGCGACTGCTGAAAGGCGCGTCCATCACTTAAAAAGGAACACATCAATGAGCTTTCAGAATTCGCACACCAGCAAGCATCATGGAAAGATTGCCCTCATCACCGGCGGTACGTCCGGCCTCGGGCTCGCCACGGCACAGCGTTTGGCAGTCGAGGGCGCGAGGGTCATCGTTACGGGGCGCCGACAGGCGGCGCTCGAGGCCGCGGTGGAGCAGATTGGCCACAACGCGACCGGGATCCGCGGCGATATTTCCAACGCCGCGGATCTAGATCGGCTGTACAGCACGGTCGAGAAGCAAGTCGGGCGCCTGGACATACTGTTCGCCAATGCGGGTGGCGGCGAGTTCAGGCCGCTCGGGGACATCACTGAAGAACATTTCGACAAGACGTTCGCGATCAACGTCAAGGGCACCGTGTTCACCGTGCAGAGGGCGCTTCCCCTGATGCCCGCCGGTAGTGCGATCGTGATCAACGGCTCGATGGTCTCGGTGAAGGGCTTGCCGGCGTTCGGTGTGTATGCCGCAAGCAAGGCCGCTCTGCGTTCCTTTGCCCGCACTTGGTCCGTGGATCTCAAGGACCGTGGGATCCGCGTCAACGTGGTCGCTCCGGGCACCATCGTCACGCCCGCCTACAAGTCCGAGTTGGGCCTGAGCGACGAACAGATCGAGGGCTTCAAAAATCAGGCGGCTGCACTAGCGCCACTCGGTCGCACCGGCACTGCAGACGAAATCGCCAAGGCGGTGTCGTTTCTCGCTTCCGAGGACGCCAGCTACATCACCGGAATCGAGTTGTTCGTCGATGGTGGTACGGCGCAAATCTGAGCTGCAAGCGCCAACACCCTGTTGCGCGAGATCACCTCACGCCGCCGTCCCTCTAGCGTCGCGACCACAGGAAAGAATTCGAGTCTTCACCGAAAGGCGGCCGCGAAGTTTGCTTGAGTCGTCGAACTTGACGACATTTCTCAGTGCATGCTGGCGCGCACACTGCGAGGATTGGAGCAGGATGGCTTAATGTCTACCTCGCCAAGCCTCTGCCCCCCTCGAGAGGATTCACGGTGCTGCCACGGGTGCTGGTCCGGCTCTGGCGATCGCGCTTGCGGATCTGATCGGTCGATGGCGCTCGACCTGTCATGCGGCTCGGCGTTCGTCGGTCAGACCGTCCGCTGCGCCCCGTGTGCAGATAGTGCGACGCCTTTGGCCTTTGCGGCGGTCACGGCCTCCCCAGCAGGCGGGCGTTGATCGCGACGATCACCGTGCTCACCGACATCAACACCGCCCCAAAGGCGGGCGTAAGCACGATCCCCCACGGCGCCGCGACACCCGCGGCGAGCGGGATCGCGAACGCGTTGTAGCCAGTCGCCCACGCGAGGTTCTGCACCATCTTGCGGTAGGTCTTGCGCGCAAGGCCGATGATCGCGGCCACGTCGCGCGGGTCGCTGCGCACGAGCACGACGTCGGCCGACTCGATCGCGACCTCGGTCCCGGCGCCGATCGCGATGCCGAGATCGGACTGCGTCAGCGCGGGGGCGTCGTTGACCCCGTCGCCCACCATCGACACCGTCAGGCCTCGCCCCTGCACCTCCCTGATCTTGGCGGCCTTCTCCTCCGGCAGCACCTCGGCGAAGAAATCGTCGAGCTCGAGCTCGGCGGCGACCGTCTTCGCCGCTGCGCGCGAATCGCCGGTAAGCATCATGCATCGGATGCCCATGCGCTTGAGCTCGCCCACCGCGGCGCGCGATTCGGGCCGTACCACATCGGCGAGCGCGATCGCCGCGGCGACCTTGCCCTCGACCACGAGATAGGCGACCGTCTTTCCCTGCTCGGCGAGTCTGGCGATCAGCGCGTCGTCCGCCGCGAGCCCCTTTTCGCGCAAGTAGCCGAGGCTCACCACGAGCACCTCGCGTCCGTCGACGCGCGCCTGTGCACCGCGCCCGGTGAGGTTCTTGAACTCGCTCACCGCAGGAAGCTTCAGCTTGCGGTCCGCGGCGGCGCGCGTGACGCCCTTGGCGATCGGGTGTTGCGACTGGCTCTCGAGGGCCGCCGCCAGCCGCAGGCATTCCTCTTCGGCAAGCTCGCCGAGCGGCACAACGTCCGACACGCCGAAGCGTCCCTCGGTGAGCGTGCCCGTCTTGTCGAACACCACCGCCTGGAGGTTCCTCGCGCGCTCGAACGCGGCTCGATCACGGATGAGCAGTCCGTGGCTCGCCGAAAGGCTGGTGCTCACCGCAACGACCAGCGGAACGGCCAGGCCCAGCGCGTGCGGACAGGCGATCACCATCACGGTGACCCCGCGCGCGACCGCGAACTCGAAGTCGCCCGCGATCGCGAGCCAGGCGATGAAGGTCGCCGCACCTACGCCCAGCGCGATCGCGGTGAGCCACACCGCGGCACGGTTGGCGAGGTCCTGGCTGCGCGAGCGCGACTCCTGTGCGCGCCGCACCATATCCATTACCTGCGCGAGATAGGTCTCGCGGCCGGTTTTGCGGATCTCGATGGTGATCGCCCCCTCGCCGTTCACCGAGCCGCCGATGACTTCGGCGCCTTCGCCTCTCTCGACCGGCTTCGACTCGCCGGTGAGCATCGACTCGTCGAGGCTCGTTACGCCAGCCACGATGACCGCATCGGTCGGCACGCGCTCACCCGGTTTGACCAACACCTTGTCGCCCGGGGCAAGCTGATCGATCGTCACGTCCTGCGTCGATCCGTCCGCCCGGAGCCAGCGCGCCTCCGAGGGCAGCAGGCGCACGAGCGACCCGAGCGCGCCGGAGGCGCCCATCACCGAGCGCATCTCGATCCAGTGGCCCAGCAGCATCACATCGATCAGCGTCGCAAGCTCCCAGTAAAAGCCTGCGCCGGCGAGCCCGAGCGTGACGGCGGCCGAGTAAAAGAACGCCGCGCTGATCGCCACTGCGATCAGCAGCATCATCCCAGGTTTGCGCCCGGCGATCTCGCCGCCCGCGCCCTTCAGGAACGGCCAGCCGCCGTAGAAATACACGATGGACGCGAAGGCGAACAATGCGTAACGGTCGCCCGCAAATGAGATGAGGGGCCGCAGCCCCATCAGTGCCCAAAAGTGCTCCGAGATCGCGAGGATCGGGACCGTCAGCGCCAGCGAAATCCAGAATCGCCGGCGGAAGTCGGCCACCATGTGCGCATGGTGCGAGTGCGCGTCGTGGTCGGCGCGCCGCGGTGCGGCGGCGGCGCCACCAGCGTGCGAGGCACTTTCATGTTGCATCATCGCTTCATGCTTCATACGATCCGCTCAACGCGGCTGCTCGTGGTCAGCATTGTCGTGCTCGTGGGGTTGCGATTCATCATGTCCACAGATTGCCGAGTTACATCCGGGTAAGGCCCCGTTTTGCCGAGGATCGGGCCGGTTCAATGGCACAGCACTTGAGGGCTATCGCAAAAAATGCTGGCGGAGGCGCTGCACGTATAGCAGCCCTCGATCGCGAAGTTCGAGCGGCGCACCGATTTACGCTCTGCAGGCTGCCGCTCGTTGATCGAGTTTTTGCGGACCACAGCGGCGCTGGCCGTCGCAGCCGCGCCGATCTTGCGAACGTGCAGACCTACTTCGCTGCGTTCGCCCCTTCCGTAACGCACAAATATGCCGGCTTGATCCAACTGGCACCGACGCGTGGTGTTATTACCTCTACCGCCGTAGGCAAATTGTTCCGAATCACCTCGGCAAGCTGTTTGACCGTTGCCTCCCGCGGATAGCGGTGACGCCAAGCGATGCCAATGGTACGTGTGGGCACCGGCGAGGCGAAAGGACGAATTTGCACCAATCCGTTCTGCACCGATCCTATTCCCGGCAAGGTCGCCAATGCGGGCAAGAGTGTGCAGCCCACACCCGACGCGACCATCTGGCGCAGCGTCTCGAGGCTGGTTGCCTTGAATTCGTCGCGCTCGACCGAAGGAGTGGAGCCGCAGATGGCCAGCGCCTGATCACGCATGCAGTGCCCCTCCTCCAGCAATAGCACGCTGTGGTTGGCGAGTTCTTTTTCGTTGATGTGCTGCTTTTTTTCCAGCGCATGAGCCCTCGGCAGCGCCACCAGGAAGGGTTCGCGGAACAGCGGCATCACTTCCACATCTTCACCGTGAATGGGCAGGGCGAGCAACAATGCGTCCAATTCGCCGTGCCGTAGCCGCTCGAGCAAATGGGCGGTCAAATCTTCGCGCAGGAAAAGATGCAGTTTCGGAAAGAGCGTGCGTATTGTGGGTATGACGTAGGGCACCAGATAGGGCCCTAGCGTTGGAATTACGCCGAGACGCAACGGGCCAGCCATCGGCTCGTGGTCGCGGCGCGCCAAATCCCTGATCTCGTCGACGACATCCAGCGCGGTCCTAGCGCGCTCGATGATCGCAGCGCCGATTGGGGTTGGCATCAATCGGTGCTTGTTGCGCTCGAAAAGCGACACGCCGAGGTAATCCTCCAGCTTCTTAAGCTGCGTGCTTAGCGTCGATTGGCTGATATGACAGGCTTCCGCGGCGCGAACGAACTGCCCTTTGTCCGCGAGAGCTATCAGATACCGCAGTTCCTGGAGCGTCATCGTTCTCCTCCGTGTTTGCGGCCTGGTCTTTGCTCGATTGCCAGCGCTTGTCCCTCGACCTTAGATGCCGTAATGCCGATCGAGAAGAAAAAATCGAGCATCGGATATTGAAATTATCGATCGCCAATATCTACCGGCGCAATGACTTCCCATCGAACTATTGAAACTATCGATTGCGAATATCTACTGACGCGATGGGTTGTCATTTTCGATAAGCGATATTAGAAGTTTGAATTTGCGGTTCATTTGAAAGCCTGCTCCACTACCAGAAGAATAACAATCCTAGAAATCATGATAAGTCGAGAGGTGCAATACGTCCGGTTGCCGCAGCGAGGCTGTGTAACAACGGCCTCGTACTCGAGGGCGTGAAGAAAAGGGGACGTTCTTCGATGTTCGCAGCGAAAACCATCATAAGACTCCTGCAAATCGTTCCGGTCGCCGTCGTCAGCATTCCTGCTCTCGCGTACGACGTGATAGCCGTCTCCGGCGGCGGGAAGATCGAGGGCAAGGTCGTTTTTCAAGGCGACGTACCCACGAAGAAGATCATCCCGACGAAAAACAGGGAGGTCTGCGGCGGTCCCCGAGACGAGCCCTTGATCCTGGTCGGGCCGGACAAAGGTGTCGAGGACGTCGTCGTCTATTTGAAGGAGGTCCCCAAAGGCAAGGCATGGGGCAAGCCGCCAAAACCGCCGGAAATCGACAACGTGAAATGCAGATTCGAGCCGACCGTGCAAGTGATTCAGGCCGGCGCGATCGATGTGGTCAATACCGATCCGGTCTTGCACAACACGCATGGCTTCTACGGCAAACGCACTGCCTTCAATCTCGCGTTGCCCAATCAGGGGCAGCGAATCACGAGCCAATTGGACAGACCCGGCCTGGTTCGCATCGAGTGTGACTCTCATGGCTGGATGCTGGCGTGGGTTTACGTGGCGGACAGCCCCTATTACGCCCGGACCGCCAAGGACGGAAGCTTCAGCATTACGGATATTCCGCCCGGGGATTACACGCTGGTCGCGACTCAAAACTATGCCGGGGATACCGACATTCCTGTGACGGTAAAGGCGAATGAAGCGGCAAAGGTTTCCATTGAACTGAAGAAAAAGTAGTTGCTCAGTGCCCGCCGCCCGCGGCCTAACACTGCCGAACGAGGGAAACGCAAATGAATACACTGCTGAGGCGTGAAATGGACCAGGAGCTGCGTCAGCCTGGCGCTCATCCCGACCGTTCGACCGTGCTGACGCGGCGTACGTTCCTGCACAAGTCGTTGCTGTACGGCACGACAGGCGCGGCCGCTTATGGCCTGTTCTTCCCGCTGATAAACACCATCGACATCGCATTTGCCCAAGGCGGCCAGAGCTTCAAATTCGCCTGGATTTCCGATACCCACCTGTATCCGAAGGCCGTCAACAAGCGCTTTGTCGAGAAGGCGACGCGGGCGATACAGGAAGTGCAGGCGATGAATCCGCCCGCAGATTTTCTCATCTTCGGTGGCGATATGGCGCAACTGGGCGATCCGGTCGAGTTGCAGCTGGGCGCCGAGTTGCTGAAGGAGATCACAATCAAGAAGGTCTTCATCCCGGGTGAGCACGACTGGTACCTGGATATGGGCGCCACCTGGAACAAGATGTTCGGCGCGGCGCCCTGGTCTTTCGATTACAAGGGGGTCCGATTTGTGGGACTGGATACGGTCAGCCATGCCGAGGACTTCTGGACATCACGCAAGATGAGCGCGAAGGAACGCATGGGCAATATGGCGACGCTGGACGGTACGCTCGGGGGGGCCTGGGCCGCCGTGGGCGCCGAGCAGCTCAAGTGGCTTAACAGTACGTTGGCCAGTTGGGGCAAGGACAAGCCGGTGGTGATCTTCAGCCACAACCCGCTGTATGAGTACTTCCCGCCCTGGAACTTTTGGGTACGCGACTGGCGCGGAGTGCACGAGATCCTGAAGCCCTACAGCAATGTCACCAACATCCACGGACACACGCACCAAGTGCTGTACAACGAAATCGGCAAGCTACGCTCGATCGGCATGCTCGCGACCTCGTGGCCGTGGCCCTACGCGCCCGAAGGCGTGCCTATCCTCACCAGGCCCATGATTCGTGTGGATCCCGGTGAGCCCTTCGATGGTGTGGGCTGGTCTATCCACACGATGGATCCCACGGGGCACGTCGAAAATCAATACAAGATGTGGCGCAAGGAGGTCTTTGCGGACGCAGGGGTCGATTCTAACGCTCAGGATTCGCACGAAGTGCTCAGTCCGCGCGTTGCCGATCGCATCTAAGGGTCGCAGGATGCAGCTCCGTCGAGGAGGTATCAACATGGCCAACGAGAAGCTACGCTATCCGCTCATCACCGCGGGAGTCGGGGTGCTGTTTTTCCTTGCCGTCGACACTGAACCGGCATTCGCCCACAAGGACAAGCACACAGCGGAACAACTGCAAGCGTTCGAAGAAGTCTTCATGGAACAGGTGAAGATCGGCGACCTGCTGTTCCACGGCGATCCCGAGACGCAGAAGCGGCTCAACGTGAACCTTTCCAATACTGGCACGGCCTGCGCCATGTGCCACCCGTATACGTCGGATACGCACCCACATCAGTTTCCGAAGTTCCAGGAGCAGATGAACGAGTTTGCGACGCTGCGCAACATGATCAACTGGTGCATCGAGAAACCCAACGAGGGCGAGAAGATCGATCCTGATGGGCCAGCGATGAAGGCGTTGGAAGCCTACATCTACTGGTCCAATCGGAATTCCAAACTGGATCCGGGAAGGCACTAACCACTTAATGGCCACGTTGCGCCTGCAGCGTGGCCTCGTCCCAGGGCAGACGAGCAGTGGTTTGCCGAGAAAAGTCACCGGCGCGCCGTTGACTCGCGCGGACAATGACAAAGCATGTTCGATATGGCCGTAATAGAGCACGGAGGGATGACGTGGCCGATACAACAGCAGCCCAGGATGCATTCCCCGATCCCGATTCGCTGATCGACCGGGAGCTCATTCTCAAATGGCTCTACTCGGGGTTGTTTTGGCTCGTGGTCACACCCAGCATCGGCGTAACCATATCCAGTCTTTTCAACTACCCTGATTACCTTGGCACCTCGCAGTATTTGACCTTTGGACGACTGCGTCCATTGCACATCAACGGCGTGATTTGGGGCGCGTTTTCCACGCTGTTCATCGGACTGTGCTATTACATCGTGCCGCGCTTGGCCGGGGTGCGCGTATGGAACGGCCAGTGGGGCCACTGGCTGGTCTGGGTGTGGAACCTGGGGCTGATCGCTGGGTTGATTTCGCTTCTTCTGGGCTACAACTCTGGATTTGAGGCCGGAGAATTTACGCGGCCGATCTTCATCGTCATTTCCATCGTGGTGTCCCTCCTCACGATCCAGTTCCTGGTTACGATCGCCCAGCGCCGCGAACCGCAGCTGTACGTCGCTCTTTGGTATTTGATCGGCGCGTTTGTTTGGACAGTGATGAACCTGGTTCTGCGCTTCATCCTGCCTTACTTCGCGGGCATCAACAGCGCGGCGTTTCACGGGCTGTTTCTCCACTACATCGTCGGGCTGTGGATCACGCCGGCGGGCTATGTGCTGATCTACTACTTTCTACCTGCCAGCGTGAAAAACCCGCTCTACAGCCACAAGTTGTCGCTGGTCGGATTCTGGTCGCTGGCCATGTTCTACCCATTTGTCGGCATCCACCATTACCTGTACAGCCCCATCGCCGACTGGGCGGAGACCCTGGCGATCATTACCTCGATGTTGTTGATCGTGCCGGTGTGGAGCGTGCTGCAAAACTTCTTCGGCACCATGATCGGACGCTGGCAGGGCTTCGGCCAGAACCTCCCGGCCAAGTTCCTGATCATGGGGTCGCTCATGTATCTGGTCGGTTGCTTTCAGGGTTCGACCGAGGCCTTGCGCTCAATCCAGCAGCCCACTCACTTCACCGATTTTGTGATCTCCCATTCGCACTTGACCGTGTTCGGCACCTTCGTAGTCTGGGCCATGGGCGGGACGGTCTACGTGTTGCCGAAGCTGGCCGGACGACCGCTATGGTCGCTCAAGCTAGGAAACTGGTCATTCTGGCTCATCACCTTCGGGATTTCGCTGATGGGCCTTGACCTGACCCTGGCCGGCCTGCAGCAGGGCTTCATGCTGATGGCCGGCGTCGAATGGCTGGATTCGCTGGTTTCCATCCGGCCATACTGGCTGGTACGCACCGTAGCCGGCGCTTCAATGGACATCGGTATGTCGCTGCTCGTCATCAACCTGATGCGAACGATGCTTTCGGCGGAAGCTCCGCACAGTTTCGCGCGTCCGGCCCCCGGGGGCGTCGCGGTACAGGGAGCGCCGTGATGAGCAATAACCGCTATGGACTGCGTTTCTATGCCTTGGGGGCCGGCTTCTTCTGCCTCTCCCTCGCGGCGTTTGTGCAAGGCGTGTTGCCGATGCTGGAGCCCGAATCGCGCACCAACAAGGTGACCAAGGTCGTGCGCAACGATCTGGGCGAGCTCAAATGGATGGTTCACCAGGCCAGCGACTACACACCCATCGAATTGCGCGGGCGCCAAGTCTATATTCGCGAAGGTTGCTGGTACTGCCATTCCCAATACGTGCGCCCGGTAACCGGTGAAACACGCCGCTGGGGTCCGGTGTCGCAGGCCGGTGAATCCTTCTACGATTTTCCGCACCTGTTCTCCACCCGCCGCATCGGCCCGGATCTGACCCGGGTGGGTCTGAAGTTCAGCGACGCCTGGCACCTGGCCCACTTCTGGAACCCGCGCATGCTCTCGCCCGATTCCATCATGCCGCGGTTTGTCGCGCTGTTCGATGGCCCCTATCGGGCAAAGATCATCGCCGACGCCAATGGCAATCAGACCGTGGAAAAAACGCCGGCAACGGAGGGGCTGTTCGATTTCAAAAGCGACCAGCAGATCCGGCTTACACCGAACTCCGAGGGCCTGCTGTTCGTGCCGGAACGCGGAAAGTACCCGGTGATTTTCACCCCCCGAAACTTCACGCTCGGCGTATTCAAGTTCCGTCTCACACCTTCGGGGTCGATGCCCGACGACGGCGATCTGCTGCGCACCATCACACGCGGCGTGCGCGGCACTGCGATGCCAAGCTGGCAGGAATTGCCTGAAAAGGACCGCCTCGCGGTGATCCAGTACATCAAGTACGAGCTCGCGGCAGACCGCAGCAAGCCGGACAAACCTTATCTGTACTTTGTGGAAGAGCCACCCAAGGCGCCCCTTTTTATCGGCCAGGCGCCCGCGCCGTCGCTGGAACTCGTGAAGCACGGTCGGGACGTATGGAAGCAGGCCAAGTGCTGGGAATGCCACGGCGAAGGCGGTAAGGGCGACGGCGAAAAGGCCGCCGGGTTGAAGGACGATTTCGGCTTTCCGATCCCACCGGCCAATCTCACGACCGGTCAGTTCAAGTCGGGGGCGAGTGTCAAGGACATTTTCCGCACCATGTCAACCGGGCTTTCCGGCACACCGATGCCGTCCTTCAGCGACTCGTTGCCGGAGGCGGATCGATGGGCCCTGTCCTATTACGTGCTGTCGCTGTCGGCGTTTACCGATCCCCTGACCGGACAAAAGATGCACATCTCGGAGAAAGATCGGGCGGCGCTCGACGATCCGACGCTCGAGGCTTCCGAGTCGCACTACGCATACAACCCATACACTGCCGACAAGCCCATGCGTTACGCCGGCGAAACATGGGCAACCAAGCACGGCTTTGACCTCACCGCGACCCGGGATTCGACGGTCGCTATCAGGCAGGACCCGCATTAGGGGGCAGCCATGGCAGAGATGATCTTCACTCAACTGCTGGTGGCCCTGCTGATGGGCCTGTGCGCGGTTTGCCTGTTCATCTGGGGAGTGCTGTCCGGTTCATTCAACGATGTGGAGGACGTCAAGTACAGAGCTTACCGCGCGGAGGTGCCGGACGATGAGTGACAAGGCAGACAGCACAGGCGGCGCGGCGCATGACACTCCCCATGATCAGCAGGTTGAAGAGTACGGCGGTGACCGTCTCCAGGCTCGCCACGGTCGCGTCAACACCTGGTTGTGCATCGTCTATCTGATCATGTTCGTCTGGGCGCTCTATTACGCCATCACTTATTGGGGCGGGCTTGGGCCTGGGCTTGATCTGGGGTTGCAGTCCATTACGAAGTGAGGGCAATCATGGCGGCAAGATTGCTGCTGGCACTGGCAGCGTTGAATCTGATCTTCCTCGCCACTGAAGTGGCGTTGAACGTGTTTGGTGTGGCGCTCGGCTAGGGAGACGTGATGACTTTATCCGAGAGCATCGCATTCTGGATTTTCATCGTCATGACCGTGTCTTTCTTCGTGTGGGTGGCCTATCTCGCCCTCAAGAAGTAGCAGGCCAGCATCCATCGGCCTGAGCCGTGGGACGGGAGCAACGGGCGTGACTCGATATTTCCTGATCTTTCTCGCCGGATTGGCCGGCAGTGCCCATTGTGTGGGGATGTGCGGCGGCTTTGCCTGCGCCCTGGGCTCCGACCCGCGTGGCAGCGTTGCGACTGTGCGCCGGCACCTGATTTATAACCTCGGCCGGTTTTCAAGCTATTGTTTTCTGGGCGCCGTCGCGGGCTCTTTGGGCATCTTACTGGTGGGCCACGGCGGAGAGGTGACCGCGGCAAGCCTGGCCCAGCGGCTGTTGGCGGGGGTGTCCGGGTTGCTGATGGTGTTCATCGGGTTGCGCTTCTTCGGTTTCTTCCGGCGATTCAGCCGAAGCGCGGTTGATTCCAGCGGCAACTTTCTCGTGTCCGCGTTGCGTACCCTGGTGAAGGCCCCCGGCGCCGCGGCACCCCTAGCCTTCGGCGTGCTCAATGGGTTTCTGCCGTGTCCGCTGGTCTATGCGTTTGCCGCGCAAGCTGCAGGCAGCGGCGGCGCACTGCCTGGAGTGGTCACCATGGCAGCATTCGGTCTGGGCACTTTCCCAGCGATGCTCATGATGGGAGGAGTGGGTGGGTGGGTACGCCAGGGCTTCCAGCAAAGCCGCATCCGCACCGTTCAAGTGAATTTTCCGCAGGGTCGAGGTACCGTGGTTCGATTCGATTGGCGACAGTACGGCGTCCACATGGCGGGAGGATTCATCGTCTTGCTCGGAATCATCACGTTCGTCCGCGGATTGTTACCGATGACCGCCCACTTGCACGGCTTATGAACGCCGTCGGCGCATGCAGCCACTGCCTGCTGCCCATTGGCCGCATCGGACTGCAACGGGAGGTGAACGGCGAAGCGCATCAGTTCTGCTGCTACGGATGCTGCTTGGCCTACCAGGTACACCATGGCGAAGCAGACGAACCGGAAGCGGCGGCGCTGTTGATTCGCCTCGGTGTTGGCGCATTTCTCGCCATGAGCATTATGCTGTTCAGCCTCCTGCTTTACTCAGGGACTTTCGGCGAGGCTGACGGCTGGCTGGTGCATCGGATTCACTGGCTGCTATGGGCTCTGGCCACACCGCTGATTGTCATATTGGGTGGGCCATTCATCGCAGGCGCGTGGCAGGCTGCAAGCAGGTTACGCGTCAGCGCGGATACCCTCGTAAGCATCGGTGCCCTGGCGGCTTACGGATATTCCGGGTACCAGGTCGCGCAAGGGTCCGGCATCGTCTATTTCGACACCGCGACCATGGTGCTGATCCTCTTTACGCTGGGGCGTTACCTGGAAGCGCAGGGCCGCGTAAGGGCCATGCGAAGCCTGGCGCCCATGCTTGCTGCCGAACGCGCCAACGTCAGAGTTGTCGCCGACGGTATCGATGCGATAAAACCGGTCCACACCGTGCAGCCCGGAACCATTTTGCGCATTTTCCCCGGTGAGCGCATAGCTGTCGATGGTGTGGTCATCGACGGCCACTCCGATTGCGATGAAGCGATCATTACCGGTCAGTCGGAAACGCAACTCAAAGCGCCTGGTGCGCTTGTGCACGCAGGCAGCATCAACGGCCACGGACAGATATGGGTTCGGGCAACCGTTGCGGGCACCGATACGCGCTGGATTCAGATCAGCCGCCTTGTGCGTGACGCGCTGGCGCGCAAATCACTGCTTGGGAGCACGATCGACAGCGCCGCCACGATATTCATCCCGTTTGTCCTATTGCTCGCGGCGGGAACGGTGTGGTTCTGGAGTACCCGCGGTCCGTTTGAGGTTGCACTCCTAATCGGGCTCGCGGTGTTGGTGGTGGCCTGTCCCTGTTCACTGGGCCTGGCCGCGCCTTTGGCTACCGCACTCGGCATCGGTCAAGCGGCGCGGCGCGGAATATTGATCCGCAGTGGCGGCGTGCTTGAGCAACTGGCGCGGATAAGAGGGGTCGCGTTCGATAAGACGGGAACACTCACTCAGGGAAAACTGCAACCGGTATACGTTACAACTGATGGCACCACTGAAAAGGACCTGTTGCACTGCGCGACGGCTCTTGCCTCGGGTTCGGAGCACTCCATTGCGCGCGCGATAACCGAGCAGGGCCATGTCAATAAAATGAGCGTCCTGCCGGCGATGGAAATTCGAGCCCACCCTGGCGCCGGTGTGACCGGCCAGATCGATGGTGTGCTCTGCGCGATGGGGTCTCGCTTGTTCATGAAGGCCCTCGGGTGGACCATTCCAGAGAAACTGTCGGCGATGCCGGCTCCAAGGTACACGCTCGTATACATCGGCTGGGGGGGCAGCGTGCATGGGATTCTCGCGCTTAACGACACGACGCTACCCGAAGCAAAGAGCGTGATCGAGGCACTTCATGAGCATGGGGTGGAGACGCTGCTATTGAGCGGCGACACAAAGGGACCAGTAGCCAATGTCGCTTCCGCGCTTGGCATTTCAACCTGGCAGGCCGAACTCACACCGGAAGGCAAGGTACGGGCTTTGCGTGAGTGGGCCCACAAGCGACGAGGTTCCATCGCCATGGTAGGAGACGGGCTGAACGACGGCCCCGTGCTGGCATCCGCGGCGGTCGGCATCGCGGTGGGTACGGCTACCGACCTTGCCAAGGAAAGCGCTGATATAACGCTCCCAACGGGAGGCCTCGGCAGCCTGCCCTGGCTTGTTGAACTCGCAAACCGAGTGCGCAAATCCATCCTCGCCAATCTAGTCTGGGCCCTGGGCTACAACGCTGTCGCCTTGATGCTCGCCGTGACAGGGCTGCTGAAACCGGTCGTGGCGGCCGGTCTGATGTTCGGTTCAAGCGTGCTGGTGGTGATGCGTTCGTTGCGGGCGGGCCGCGAGTCGACCTCAATCGAGACACACCGGTGTGCTCGAGCCGAAGCAAGCGCGGCTCATATCTATTCGACTTGAAAAGTGGGACGGCAACTGTATTTTGCGATCAATCTGTGGCTTTTTGCCGCGGGTCCAGTCCTGCCGGCTCTGGCCCATGACGGTGAATCGCAACGGGTGAACCTTGCCTCCCAAGGTTGGCCTGTCGATTCCTTCACGCTGGTCGATCAGTACGGGAACACGTTTACACAGGAAAGGCTGCAAGGGCAGTGGACCTTTGTACTGTTTGGCGATACCCATTGTGGACAGCCGTGTACCAAGGCGCTTTCCGCGCTGGTGGCAATGGGGCAACGCATCGCTCGGGCCAAAGCGATCGAGACTACCCAGGTGTTGTTCGTGTCGCTCGATCCCCAACGAGACACGCCAGAAGTCCTGCGCCGATATCTGACGTCCTTTGACGACCGCTTCATCGGCGTTAGTGGTTCCTTGCAGACATTGAAAGGACTGACGGAGGACCTGGGCGCTTCCGTGCCTGCGTCGGGTGTCGACAGGACGAACTACGCTGGATCGCTGGTGTTGATCGGTCCTGATCGTGTCGTTCGAGGAGAGCTTCTTCCACCCTTTGACCCACTGTTGCTTACTGCGGAATATCTGAAGACACGCGCT
>VBCK01000257.1 GCA_005882215.1 Betaproteobacteria bacterium | reverse complement strand
CTTGCTGTCGAGCGAACGCCGGGCGCTTTTCAGGAAAAGATCCGTGCCCTCGCGCCGCGACCGTTTCAGTTTCGCTCCGGTGTATCGTGCCATCGTTCGAATTCCCGCTTGCTGGTTCGCTTGCTGATGCTCGCCGGCCAGTTACTGCGCCGTTGCCAGATTGTCGTAGCCCACTGTGTGCTCCCCCGTCCCTGTTGTGTTCAAAAACTCAGACCCGGCGCCGCTTCGGCGGCCGGCACCCGTTATGGGGCACCGGCGTGATGTCCTGGATCGAAGCGATCCGGAAGCCGCACGCATTGAGCGCCCGCACGGACGATTCGCGTCCTGGCCCGGGGCCCTTGATCCGGACCTCCAGGTTCTTGACGCCGCACTCGAGCGCGGCACGCCCGGCCGCCTCGGCCGCGACCTGGGCCGCAAAGGGCGTCGACTTGCGTGACCCCTTGAAGCCGGCACCGCCGCTGCTGGCCCACGACAGAGCGTTGCCCTGACGGTCGGTGATCGTGATGATCGTGTTGTTGAACGAGGCGTGAATATGCGCGATGCCCTCGGCCACGTTCTTCTTGACCTTCTTGCGCACGCGCTGCCCGCCGGCTTGCTGCTGATTCGGATTTCGAGTCGCCATTGAGTGTCCGTCCTGTCCCTTCGAGTCTCGGCCCGCGCCTTAGACGCCCTTCTTCAGTGCCACGCCGGCCTTGCGCGGACCCTTGCGCGTGCGCGCATTGGTGCGCGTGCGCTGCCCCCGCACCGGCAGGCCCTTGCGGTGGCGCAGGCCGCGGTAGCACCCCAGGTCGATCAGCCGCTTGATCGAAAGCTGGACCTCGCGCCGCAGATCGCCCTCGACCGTGAAGCGCGACACCGCTTCGCGGATCCGCTCGAGCTCGCCGTCGGTGAGCTCCTTCACCTTCTTCGAGTACGGGACCCGGACTGCGTCCAGGATCGCCCGTGCGCGCGCGCGGCCGATGCCGAAGATCGCCATAAGGCCGATCTCCGCGTGCTGTTGCGGCGGAATGTTGATGCCTGCGATACGAGCCATATTAAGCAGCCCCTTCCGCGCAACCGCGCAGCTTCGAACCCGTCGCCCTTGCAAACAGCTCGCTCATCTCGCGATACCCTCGTCCTCAGCCCTGGCGCTGCTTGTGGCGCGGGTCCGTGCAGATCACCCGCACCACGCGCTTGCGCCGGATCAGCTTGCACTTGCGGCACATCTTCTTCACCGAAGCCATCACTTTCATCACTCACTCCCATCGGGAAATGGCCACCGGCCATTTTGTACATCAACTTTCACCGTCACTTGGCCCGGAACACGATGCGCGCGCGCGACAAGTCGTAGGGCGTCAGCTCGACCGTCACCTTGTCCCCCGGGAGGATCCGGATGTAGTGCATCCGCATCTTCCCCGAAATATGTCCCAGCACCACGTGCCCGTTTTCCAGCCTTACTCGAAACGTCGCGTTCGGGAGGTTCTCGAGTATCTCTCCCTGCATCTGGATGACGTCATCCTTCGCCATCGGCTATCGCGTCAGCCCCGCGCCGCCGAGTCCGCGGAAGTTCGCCTTCTTCAGCAGCGATTCGTACTGGTGCGTCATCAGGTAGGCCTGCACCTGAGCCATGAAATCCATCGTTACCACCACCACGATCAGCAGGGAGGTCCCGCCAAAGTAAAACGGAACGCTCCAGCGCAGGTACAGGAATTCCGGCACCAGGCACACGAGCGTGATGTAGATCGCGCCGATCAGCGTCAGCCGCAGCAGGATCTTGTCGACGTGGCGGGCTGTCTGCTCGCCCGGCCGGATGCCTGGAACGAAAGCGCCGCTTTTCTTCAGGTTGTCCGCCTGCTCCTTGCTGTTGAAAACCAGGGCCGTATAGAAGAAGCAGAAGAAGATGATCAGGCTCGCGTACAGCAACAGGTACAGCGGCTGGCCGTGTTGCAGCGCCGCCGCCAGGTCGCGGATCCAGCGCGTCGCATCGCCCGAGGAGAACCAGCTGGCGATCGTGGCGGGGAACAGTACGATCGAGGACGCGAAGATCGGTGGGATCACGCCCGACATGTTCAGCTTCAGCGGCAGGTAGGAGCTCTGGCCGCCGTAGACGCGGTTGCCGACCTGCCGCTTGGCGTAATTGACCAGGATGCGCCGCTGGCCACGCTCGACGAACACCACGAAGGCGGTGACCGCCATCACCAGCAGCACGATCGCGAAAAATGCCAGGTAGGCGAGCGCGCCGGTGCGCACCAGCTCGAACATGCGGCCCAGGGCACTGGGCAGGCCGGCTGCGATGCCGGAAAAGATGATGATCGATATACCGTTGCCAAGTCCCCGCTCGGTGATCTGCTCACCCAGCCACATCAGGAACAGGCACCCCGTCACCAGCGACACCACCCCGATGAATTCGAACGTGAAGCCGGGCTGGATCACCAGGTTCGGCACCGATTCGATCGCCTTGATCGCCATATAGGACTGGATCGTGGCCACTCCGACCGTGGCGTAGCGGGTGTATTGCGTCACCTTGCGCCGTCCCGACTCGCCCTCCTTGC
>VBCK01000004.1 GCA_005882215.1 Betaproteobacteria bacterium | reverse complement strand
CGCTGACGAGTGCCGCCGCCTGGTCGCGCAGATGGCTTTCCAGCTCGTCCACGTCGCGGGGGTGTATGGAAGGGTGGCGGCGCACATAGGTCCGCCATTGGCCGATCATCTGCTCGAACGAGTCACCGCTCGCAGACGCGACCATCGCCCGTCAGTGTCCTGGCAGAGCGGGGGCGACATGGCAATTCTATGTATGTCATCCATACTTCCTCTACTTCGGAGCGACAGGTCGGTCGACGGCCGCGGCGAGCCTCGAGGCCCGAACCGATCTTTTTTTATCGCACCCTGATCACAAGGAGACCATCCGATGGAAGCGATCCTGCCCGCGTACAAGGCGGTCGGCAACCGCCGCTACCGCGAAACCTCGGGCCTGTACTGGGAGGATTTCGAGCCCGGCGACGTGTTCGAGCATCGCCCCGGCCGCACCGTCCTCGATACCGACAATGTCTATTTCACGCTGCTGACGCTGAATGTCCAGCCGGTCCATTTCGATGCCGCCTATGCCGCCAAGACGGAGTGGAAGAGGCTGCTCGTGGACTCGACCTTCACCCTCGCGCTGCTCACCGGCATGAGCGTTCGCACCGTCAGTGCCAAGGTCGTCGCCAATCTTGGCTGGGACAAGGTGAAGGCCACCCATCCCGTCTTCGCAGGCGACACGCTCTATGCCGAGAGCACCGTGCTTCACAAGCGCGAGTCCAGGAGTCGCCCAACCCAGGGGATCGTCGCCGTATTCACCCGCGGGATCAATCAGGACGGGGTCGAGGTAATGACGTTCGAGCGAACCATGCTCATCTATCGACGCGGCCACTCGCCCGAAGAAGCCGCCAACTATTGAGTTCCAGAATGATCAGAAGACCCGGCGCCGGATGTCGGTTCGCTCGACCCATCGACTTTATCCCGCCCGAGCGGTGCCGGCTGGAACTCGTCTTTGGGCCAGGAGTATCCTGAAAAACGCGCTCACGATGCGGTTGACCGAGAAGGGTCGGGTCCACTTGAAACCGTCCACATCACTGAAATGAGGATCATATGGCGAAGAACAGCGAGGAAGGCGTCTACAAGATCGTGGAAGTGGTCGGCACCAGCAGCAAGTCCTGGGAAGACGCGGCTAACACGGCGGTGGCCACCGCGGCCAAGACGCTGCGTGACCTGCGGATTGCGGAAGTCACCAAGCTCGACCTGAAAATCGAAGACGGCAAAGTGATCGCCTACCGGGCCCGCGTGTCGCTCTCGTTCAAGTACCAGGCCTGATCACGCACCCGTTCCAGCGCGCCGCCTTTCAGGAGTATGCGCAGTACTGGGGTCGGATAATTCCACGCTGCGGCGGACACCTGGTGGGCTACTTCCTCCCGCACGAGGGCACCAACGACGTCGCGTGGGGCGTGATCGCCTTCGAATCGCTTGCCGCTTACGAAGCCTATCGCGCCCGCCTGAAGACCGATGAGCAGGGCCGGGCGAACTTCGCGTTCGCGCAAACGAAAAGACTGATCCTGCGCGAGGAGCGCAGCTTCCTCGAAGTTGTTGAAGGCACGTTCGGCATTCCCGTGTGAAAACGTAGCAACTGTCTTACTCCGTGTTGCGGCTGCAACGTGCCGCGCAGTCGGCGAAACCCGGTTGCAACCGCGCCGGCGCCGAATACCACTCAGCGATCTGCCGACCGGTCCGCGACCTGGTTCCCCAGTCTTCCGTGATCGCGGACCGTCTGTCGGCACGACGTCAACTGAGTGAAGGAGCCTGTCATGAAGATGCATCTTGTATTAGCGGCAACATTCGCCGGTCTGAGCTCGCACGCTGCGTTGGCGAGCTCCGAGGGGGGCGACACCTGGTCGGTATTGGAGCCGACACCCTACGTGCACCCGGCCCAGGCGCTCACCGTGCCGACACCCGGGTCCGTGAGCAGCCAGCGGCGCGAGGACAAGGGCGCCGCGCTTGGACGCTCTGAAGGCGGCGACACCTGGTCCGTCGTTGCGCCGGAATCCACCGGTGCCAGCCCGACCGAGTCGCTCACGGTGGCGACGACCGCGCCGTTGAGCAGCCTGCAGCGCGAAAAGCCGAGCGTCTACGGAACCTCGGCCCAGGCCGATTCGGCCGACCGGATCGTGCGGATGGAAGCCGACCCGCACTCGATGAACGTCGCCTACGGCGAAACCGTCGAGTTCATCGCCCAGGGCGAGGACGGCGCCCAGCGGTCGTTCACGTGGCGCTTCGACGTGTCGCCTGCGATGAGCTATGTCGACCTGAGCGAGGTGGCCCCGGCTGATTTTCCGGACCGCAAGCTTCGCGTTTTCGTGGCTGAAGACCCGCGGTACAGCGCAGATTGACGCGCGAGGTCGACTTGGTCCGCCAGCCGTAGGGAGGGGCCCGCCTCTGCGAGTCCCTCCCTCATCGGGTCCAGCGTAGTCAATCGTTTCGAGGGCTGGCCGCTGATCAGCGATCCGCGCCCGCGAAGCGCATCAGGGCCTTGGCATACTCCGGCGCCGTGGGTTCATGCATGAAATACACATGCGTATCGCGCCACGCCGTTGCCAGCAGGCGCTGCGCCCATTGCTTCAGCTCGGATTCCGAGTAGTTCTCCAGCCGCAGCCTGACGTAGCCCCAGGGAGCCGTTTCCACCAGAGGGGGCGGCGCGTTGTCTTCGCGCTCCGACAGGCACAGTGCCGCGCCTGAGCGTTTCAGTGCGTCATAAACGTCTTCGGCAAACCAGCTGTCATTGCGGAACTCGAACGCGGCCGTGTGCCCCGCCGGCAGCAACTGCAGAAACTCGTTCAGCCGCGGCAGGTCCTTCTTCAGGAACGGCGGCAGCTGGAACAACACCGGCCCGCGCTTGGCGCCGAGGGTCTCCAGATTCCTGTACAAAAACGCGACCGAGTCGGCGGCCGTGTCCGCCTTGATGCGCGCCTCATGCGTGATGCGCCGCGGCGCCTTGATCGAAAACCGGAAGTGCTCCGGCGTGCTGTTCCCCCAGTTCTCCAGCACGGTCACCTTGGGCATCTGATAGAAACTGTTGTTGATTTCCACCGTCGGCAGGCGTTGCGAGTAGTACGCGAGCATGCCGTCCGACTTGATGTCGGCCGGGTAGAAACTCCCCTTCCATTCCTTGAAGGAGTAACCGCTGGCGCCAGCCAGTAGTCTTGCGTTCATCTGCGCTCCCTGCGGTCCAGGCGTGCGGTGCGTCCGGCGCCCGGGCGCGCCTAGAATCTTCCGGATGGAGAAGGACAAGCTTAGCGAATACGCTGCCAAGCGGAAGTTCGAGGCGACCCCGGAACCGGCGCCGGCTGCGACCGGCGCGGCCTCGGGGCCGCTGCTGTTCGTGGTGCAGCAGCATTCGGCGCGGCGCCTGCATTACGACTTCCGCCTCGAATGCGACGGCGTGCTCAAGTCCTGGGCCGTCCCGAAAGGTCCTTCGCTGAACGTCGCCGACAAGCGTCTGGCGGTGCAAACCGAGGATCACCCGTACGACTATGCCTCTTTCGAGGGCGTGATCCCGCCCGGGCAGTACGGCGCCGGTGAAGTGATCGTGTGGGACTGCGGCGTTTACTCGCCCGACGAGAATCAAACCTTCTTTCACGATCGTCCCGAAGCCGAGCGCCAGGTTCGCCAGGGCCTGGTCAAGGGCAAGCTCAGCTTCCTGCTGCGCGGGGAGAAACTCAAGGGCTCGTTCGCACTGGTGCGCACTGCCCAGGACCCCAAGAACTGGCTCCTGATCAAGCACAGAGACCGGTTCGCGGCGACCATCGACATCACCAGCCAGAATCGCTCGGTGCTCTCCGGCGTCGCGGTCGAGGACATGAAAATCGTGCCGGCGCATCGGATCGCTGCCGCGCAGCTCGTGCCATGCGGCAAGGTCGCGTCGATTCCGCACAAGGTGTCGCCGATGCTGGCCGAGACGGGCGAGCGGCCCTTCAATCGACCGGACTGGATGTGGGAACCCAAGCTCGACGGCTATCGGGTGCTTGCCTTCATCGACGCGCGCGGCATCAGGCTGCGTTCGCGACGCGAATTGGAACTGTCCGGCACGTTCCCGCGCCTGGTTGCGGAGCTTCGCAACCAGGCCGTCGACGGCATGATCCTGGACGGCGAGTTGATCGCGTTCGACGCGAGCGGCCGGCCTTCATTCAACGCGCTGCAGAATCGGGTGCAGCTGAAGACCGAGCGAGAGATCGCCGCGGCCGATCGGACCGTGCCGGTGATTTACTACTGCTTCGATCTGCTGTATTTCGCCGGCGTCGATCTGCGCAAGTCGGCCTACCGCGATCGCCGTCGCTACCTGGCGCAATGCCTGTTGCCCTCGCCCCTGGTGCAACTCGTACACGCCGCCGAAGATGGCGTTGCGCTGCAGGAGGCCGCGCTCGCGAGCGGCTTCGAAGGCGTCATCGGCAAGCGCAAGGACAGCCGCTACGAGGCCGGCCGGCGTTCGGCGTCGTGGCTGAAGATCAAGCCGGTGCAGACCGCCGAATTCGTGATCGGCGGCTACACCAAGGGCAAGGGTTCGCGCGCGCCGCTCGGAGCGCTGCTGGTCGGCACTTGGGCAGGGAATCGGTTGCGCTTCGCCTCGCACGTGGGCTCCGGCTTCGACGAGAGCACACTGGCGCAGTTGAAGAAGCGGCTGGAACCGCTGAAGCGCTCCACCTGCCCGTTCGACGAGACGCCGGAGCTGCCCAATGCGACGACCTGGGTTGAGCCGAAGTTGGTCGCCGAGGTGAGATTCCACAGTTGGACCGAGGACAATCACCTGCGCCACCCGATATTTGTTCGCCTGCGAGATGACATCGACCCGAAATCGGTGCGGCCCGCCTCCGCGCTGCGCGCTACGGCGGGCAAGCGCGGTGGCTCCATGGGTGCTACGGCGGGCTCGCCCTCCGTAGCGCGCAGCGCGAAGGAGGGAACCGAGATTGGCGCGATCCTCGCGCAGCTCGACAGCAAGAGGACCGAATTCCCCCTGATGCTCGGGTCGCATCGCATCAAGCTGACCCACCTGGACCGGGTCTACTGGCCGCCGGATGCAGCGCTGCACCAGCCCGCGCTGACCAAACGCGATCTGCTGCGTTACCTTGCGCAAGTCTCGCCTTATATGCTGCCGCATCTGGCGGACCGGCCGCTCACGATGATCCGGATGCCGGACGGCATCAACGGGCAGCGTTTTTTCCAGAAGCACTGGGAGCAGGAACGGCCCGAGTTCGTCGAGACGATCACGGTGTTCTCCAGCCACAAGGACGAGAACCACGAGTATCTGCTGTGCAACAACCTGCCGACGCTGCTGTGGCTGGCGCAATCGGGCACTCTGGAATTCCATGTCTGGCACTCGCGTGCGAAGCTTGAGCCCGACGCGGTGTCCAAGGGCACCGATTACGCCACTTCGAAGGAGTCGCTGGAAGCTTCGGTACTGAACTATCCCGACTACCTGGTGTTCGACCTCGACCCGTACATCTATTCCGGCAAGGAGGAGCCGGGCGGCGAGCCGGAGCTGAACACGGTCGCGTTCGAGAAGGGCAAGGAAGTGGCCTTCTGGCTGCGCGAGCTGCTGAACAGCATGTCGCTGGAGCCGATCGTCAAGACCTCCGGCAAAACCGGCCTGCACGTGTTCGTGCCGATCCGGCGCACGCTGGACTTTGACGCCGCACGGCACGTCGTCGAGCTGGTCGGACGCCATCTGATGCGGCAGCACCCCCGGGACATCACGATGGAATGGAGCATCCCGAAGCGCACCGGCAAGATCTTCATGGATTACAATATGAACGTCCGCGGCAAGACGCTGAACGTGGCCTACTCGCCGAGAGGCGTGCCCGGGGCACCGGTGTCGATGCCGTTGACGTGGGAAGAACTCGCCGGCGCGCACCCGCTCGATTTCCGACTCAACGCGGCGCAGCGGCTGGCGCAAACCGGCGATCGCTGGCGCGACGCCCTGAAACGCAAGCAGAGCCTTGAGCGCGTCTTGAAGACCGCGAAAGTCTGAGTCGCTATTGACAATGAGTGACGGACCCTTCACATTGGCTGGGGCAGCGCCGAGTAATCACTCATAGAGACAGCGCACGAATAGGGAGGTGCCGATGGCTGCGCGTTCAATTGGGTCGCTGACCGTTTCCTTCGGGCTGGTGTCGATTCCGGTGAAGTTGTTTTCGGCCACCGAGTCGAGCCGGGCCATCTCCTTCAACATGCTGCACAAGGCCGACGGATCGCGCCTGAAGCAGCAGTACCTGTGCGTGAAGGAGGGGGTGCCGGTTGAGCGGGACGACATCGTCAAGGGCTATGAATTCGCCAAGGACCAGTACGTGATCTTCAGCCCCGAAGAGCTGAAGGCGCTCGAGGAAGCCGGCACGCACAGCGCGGACATCGCCGAATTCGTGCCGCTCGAATCGGTCGACCCGGTGTACTTCGACAAGGCGTACTACCTTGCGCCCGACAAGGGGGGTGCCAAGCCTTACGCGCTGTTTACCCGCGCACTGCGCGAATCCAATCGCTGTGCGCTGGGTCGCTGGGCCGCGCGCGGCAAGCAGTACATCGTGATGATCCGGCCCGTCGAGGACGGCCTGATCATGCAGCAGTTGCTGTACGCCGGGGAGGTCCGCTCGATCAAGGACCTCGACATTCCGCAGATCGAGGTCAGGGAGGCCGAACTCAAGCTCGCCCAGCAGCTGATCGACCAGCAATCGTCCGACAAGTTCGACCCCGCCGCTTATACGGACGAGGTGCGCGCGCGTATCGAAGCGGCCATCCAGAAGAAGGTGGAAGGCCAGGAAATCACGTTGACCGACGGGGCCGAGGGCGGCGGGGCGCAGGTGATCGACCTGATGGAAGCGCTGCGGGCCAGTCTCGAGCGCAAGGGTGTCGCGCCCTCGAAGGCGCAGGCGGCGAAGCCACAGCCGGAGGCCGACACCGAAGCCGATACGCGTAAGCCGCCGAAACGGGCGCCGGCGGCCGAACCGGCCCCTGCGGCGCGCGCTCGTGCCAGGAAATAACGCGGGCAATCCACTGCAGCGGCAGTTCCATGCAGCACTACGGCGTGCGCGACGTCGAGAAGATGCTGCGCCTGCCGCGCAGCACGATCCGCGCCCTGGCATCGGCCGGCTTCGTGACGCCTGTCCGCGGCCCACGCAACGCCTTGCTGTTCTCGTTCCAGGATCTGATCGTGTTGCGGGCGGCGCAAACGCTTGCCGACGCCAAGGTGCCCGCCAAACGCATCTCGCGTTCGCTGAGGCAATTGCGGCGCCAACTGCCGCAAACGATGCCGCTGTCAGGCCTTTCGATCAGCGCGGTGGGTGAGCAGGTCGTGGTGCGCGACGGCGCGGGGCAACGACAGGTCGAATCCGGGCAATACGTGCTGGACTTCGAAGGTGATCCGGGCAGCGGCTCCCTGAGCGTGATCGAGCGCGCGGCGCCGGCAGCCCCGGCGGGGCAAATCGACTGGTTCGCGCGCGGCGAGGCGCTGGAGCGGGAAGACCCCGGGGCGGCCATCGACGCCTACCGGAAGGCGATGGCGGCCGCGCCGGATCGGCTCGATGTCCGTATCAACCTGGGGCGCCTGCTGCACGAAACCGGGCGTCATCGGGACGCCGAGCGCGCGTACCGCGAGGCGATCGGCGCCTGCGGCCGCGATCCGCTCCTTCTGTACAACCTCGGCGTGCTGCTCGGCGACCTGGGCCGCGGGCGCGAGGCGATCGAGGCGTACGAGGCCGCGCTGCGCCGCGACCCGGCCATGGCGGACAGTCATTACAACCTCGCGCTGCTGTATGAAAAGCTCGGCAAGGCGAAGGAGGCGATCCGGCACATGTCCGAGTACCGGCGTCTGATGCGGAGCTAGGTGCGGCCACCGTGGAGCGGACGCGAGCAGGGGCAGTTATCGAACCATCCGATCCTGATGCTTGAAAAGCGATCCTTGTTGCCAGGGCCGATCTCGGTCGTGCACTACCGGTGCAACGCCGGGCCCGGCGACCGTCCCTTCGTGGAACGACATGAAGCCTGGTCGGTGTCGTATGTTCAGCGCGGCAGCTTCGGATACCGTTGCCTCGGTGCCGCCTACGAGCTCGTGCCGGGCTCGGTGCTGGCCGGGCAACCGGGCGACGAGTACCTGTGCACACACGACCACCACTGCGGCGGGGATGAATGCCACGCTTTCTTCGCCGCGCGCGAGGTGGTCGACGAGATCGACGGACGCCGCCGCGCGTGGCACTCCCGCGGCGTGCCGCCGATGGCGGAATTGACCGTGCTGGGCGAGCTGGCGCGCTCGGTGATCGCGGGCAACAGCGACCTTGGACTGGACGAGGTCGGCCTGGCTTTCGCGTCCCGATTCGTCGACGTGATGGCGGGCGGGGCGCTTCCCCGCGCGCGGCCCGCTGCGAAGGATCGCCGGCGCGCGGTCGAATCGGCGCTGTGGATCGACGCCCACGCAGCCAGGCCGATCGATCTACGGGGACTGGCCGGGCGGGCCGGGCTGAGTCCTTTCCACTACTTGCGGATTTTTTCGTCCTCGCTCGGCGTCACGCCGCATCAGTATCTCGTCCGCAGACGCTTGTGCCGCGCCGCGCAGCTGCTCACGCAAGAGGATTGCCAGATAACGGACATCGCGTTTGAAACCGGCTTCGGCGATCTGTCCAACTTCGTGCGCAGCTTCCATCGTGCAGCCGGCGTATCGCCGCGCGGCTATCGGCGCGCGGCGCGGGGCGACCGCAAGATTTTCCAAGAACGGCTGGCCGCCATGCCCTAGCATCGCCTCGTATTTCTTCGGGGAGATCGCGATGTTCGACCACGTCGGCTTGAAGATCAGGAACCTGGAGACCAGCGTCGGGTTTTACCGCAGCGCGCTGGCTCCGCTCGGTTGTCAGCTCGACTCCAGCGGCGATGGTTATGCCGGCTTCGGCCCGGCGGGCCAGCCCGGCTTGTGGCTCTACGCAGATCAAGGCGCTTCCACCGTCGGCACCCACGTCGCCTTTCGTGCCGCCAACCGTGCGGCCGTGGATCGGTTCCACGCGCAGGGGCTGGCTGCCGGCGGACGCGATAACGGTGCGCCGGGCGTGCGGTCGGACTACGGCCCGCGCTACTACGCCGCCTTCCTGCTCGATCCGGACGGCCACAACGTCGAGGCGGTTTGCCTCACCTGAGAGGCATTCGAGCCAAACGAGGGCTCGGCCGCGTTCTTGCGTGCCGCGGACCTCAGCGCCTCGAGCGCCGCTGCACGTCGAGGTCGGTGCCGACGCGCAGATGCTCGATGTAGCCCTGGTAGGAGTACCACCGGTCGCGCTTCTTTCCGGTGGTCTCGATCAGCACGCCGGTCGCAGCGAGCGTGCCGATGGCGCGAGCGGCGGTGGGCTTGCTCGTCTGCAGCAGCCTCATCACCGAGGCGACGCTCACCAGGGGATGGCGAGGGAGCAGTTCAAAGAGGCGAACAGCGGCGGCGGACGTGGTGTCGTTCTGAAGCACCCGCGTGCGATCCGCGGTGACCAGGGCGAACAGATCCCGCGCGGAGGCAACGGCCTCGTCGGCGATGCTCGAAACGCCGCTCAGGAAGAAATCCGTCCACCCCTCCCAGTCCCCATCGGCGCGCACGGCGCTCAGGCGGCGGTAATACTCGTCGCGATGTCGCTTGAAGAAGAGGCTCAGATACAAGAGCGGCTTCGCGAGGAGCTTCCAGTGCTCCAGAAGCAGCGTGACCAGCAGCCGGCCGATGCGGCCGTTGCCGTCGAGGTACGGGTGGATGGTCTCGAACTGAACGTGTAAGAGCCCGACGCGCACCAGTGGCGGCAGGCCGTCGTCCTCGGCGTGCAGGTATTTCTCAAAGGCGGAAAGCGCCTCGGCGAGCGCCTGCGGCGGCGGGGGAACATATGCCGCGTTGCCCGGCCGCGTTCCGCCGATCCAGTTCTGGCTCCGTCTGACCTCGCCTGGCAGCTTCTCGGCGCCGCGCACCCCACGCATCAGGCGCTGATGGGTCTGGTTCAACAGCCGCATCGAGAGGGGCAACCCCTTCGGGTCGCCGAGTTGGTTGCGAGCGTAAGTGAGCGCATCGAGGTAGTTACAGACCTCCTCGACGTCCGCATTCGGTGGCGCGCTCTCCTCGGCCTCGAAAGTGAGCAGATCGACCAGGGTCGCTTGGGTGCCTTCGATCTGCGAGGACACCACCGCTTCCTTGCGGACGAAGGCGTAGATGAACCAATCGAGCGAAGGCACCATCTCGCCCGCGAGCTCAAGCCGAATCAGGGCCTCCTC
>VBCK01000137.1 GCA_005882215.1 Betaproteobacteria bacterium | reverse complement strand
CTCGAACGGATCGTAGCGGCCCACGACGCCGTAGCGGGCGCCGTCGACGCGCCCGCCCACCACGGTACCCCAGCCGCCGGTCAGCCCGACCCACGAGTGGCGGCGAGCAAACGGGCCGGTATTTGGCACGCTGCCACCGGAACTGCCGGGGGACGGAGCCCCAATGCTGTTGGTGCCGTTGTCAGCCAGGAACCCCATTTCAAGTTCGAAGATCGCCTTGGTGCCGTTGCCCAGATCCTCGGAGCCCTTGAAACCGAGCCGGCTCGGCACCGAAACGCCGCTGGCGAATTCCTGCTTGGACAAGCAGCTGCCGGGGTTAAGGCATCCGCCCGAGCTGTTACGCAGCCCGCTGTCGCCGCTGCGAGCCATGAAGCCGTAGTCGACTACACCGTAGATCGTGACGTTCGAATCCGCAAAGGCCGGCGCAGCAGCCAATCCGGCGATCGCCAAAGCAATCACAGTCTTGTGCATACATTTTCCTCTCGGTTGGATGGTGGAGCTGCGCCCGACGAGGACCGCCCCCCGCTCTTATCTCTTCTCAACTGCTCTTTTTTGAACCAGAAGCCGCAGAAATTCTGTCAGAGGACTTCTTCGGAATGAAGAAAACGGGCTGACTTGTTCGCGTTCAGGCGTGATTTTGTTGCTTTTTTTCAACAGGATGTAGCGCCAAAGCCAAGCCACCGGCCCTCGCTAGGGCCGTGTCTTCTGTTTCTGACATATCACGCGGCTGTGGCCCGCCCGGGCGCTTGCAGCGTCACCCCGCCGGGTACAACGCGCCCAGCACGCGCGGTCCGCGCGCACCGGTGACGGCCGGCAATGAAACGGCCCGCCCGTGCACATGCTCGCGGGCCAGCCATGCGAACGCGAACGCCTCGACGTGATCCGGTGCGACGCCCAGCGTCGCGGTCGATGCGACCGGGCGCGGGGCGCACTCCTCGCCGAGCATGCGCATCAGCGTCGCATTGAACGCGCCGCCCCCGCATACCAGCACGTCGACCGCCGGCGCGACGTGCTGCGCGATCGCCTGTCCGATCGAGGCTGCTGTCAGGCGCGTCAACGTGGCCTGCACGTCGCGCGGCGCCAGTTCGCGCTGCGCCAGCTTGTGCGACAGCCATTGCCGATTGAACAGCTCCCGCCCCGTGCTCTTGGGCGGCGGCGCCGAGAAGTACGGCTCCGCCAGCAGCGCCTGCAGCCACGCGGCGTCGGAGTGTCCACCGGCGGCCCAGTGTCCGTCGCGATCGAAGCGATCTCCCAGGTGCTCGGCGGCCCAGGCGTCGATCAGCACATTGCCCGGCCCGCAGTCGAAACCGATCACGGGCTCGCCGCTTCCGGCCGCCGGCAGCCCGGTCACGTTCGAGATGCCGCCTATATTGACGACCGCTCGTGGCGAGTGCGTCGTGAACAGTCCCGCATGAAACGCCGGAAGCAGCGGAGCACCCTGGCCGCCGGCCGCCAGGTCGCGACTGCGGAAGTCGGCCACCACGTCGATGCCGCTGAGTTCGGCCAGCGTGGCCGGCGCATTCAACTGGACCGTGTACCCGGCGTCCGGGCGATGCCGTACGGTCTGGCCGTGCACGCCGATCGCACGGACCTGCTCGGGCTCGACATCGGCATCGAGCAGCAGTTGCTGGACCGCGCTCGCGTAGCTGCGCGCCAGGTGCTGCGAAGCGATCGCGCTGCGATGCAGCTCGTCCCAGCCGCTGGCGCACAGCAGCAGCAGTTCCTTGCGCAGGTCCTCCGCCAGCGCCAGGTGCGCGTGCCCGATCAGTCGCGGCTGCGGGCCGGCCAGATCCGCCAGCACGGCATCCACGCCGTCCAGGCTGGTGCCGGTCATCATGCCCACGTACAAATCGGTCGCCCGATCCGGGTCGCTCTTCAAGATTCCTCCGTCAGGCCCGATCCGGCACATCGCGCCAGTCGCGACGACGCATCGATTAGACTCCATTCGGCGCCCCTTGACACCCGGCACCGTTCGAAGCGCGCCATTTTTGATCGCATGTCCAAGTCAACTCCTGTCGACACCGCCGCCATCGAGCACGCCCTGCGCGTGGTCAAGCGCGGTTGCGACGAGCTGCTGGTCGAGGCCGACCTGGTCGCCAAGCTGCAGCGCTCTCAGGCGCAGGGCACACCGTTGCGTTGCAAGCTCGGCCTGGATCCGACCGCTCCCGACATTCACCTGGGGCACACGGTCGTGTTGACCAAGCTGCGCCAGCTGCAGGATCTGGGCCACACGGTGATCTTTCTGATCGGCGATTTCACTTCGATGATCGGCGATCCCTCGGGCCGCAACACCACGCGCCCGCCTTTGACGCGCGAGCAGATCGAGGCCAACGCCAGGACCTACTTCGAGCAGGCGGCGCTGGTGCTGGATCGCACGCGCACCGAGATCCGCTACAACTCCGAGTGGTCTACGCCGCTGGGCGCCGACGGCATGATCCGCCTGGCTTCTCACTACACGCTGGCGCGCCTGCTGGAGCGCGACGACTTCAGCCAGCGCTACCGCGAGGGCCAGCCGATTGCGATCCATGAGATTCTTTACCCTTTGATGCAGGGCTACGACTCGGTGGCGCTGAAGGCTGACCTGGAGCTGGGTGGCACCGACCAGAAGTTCAATTTGCTCGTGGGACGCGAGCTGCAGCGGCACTACGGGCAGGAGCCGCAGTGCATCCTGACGATGCCTCTGCTCCAGGGGCTGGACGGCGTGGAGAAGATGTCGAAGTCGAAGAATAACTATATCGGCATCACGGAGCCGCCGTCCGAGATGTTCGGCAAGATCATGAGGATTTCCGACGACCTGATGTGGCGCTACTACGAGTTGATCTCCTCGCGCTCGCTGGGCGAGATCGAGGCGTTCAAGCGGGAGGTGGCGGGCGGTCGCAATCCGCGCGACGTCAAGGTGCTGCTGGGCCAGGAGATCGTCGCGCGCTTTCATTCGCCGCAAGCCGCCGAACTGGCGCTGCAGGATTTCGAGGCTCGCTTTCGCCAGGGCGAGGCGCCCGCGGACATGCCTCAGTTCACCTTTTCAGCGCAGGGCAAGGGCGGGATCGTCGTGTCGGCGCTGCTCAAGCAGGCCGGACTGGCGCCGTCCAGCAGCGAGGCGATCCGCGCGATCGAGCAGGGCGGCGTGCGCATCGACGGCCAGCGCATCGCGGACCGCACGCTGGTGCTGACGCCGGGAACCTACGTGCTCCAGGTGGGCAAGCGCAGGTGGGCCCGGGTCACGCTCACCTGAACCGAGCGCTTCGTACGGGCGTTCCTGCTCGCAATCCCGCTAGGCCTCGGCGGGTGCTTCCAGGTCAGGCTGGGCCGCTGCTGCTTCGCGCTGGCGGGCGTGGTCGGCGGCGAGGAACGCGTACATCGCGGGGACGACGAACAGCGTGAACAGGGTCCCGATCGACAGGCCGCTGAATATCACGATCCCCATCGCGCGCCGTCCGGCCGCGCCCGCGCCCGACGCGATGACCAGCGGCAACACCCCGAGCGCCATGGCGGCCGTTGTCATCAGGATCGGGCGCAGCCGCACTCCGGCCGCCTGCACCACGGCCTCCAGGCGGCCTTGGCCCTCCCGCTGCAAATTGTTGGCGAACTGGACGATCAGGATCCCGTGCTTGCTGATCAGCCCGATCAGCGTCACCAGCCCGACCTGCGTGTAGATGTTCAGCGTCGAGGCCTTCGCGAACTCGTTCAGGATCGATATGTGCAACATGTTCAGCAGGATCCCGTTCACCTGCGTCAGCGTCCACATCGAAAACAGCGCGCCGAACAGCGCCATCGGCACCGAGATCAGGATCACGGCCGGATCGCGGAAGCTCTCGAACAGCGCGGCCAGCGCCAGGTAGATGATGATCACGGCGAACAGCAGCGTGACCGCGAATCCGCCCGACTCCTGCACGAACTGGCGCAGCGGTCCCGAGGTATCGATCCGGTAGGCGCTGGAAGCCGCCTCGTGCGTGATCCGGGTCAGGAAGTCCAGAGCCTGGCCCTGCGAGACGAAGGGCGTCGGGACTGCGATGACCGTCACCGCGTTCTGCTGCTGGAAATGCGCGATGGTTTCCGGTTTGACGTGAGTCTCCAGATGGGCGATGGTGCGCACCGGGACCACCACGTCGTTCGGGGTCCGAATGTAGTAGTCGAGCACCTGCGAGGGATTGAGCCGGTCGATCTGCTGCACCTGGGGAATCACCTTGTAGGAGCGGCCGGCAATCGAGAAGTAGTTCACATAGCCGCCGCCCAGCGCGCTCGTCAAAGCGCTGGCCACGTCCTGTTGATTGAGTCCCATCAGCGCGATCAGGTCGCGATCGACCGCCAGCGTCGTCTGCGGTTTGTCGATCTTCAGATCGCTGTCGACAAACCAGAACATGTGGCTGGCATTCGCCTTGTCGACCACGGTCGTGGCAACTTCGTTGAGCCGGTCGAACGCTTCGGTGGTGGTGATCACGAACTGCACCGGCAAACCGAACGCACCGGGCAGAGACGGGAACTGAAACACGCCGATTCTTGCACCGGCGATCGCGTTCCATTTGTTCTGCAGCTCCTCCTGGATCTGGTCGGCGGTGCGTGCGCGCTGATTCCAGGGCTTGAACATCACGCCGCCGATGCCCTGGTTCACGCTCGGATCGCCGGTGATCTGGAACATCTGGAAATACTCGGGCAGCCCGTGCGCGATGTCGAACATCTGGCGCTGATAGCCGAGCATCTGGTCGGCGGTTGCGTCGGGCGGGCCGGTGACCTGGCCCAGCACGATGCCCTGGTCTTCCTGAGGCGCCAGCTCGGAACTGGACGTCTGGAACAGGTACACCACCGCGCCCAGCAGCAGCAGGCCCATCACCACCAGCACCTGCCAGGTCTGCAGCAGACTGCCGAGCAGCCGCACGTAGCCGCCGTGCAGGCGGTCGAAAATGCGGTCGACTGTGTTGGCGAACGGACTCTCGCGCATGCGCGCACCGAACAGTCGCGAGCACATCATCGGCGACAGCGTCAGTGCGATGATGCCGGATACCGTGACGGCCCCCGCCAGCGAGAAGGCGAATTCGGTGAACAGGGCCCCGGTGAGGCCGCGCTGGAACCCGATCGGCACGTACACCGCCACCAGCACCACGGTCATCGCGATGATCGGACCGCCCAGCTCGCGGGCTGCCATCAGCGCCGCATCCAGGGCGCCGTGGCGCTCGGTCTTCATGTGGCGGTCGACGTTCTCGACCACGATGATGGCGTCGTCGACCACCAGCCCGATCGACAGCACCAGCGCCAGCAGCGTCAACAGGTTGATCGAGTAGCCCAGCACCAGCATCACGAAGAACGTCCCGATCAGCGACAGCGGCATCGCGATCACCGGGATCGCGACGGCGCGCAGCCGGCCCAGGAACAGGAAGATCACCGCACTGACGATCAGCAGCGCCTCGATCAGCGTCTTGACCACCTCGTCGATCGACGCCTGGACGAACTCGGTGGCGTCGTAGGCGATCTTGCCGCTCAGCGCCGCTGGCATTTGCTGCTGAATGGACGGCAGCACGTCGCGCACGCGGCGCGCGACATCGAGCAGGTTGGCATCCGGCGCGACCTTGATGCCGATGAACAGCGCATTCTGGCCGCCGAACGCGACGTTGAAGTCGTAGTTCTCGGATCCCAGCGTCACGTTGGCGACGTCCTGCAGCCGGACGATCGCGCCGTTGCGCTGCGCGACCACCAGCTTGCGGAACTCATCGACCGTGTGCAGATCGGTCCCGGCGCGCAGGTCGACGCTGACCACCTGGCCCTTGCTGCTTCCGAGCGCCGCCAGGTAGTTGTTGGCGCTCAGCGCATTGGACACGTCGGCGGCCGTCACGCCGTGTGCCGCCATCCGGTCCGAGTCGAGCCAGGCGCGCAGCGCGAACAGGCGCGCACCCAGGATCTCGGCATTCTTGACGCCCTCGACGGAGTCGAGCTGCGGTTTGACGACCCGGTACAGGTAGTCGGTGACGTCGTTGGTCGGCATCGTCTGGCTGTAGAAGCCCAGGTACATCGAATCGATCGATTCGCCGATCTGCACCGACAGCACCGGCAGCTGCGCCTGCGGCGGCAACTGGTTCCTGACCGAATTGACCTGGGTCGTGATGTCGGTCAGCGCGCGGTTCGCGTCGTAGTTCAGCCTTAGCGTGGCGGTGATCACCGACTGCCCGGTGAAGCTGTTGGACGACAGGTAGTCGATGCCCTGCGCCTGCGCGATCGCCGCTTCCAGCGGCTGAGTGATGAAACCCGCCATCGTCTCGGCGTCCGCGCCGTAATAGGTGGTGCTGACGGTCACTACGGCATTTTGCGTCTGCGGATACTCGTTGACCGACAGGCCGGCCAGCGAACGCAGCCCCAGCACCAGGATCAGCAGGCTGATCACGGCCGCCAGCACCGGGCGGCGGATGAAAAGATCGGTCAGGTTCTTCATTGCTCCTGCGGCCTCGGCTTCGGATCGTTGCGCGGAACGACCGAGTTGTTCACGATCAGCGGCGTGCCGGGACGCAGCTTCATCTGTCCACTGGTGACCACCGTGTCGCCTTCCTGGATCCCCTTGACGACGGCGACCTGGTCGCCGCGCGTCGGACCCAGTGTGACGAACGTCTGGGTGGCGACCAGCGCCGGTTCGCTCGCGCCGGCCTTGGTGGGCTCGCCGGGCTTGGCGGGTCCGCCCGGCTGCGCCAGGTACACCGAGGCCCCGTACGGGTTGTAGGTCACGGCGGCCTGCGGCAATGTGATGTAGCGCTGCACAACGCCCACTTGCACATTGACCTTGGCGTACATCCCGGGCAGCAGCGCGCGATCCGCATTGGCGATTGTTGCCTCGATCTGGATGTTGCGGGTGGCCGTGTCGACCATCGAGTTGAGCGCCGAGATCTTGCCCGGGAACTCGCGCCCGGGCCAGGCATCGGTGGTTACGGCCACCGGCTGGCCGCGCATGATCCGGGATACCTGCTGCTGTGGCAGGTAAAAGTCGAGGTAGATCGGGTTGATTGCCTGCAAGGACACGATCTTGTCGCCCGCGTTCAGGTACTGACCCGGCGCGACCGTGCTGATGCCCAGGCGCCCGGCGAACGGAGCCAGGATCGTCTTTTTCTCCAACGTCGCCTGCATCTGGGACAGTTGCGCCTTCTTCGAGCGCAGATCGGCCTCGTCGTTGTCGATGGTGGCCTGGCTGACCGCCTGCACCGTCAATTGTTCGCGGTCGCGCTTCAGCGTGGTCTGCGCCAACTCGAGCGCCACCTTCAGCGCCTCGACCTGGGCCCGCTCCGCGTCCGAGTTCAGCTCCACCAGCACGGCGCCGGGGGCGACATCGGCGCCGGACGCGAAGTTCAGGCGCCGCACCAGTCCCGCGATTTCGGTGCTCACATCGACGCCGCGCACGGCGCGCAGCGATCCGACCGCGTCCATCGTTTCCTGCCAGTCCTGGGCGTGAGCCGTCGTGGTCGAAACCGTCGCCGGCGGCATTCCGCCCGCCCCCAGGGATTTCTGCATCATCGCGGCCGTCAGCAGGTTCCAGCCGACCACCACGCCGATCAACCCGAAGACCGCGATCAGCATGATCGTCATCCGTTTCTTCATCGAAGGCTTTCTATCGCCAGCGGCCATCGTCAATTCGTCCTGTCCGAAGCCACGGTTCCTTTTGTCTCGCTCTGCGGCGGGGCTGAGGGCGCTTCATTCCACCAGCCACCGCCCAGCGCCTGGAACAGTGCGACCGTGTCGGCGAACCGATCGGCTTGCGCCTGTACGACGGCGATCCGGGTCTGCTGAAACTGCTGTTGCGCGTTCAGCAAGGTCAGGTAGCTCGCACCGCCGACGTTGAACTGGTACGACGCCATCGTGAAGGCGTCATGCGCCTGCCGCTGGGCCTCGATCTGGGCCTGCAACGCCAGCGCGTCGGTCTGCAGGGCGCGCAGTGCGTCCGCCACGTTGACGAAGGCCGTCAACACGGTCTGGCGATAGTTGGCGGCGGCGGCATCGAAGGCGGCGACCGCCGCCCGCCGGTTGGCCTGGAGCTGCCCGCCGCTGAAGATCGGCGCCACCAGCCCTGGGCCTATCCCCCACACGTTCGAATCCGGCTTGAACAGCTGGCTCAGGCTCAGCGACTCCCACCCGAAATTGCCCGACAAGGTGATCTGCGGATACAGGTTGGCCGTGGCCACGCCGACCCGCGCGCTGGCAGCGTGCAGTAGCGCTTCGGCGGACAGGATATCGGGTCGTTGCCGCACCAGGTTCGACGGCACGCTGACCGGCAACTGCAGCGGCAGCTCCAGGCCATCCAGCTCGAACGCGGGCAATCCCGCCGCCTCCGGCGGCTGGCCGGCGTACAGCGCGAGCTGGTGGCGCAGTTGGGACAGCTGGCGCTGCAGGCCCGGCAGCGTCGCCCGCGTCTGAGCCAGCGCAGTTCGCTCGGCCAGCACGTCGGAGCGCGTGACCGCGCCCAGGTTGAATCGCCGTTCCACGATCTGGAGCTGATCCTGCTGCAGCTTTTCGATTTCCCCGGTGGCCTGGATCTGGGCCCGCAGCGAGGCTTCGCGGATCGCCGTGGTCGCCAGGTTCGCGGTCAGAGCCAGGTACGTCGCCTGCAGCTGGAAATTCGCGTTATCGACCTGCGCCCGCAATGCCTCGAGCTGGCGCCGGATGCTTCCGAACAGGTCCAGCGTGTACGACACGTTGACCGATGCGTTGTACAGCGTGAAAACGCTGGTTCCGGACTGACCGACCGACGCGCCGGCAAACTGCTCGCGTTGGGCGCTCAACTGGCCGTTGACGGTGGGCCAGGTCGCCCCCCGTTGGGCCGCCAGCGTCTCCTGCGCCTGCCGCAGCGAGGCCTGTGCCGCAGCGACGGTGGGGCTGTCGCGCAGCGCCTGCTCGATCAGGCGGTCGAGCGGCTCCGACCGAAACAGGGCCCACCATTGCTGCTGCAACTCCCCGCCCACGTTGAACTGCTGGGCGCCCCCATGCGCGACGTCGGTGCCCGCCGTCGCGTCCGGCAGCGGGCTCTCGATGTAACGGTCGGCCTGCGACGCATCCGGGCGCTTGAAGTCCGGCCCGACTGCGCAGGAAGTCAGCGCAATCGCCGCGAGTGCTGCCGATGCGGCCGAACGCCTGGACATCGAAATCGTTTGATCCCCCCAAAGGCCGGACCGATTGTAGGTTGCCATCCGACCGGCCCGTCCCTAAAGACCATCGGGTCATGACAAGGACCCGCCCCGGCGCGAATGTTGGCAGGGCCAGGGGGAGCCGCCAGCCGATTGCGATGAAGTGCTGATTTTGCTGCGCAGGCTGCACCCGGGGCCGATAAACCCCGTGGGCCCCTAAAATGCGATGATGATCGCGCTGATACAACGCGTGTCGCAGGCCAGCGTGCGCGTTGAGGCGGAGCTGGTCGGTACGATCGGGATCGGGCTGCTGGCGCTGGTTTGCGCGGAGCGCGAAGATCGCGAGCGCGAAGCCGACGCGCTGCTCGAAAGAATATTGGATTACCGGGTATTCGCCGACCAGGCGGGACGGATGAACCGGGGCCTCAGATCGGTTGAAGGGGGCTTGCTTCTGGTTCCACAGTTCACGCTGGCTGCCGATACCTCGAGCGGACTGCGGCCCGGTTTTTCCCCGGCGGCCGCTCCCGAGCGCGCCAGGGTTCTTTTCGACTATATGGTCGAGCGTGCCCGGACCATCTACTCGCCGGTAGCGGCCGGGCGCTTTGGCGCGACGATGCAGGTCGCGCTGATCAACGAGGGGCCGGTAACGTTCTGGCTGCAGATCCGCCCCGGGGTCTCGGCCGGATGAAGTGCCCTTTCTGCGCCAAGTCCGACACTCAGGTGATCGATTCGCGCGCCTCGGACGAAGGCGCCTCGATCCGAAGGCGGCGGCGCTGCCTGGGCTGCGACAAGCGTTTCACGACGTACGAACGGGTCGAGCTGGCGCTGCCCTCGATCGTCAAGCGCGGCGGCAGCCGGGCCGAGTACGACCGGAACAAGCTGCGCGCCTCGATGCTGCTGGCGTTGCGCAAGCGCCCGGTGCCGCGCGAGGCGGTCGATGATGCGATCGGCCGGATCGAGGACAAGCTGCTGTCCTCGGCGCAGCGCGAAGTCAAGAGCGAGAAGCTGGGCGAGCTGGTGATGCGCGAGCTGAAGCGGCTGGACAAGGTCGCCTACATACGGTTCGCCTCCGTCTACCGCAGCTTCGAGGACGTCGACGAATTCGCCGAAGTCGTGAAGGAAGTACGGCCGCCGCGGCGTCGCCGCGCTTGAATTCGCGCTGGCCAACCCCATCTGCCGGGTTGTACGGGGCCTGGCCCCACGAACCTTGGGAGAGAAGACGATGAGCCAAATCACGCGACGAGAGCCGGTGGGCTCCCTGATTGACGAACTTTTCAGCGACTTTTTCAACCGGACCGGCTGGACCGTCCCGCTGCGCACGGCGGAACTTCCGGCGGCTGTTCGCGCCCGGTTGGACGTGGTCGACAAGGGTGACAAGTATGCGGTGTCCGTCGATCTGCCCGGTGTTCGCAAGGAGGACATCCAGGTCAGCATCGATGGGCCCCGGGTTTCCATCACGGCCGAGAACAAGGCCGAACGCGAAGTGAAGAATGGCGAAAAGCTGCTTCACACCGAGCGCTTTGCGACCAGCTACGCGCGCAGCTTCGAGTTGCCGGTCGAGGTGACCGAAGAGGGCGCGGATGCGGCCTTCGAAAACGGCGTGCTGCGCCTGACCCTGCCGAAGCGCGCCCAGGTGATGAGCAAGCGCCTGGCCGTCCGCTAAGGCGCCGCCTTTCGAAACCGCCGACAGGCGACGGAACGACCGGGCCGACGCGCCCGGTTTTTCCGTTGCGGCGAGCGCAGCGCGCCGACTGCGTAGAATCGGCGCGCATGTACACGGACGCGGATCACCGCTTCATGTCGCGCGCCCTGGAGCTCGCGGCCAAAGCGATGGTGCACGCGACCCCGAACCCGCGGGTGGGCTGCGTGGTGGTGCGCGAGGGGCGCATCATCGGCGAAGGCTTCACCCAGCGGCCGGGCTCCAATCATGCGGAGATCGAGGCACTGCTGGATGCGCGCCGGTCGGGCAGCGACCTGCACGGTGCGCACGTCTACGTCACGCTGGAGCCGTGCGCTCATTTCGGGCGCACGCCGCCGTGTGCCACGGCGCTGATCGAAGCGCATGTGTCGATGGTGATCGCGGCCGTCGAGGACCCCAATCCGCAGGTCGGCGGGCGGGGGCTCGAAGTGCTGCGCCAGGCGGGCATCGACGTGCGCTGCGGACTGCTGAAGCAGGACGCGATCGAGATGAACGCCGGATTTTTCTCCCGCATGACCCGCGGCCGACCCTGGGTGCGGATCAAGGTCGCCGCCAGCCTGGACGGTCGCACCGGGCTGGAGAACGGGTCGTCCCAATGGATCACGTCGGACGCCGCGCGCGCCGATGGGCACGCATGGCGGGCCCGTTCGTGCGCGGTGCTCAGCGGGATCGGTACGGTCCGCTCCGACGATCCAAGGCTGTCGGTTCGCCTGGTCGAGACCCCACGGCAACCTTTGAAAGTGCTGGTCGACAGCCGCTTCGAGGTGACACCGCAGGCACGCCTGTTCGATGGGCACCCGGTGCTGGTGGCTTGCACGCGCGGTGATCCTCATAAGGCCGAGCAGCTGGCCGCGCGCAATGTCGAAGTGATCGAGGTGGCCGCCAACGCCGGCGGCAAGGTCGATCTGGCGGCCCTGATGCGGGAGCTGGCTCGGCGCGGAATCAACGAGGTGCACGTGGAGGCCGGTTCCCGACTGAACGGGTCGCTGGTGCAGGCGGGCCTGGTCGACGAGCTGCTCGCATATCTGGCGCCGTGCCTGATCGGTCCCGGCCAGCCGATGATCGATTTGCCGGCGGTGACCAGCCTGACGCAGATCAGGCGCCTGACGCTGCGCGAGGTGGCCCGGATCGGCGACGACGTGCGCCTGCTGGCCCGAGTTCAATGACTGCGGCCGGCGACCGGGGATCACGATTTTTCAATAGCCCATGTTCACCGGAATCATCCAGGCGGTCGGGCAGATCGAACAGGTGGAGCGTCGCGAGCCGGGCGTACACGTGCTGGTGCGGTCTGAACCGATCGGTGCGGCCAGCCTGAACGTAGGCGACAGCATTGCGGTCAACGGCTGCTGCCTGACCGTGACGGCGATCGACGGCGGGCGCTTTCAGGCGGACTTGTCCGAGGAGACACTGGCCAGGACAGCCAACCTGGATCGCTGCGGACCGGTGAACCTGGAGTTGTCGCTCGCGGTGGGTGATCGGATCGGGGGTCACCTGGTGCTGGGTCACGTCGATGCGGTCGGCACCGTGGTCAGCATCCTGCCGGCCGGGGATTCGAGCGAGCTGCGGCTGCGTGCACCAAGATCGATCGCCGCGTGCCTGGCGTTCAAGGGATCGCTCGCGGTCGACGGGGTGAGCCTGACCATCAATCGAGTCGAGGACTCCGAGCATGCTTGCGATGTCACGATCAACCTGATTCCGCATACGCTGGCCGCAACGACGCTCGGGCGGCTGCTGCCGGGGCAGCGTGTGAATCTGGAGGTGGACCCGCTGGCGCGCTATGCCGAGCGCATGATTTCACTGATGGCCCCCGCCCTGAGCGGCAAAAGGACCTAGAATTCGTTCCCCTATGCTTTCTCCGACCCGCTCGACGCCCGGATTCGGATCGGCCACGCCCATCGCGTCGACGGCCCAGATCATCGAAGAGATCGGCCGCGGCAACCTGGTTGTGCTGGTAGACGACGAGGACCGCGAGAACGAGGGCGATCTGGTGTTCGCTGCCGACTTCGTGACCCCGGAAAAAGTCAATTTTCTGGCCAAGTTCGGGCGCGGCCTGATCTGCATGCCGGTGACCGAGGAGCACGCCCGCCGGCTGCGGTTGACGCCGATGTCGCAGGACAACCGCTCCGTGCACGGAACCAACTTCACGGTGTCGATCGAGGCGGCCGAAGGCGTGACCACGGGAATCTCGGCGGCCGATCGGGCGCACACGATCCGGGTCGCGTCACGGCCCGACGCGAAACCCGAGCAGATCGTGCAGCCGGGTCACGTATTTCCGTTGGTGGCCCGACCCGGCGGCGTGCTGATGCGGGCCGGGCATACCGAGGCCTGCTGCGACCTCGCGCGCCTGGCCGGCCTGAGTCCGAGCGCGGTGCTGTGCGAGATCATGAACGATGACGGCACGATGGCCCGCCTGCCGGATCTGGTCGAATTCGCCCGCCGGCATGGGCTGAGGCTGGGCTCGATCGCCGACCTGATTCAGTATCGTGCCGCGACCGAGTCGCTGATCGAGCGGGTCGGCAGCCGGACCGTGCAGACGCACGCAGGAGAGTTCCAACTGATCGCCTACCGCGACCTGCCCGGCGACGGCACGCACCTGGCCCTGGTACGAGGTGAACCGCGACCGCAACTCGACGTTCTGGTGAGGGTCCATGAGCCGCTGTCGGTGCTGGACCTGATCGATGCGGCCGCCGGCGGGCACGCCTGGCCGCCGGCGAAGGCGCTGCAGATCATCGCGCGCGAAGGATGCGGCGTACTGGTGCTGCTGAACTGCGGCGACAGCTCTCTGCAGCTGCAGCAACGGATCAGGGCCTGGTCCGCACCCGAGGAAGTTCCCTCGGCACCGCGGACCGCGGCCGTGGACCTCAGAACGTACGGCATTGGAGCCCAGATCCTGCGCGATCTGGGCGTGGGGAGAATGAGGCTGATGGCCAAGCCCCGCAAGATGCCTTCGATGGCTGGATTCGGATTGACCGCGGTTGGCTACCTTGAAGGCGGATAAAAATGGCGCTTGACACGATCGCTCCGGATCTGGACGGGGCCGGCTTGAGGATCGGCATCGTGCGGTCCCGGTTCAACGCTTGGGCGGGAGAGGCGCTGCTGGAATCGTGCGTGTCCGAGCTGCGCCGGCTGGGCGTGGACGACGATGACGTGACGCACGTGACGGTTCCGGGCGCGCTGGAGGTCCCGGTCGCTCTGTCCAAGCTGGCGCAGGCCCAGGACTACGATGCGCTGATCGCGCTCGGCTGCGTGATCCGCGGCGACACGTTCCACTTCGAAGTGGTCGCGACCGAGTCGGCCCACGGCATCAGCCGGGTCGCGCTGGAGCATGGAATTCCGGTCGCCAACGCGGTGCTGACCACCGAAAACGAAGCGCAGGCCCGCGAACGGATCGACGAGAAGGGCCGCGAGGCCGCGCGCGTCGCCGTCGAGATGGCCAATTTGATGTGGTCGCTGGAGGAGGGCGGAGAGGACGACGGCGCCCAGTAGGTCCTATGCCCCCTATGAACTGCGCGCGATCAAGCGAAATGCCACCCCCACGCCCGAAGGCCGGCGGCTCGGCGCGTAGTGCCCGGCATCGAGCGCGCGAATTCGCGCTGCAGGGGCTGTACGGCTGGCTGGTGGCCGGCGGCGATTGCGCGGCGATCGCGGACCGGCTGAAGTCCTGGCCGGGCTACGGTCAGGCCGACGAGGCGTACTTTCTGGAGTTGATCCGGGGCACGGTCGAAACGGCCGAGGCGCTGCGCGCGCATTGGGCGGGCGCGATCGACCGGCCACTGGCCGACTTGAGCCCGATCGAGCATTCGATCCTGCTGATCGGTACCTACGAGTTGGCTCATCGCCCGGAAGTGCCCTATAAGGTCGTCATCAACGAGGCGGTCGAGCTCGCCAAGGACTTCGGCGCCACGGAAGGCTTTCGTTACGTGAACGGCGTGCTGGACAAACTGGCTGCCCGGATCCGGGTCCACGAAACCGGCGCGGCTTGAGTCTGGTTCGACTGTTACAGGCCACTGGCGTTGAACGAGTTCGAGCTGATCGCGCGTTACTTCGCGCGTCCGGTGCGCGAACGACAAGGCATCGGGGACGATTGCGCGTTGATCGATGTCGGCGACACCACGCTCGCGATCACGACCGACTCCCTGACCGAGCACATCCATTTTTTTCCGGGCGTCGATCCGGCCTCGCTTGGACACAAGGCGCTGGCGGTGAACCTGTCGGATCTGGCGGCCGCGGGTGCACGCCCCCGGTGCTTCCTGCTGTCGCTGTCGCTGCCGCGCGCCGACCCGGCCTGGCTCGATGCCTTTTCGCGCGCCCTGTTCGACCTGGCCGGCCGCGAGGGATGCGAGTTGATCGGCGGGGATACGACCCGGGCGCCGAGCATCGCGGGTCAGGATGGGCCGGTGACGATCTGCGTTACCGCGATCGGTGAAGTCGAGCGTTGCAGCGTGCGCGGGCGGGGTGGCGCACGCGCCGGGGACGACCTGTGGGTTTCAGGCCAGCTGGGCGACGCCGCGCTGGCGGTCGCCCACGCATTGGGCCAGGTTCGGCTCGATCAGGAATCCGCCCGGGCCTGCCGGCGGCGGCTGGATTGGCCGCAGCCGAGGGTGCGTCTGGGCCTGGCGTTGCGCGGCTTGGCCACGGCGGCGATCGACGTCTCCGACGGCCTGGTGGGCGATCTCGGCCACGTGCTGCAACGGTCCGGCGTCGGGGCCGGCGTCAACGTGCCGGACGTGCCGCGCTCGGACACGCTGCGCGCGGTCGAATCCGAATTGCAACGGCGCTGTGTTCTGGCAGGCGGGGACACACCCGGCGCACCTGATCGCGCTGGGGTTCGGCACGGGCCTGCTGCGTGCTGGGCCGGGCACCTGGGCAACGGCCGCGAGTTGGCTGCTGTTCGTGGCGCTCGGGTGGGCATTGGCACCGTCCACGCTGGCCCAGGTCCTGATCGGTGCGGCCGCGCTGGGTTTCGGAACCTGGGCGGCTCGGCGTGCCGGCGTCGCACTCGGCCGGCCCGATGCCGGCGAAATCGTGATCGATGAGATCGCCGCATTCTGGTGGTTGCTGTTGCTTCTGCCGCACAGCGACCGGCCGTGGGTGCTGCAGGCAGTCGCGTTTGTGCTGTTTCGTCTGTTCGACATCCTGAAGCCCGCGCCGATCGGGTGGATAGAGCGGCGCTGGCCCAATGCGGTGGGTGTGATGCTGGACGATTTGATGGCCGGTGCTTATGCGCTGCTGGTGATTGAATTGTGGATACGGCTACCCTGATGGCGAGCGATCTGCCCGCTCAGCTGTGGCGCAGTGCGCAGCAGCTCGGAGATCTGCTTCGGCGGGAGCGGCTGATGGTGGCTACCGCCGAGTCGTGCACGGCCGGCGGCATCGCCTTCGCGGTCACGCAGATAGCCGGCTCGAGCGCCTGGTTCGATCGAGGCTTCATCACCTACTCGAACGACTCGAAGCTGAAGGTGCTCGGAGTGTCGCCGGTGTATCTGCGCGATTACGGAGCGGTCAGCGAGCCGGTAGCCCGCGCGATGGCGCTGGGCTGTCTGAACCACAGCGCGGCGCAAGTGGCCGTCGCCGTGAGCGGCATCGCCGGGCCCGACGGGGGCACCGAGTCCAAGCCGGTTGGCACCGTCTGTTTCGCTTGGGCCATCCGGCGCGATCCCACCGTCGCGCCCTGGGTGCGCACCACGACCCGGCTTTTCGACGGCGACCGGGCGGCCGTGCGCGCGCAGGCGGTTCTCGAGGCGCTCGACGGGCTGAACGTGCTGCTCGAGCAGCGACTGGACGTGTGACCGCGTCGGCTTCCGTGGGTGGCCCGCCGCTGGCCCGCCGTGCGGGCCCGCGGCGCCGTCGTCGGAGCCGCGGCACCGGCCGCTGGGTGACGGTCGGTTCTCGCCCCGTCTTCGCCAAGGGCCTGCCGCGCCGCTTCTGGCAGGACCTTTACCACCTGTGCATGACGATCAGCTGGCCGGCGCTGATCGCGGTTCTGGCGGCCCTTTTCGTCACCGTGAACGGACTCTTCGGCCTGTTGTATTCGCTGATGCCCGGCAGCGTGGCGAATCTGAATCCCCCGGGCTTCCTGGGCGCGTTCTTCTTCAGCATCGAAACGAGCGCCACGGTCGGCTTCGGTGACATGCATCCGCAGACCATCTTCGGCCACACGCTGGCGTCGATCGAGATCTTCGTCTCGATCATCAGCGTGGCACTGACCACGGGAGTGATGTTCGCGCGCTTCTCCAGGCCGCGCGCGCGGATCCTGTTCGCGCATCAGACGGTGGTGCGCCCGATCGACGGGGTGCCGACGCTGATGCTGCGCGCCGCCAACGCGCGTCAGAACGTGATCGCCGAGGCTTCCGCACACCTGCGGCTGGTCCGCGAAGAGGTCAGCTCCGAAGGATTCAAGATCCGGCGCATTCGCGAGCTGGCACTGGTGCGCGACCAGAACCCGGTCTTCGTGCTCGGCTGGACGCTGATGCACGTGATCGACGAGACCAGTCCGCTCGCCGGCGAAACGCACGACTCGCTGGCGGCGGCGCAGGGCCAGCTGGTCCTGTCCCTGATCGGCATCGACGAGACGACGGGTCAGGACGTGACTGCGCGCGCGACCTATCAGCCCCACGCGTTGCGGTGGAACCATGCGTTCCAGGACGTCCTGGAAACCGACGAGGAAGGCGATGACGTGGTCGACTTCACGCGCTTCCACGACGTCGTTCCGCTGGTGCCGGCCGGCTGATCCACCTCGGTCAGGTACCCGCTAGCGCCGCGCGTACCGCCTCGATTCGATCGCGCGTCTCGACCGCAACCTGACGCGCCTGCAGCGCGAACGACTCTTCGGATCCGGCATACAGGATCGCGCGCGATGAGCTGATCACCAGTCCGGCACCGTCGGCGCCCAGGCCGGCGCGCAGCGTCGCGTCGAGGTCTCCTCCCTGCGCGCCGATTCCCGGCACCAGCAGCGGAAGCTGCGCGGCGATGGCCCGCACCCTGGCCAGGTCCTGCGGATAGGTGGCTCCGACCACCAGCCCGAGCTGGCCGTTGATGTTCCAGTCCGTGACGGCCAGGCGCGCGATGCGTTCATATAGCCGCTCGCCGCCCACGTCGAGCATCTGCAGTTGCGAGCCGCCCGAATTACTGGTCCTGCACAGCAGGAAGGCTCCGTGTTCCGGTCGCTGCAGGAAGGGCTCGATCGAATCCAGACCCATCAGCGGCGAAAGCGTGACGGCATCGGCGCGGTAGCGCTCGAATGCCTCCCGCGCATACTGCTCCGCGGTGGGCCCGATGTCGCCGTGCTTGGCGTCCAGGATCACGGGCACCCCGCGATGGCGGGCATGGATATGCCCGATCAGCGCTTCCAGCTGGTCTTCGGCGCGCTGGGCGGCAAAGTAGGCCACCTGGGGTTTGAACGCGCACGCCAGATCGGCGGTGGCATCGACGATGTCCCGGCAGAACTCGAACAGCGCGTCAGGCCGTCCCGCCAGCGGACGCGGCAGTCGCGCCGGATCGGGATCCAGTCCGACGCACAGCAGCGTGTGATGGTCCCTCCAGCGGGCCGAGAGCCGCTCCAGGAAGGACACGGGCGCTTGCGACATGGGCCGGGATTGTACGGACCGTGCGGGGCGGGTTGTGGGAGACTTGCGGTGCCATTCCGAAATCTCCGCGATGGAACTTAAGATCGTGTTACTAACCGAAGCCCGTCCGATCGGTATCCGCCGACCCGCGTTCGAGGCAATCGGATCGTGGTAGGGCGGCCGGGCGGGGGGCACGCGCGTGTGATGCGTTCCTTATCAGGGATCGCTGCATCGCTCTTCATGCATTTCGCGTTTGCGCAGGACGCGCCCTCGGCAATCGGCGGTTTGCAGCAGGACGTGGTGTTCAGCGACACCTCGCCGCTTTCCAGCAACTCCGAGCTGATGCGACGGATGTTGACTCCGTTGAAGGCGGCGCAAGCTGCGCGAATAGGGGCGCGCTCAGGGAAGAGACTGAGCGAACAGCCGGTCAACATCTCCGAAGAAAAGTTCGTCGTCTACATACCCCCTCGGGAGCCGCCTCACGGCTACGCGCTGCTGGTGTTCGTACCACCATGGCAGGACGCGAAACTGCCGGAACGGTGGGCTTCCGTACTGGATCGATACGGCGTCATCTTCGTCAGCGCAGCGCGATCCGGCAATGGTGAAGGCGATCTGGCCCGTCGCGAGCCCCTGGCTCTGCTCGCCGAACAGAACGTCGTCCGCCGTTACCCGGTGGACCCGGAACGAATCTATATCGCCGGATTCTCAGGCGGTTCACGCGTGGCGATGCGACTCGCGCTCGGTTATCCGGATGTATTCCGCGGCGCCTTGCTGAATGCCGGAAGCGACCCGATCGGTGACGCCGATGTCCCGCTGCCTCCCAGGGACCTGTTCCTTCAGTTTCAGAATTCAACGCGTCTCGTCTACCTCACGGGCGAGGAGGACCTGGTTCATTTCGAAATGGCGGTAGACAGCATCACATCGATGCGGAATTGGTGTGCGTTCGATATCGACGCCGAGATCACGCACCACGCTGGTCACGCGGTGGCCGATCCTGCGGCCCTGTCCCGGGCGTTGAAAGCGCTGCTCAATCCGGAACGGCCCGAGCCGAACCGACTGGCCGCTTGCCGCTCAGGCATCGAAACAGAGTTGGCTGCAGGGTTACGGAACGCGGAATCGCTGATTGCAAGCGGCAAGCGCGATGCCGCACGAGAATCGCTGAGTGAGATCGATCAGCACTTCGGCGGCTTGGCAGCGCCGCGCAGCATCGATCTCGCGCAAGAGCTCGGTCTGCTGCAGTAAAACGCGGCACCCGCCGGTCGCCGTCGCCGGGACGATTGGCCGACTCCTAAGTGACTGTGTCGAATTGTTAGGATGGGTGCCCGATGGATCCCGGTTGAAACAACCGGTCACTCAAGAAATGTCCCCGATGAACACGCTCTCGCGCCGCGACGCGGTGTTGCTGGTGCTGCTGACGCTGGCCTGGGGTTTCACCTGGCCCGTGATGAAGTACGGCGTGCGCGAATTGCCGCCTCTGTTTTTCCGGATGCTGTGCATCGCGGGTGCGTTGCCGATCCTCGCGCTGGTCGCGCGTCTGACCAAGGTCTCGCTCGCGCTACCGCGCGCCGACTGGCCCGGCGTCGTGCGGCTGGCGGTGCCGAACGTGGTGGTCTGGCACATTGCCGTGATCCTCGCGCTGACGATGCTGCCCGCCGGCCGCAGCGCGATCCTCGGCTACACGATGCCGCTGTGGGCGGCCCTGATCGGTGCGCTGTGGTTCGGCGAGCATCCGCCGGCGCGCCACTGGGTGGGCGTGGCCGCGGCGCTGGCAGCAACCGGGCTGCTGCTGTCTTCGGAGCTCATGTCCCTGGCGGGCCGCCCGACCGGCACCCTGCTGATGCTGTTCGCCGCGGCCTCGTGGGGCTACGGAACCCACCAGGCTCGCCGCCATGCGATCCACGTTCCGGCACTGACGGCGATCTTCTGGATGCTGACGCTGGCCCTGCTCGCGTTGTCTGCCACGAGCCTGGCGTTCGAGCGCGACCGCTGGCGCCTGCCGCGTCCGCACGAGTGGGCCGCGATCGGATTCAATATGTCGATCTCGATCGCTTTCTCTCACGTCGTATGGTTGCGCCTGGCACGCCGCCTGCCGCCAGCGGCGAGCGGACTGTCGATGATGATGATCCCGGCGCTGGGCGTGTTCTCCAGCATGTGGCTGCTGGGCGAGCGGCCGCGCTGGCAGGACTACGTCGCGCTGGCGCTGATCATTTTTTCGCTGGCCACCGTGCTGCTGCCGGCATCTTTGCTCCCCTCCCCCGCGAAGCGGGAGAGGGGCCGGGGGTGAGGGTCGCGAGTCTCGCGACCATCCTCACCCTCTCCCGCTTTGCGGGAGAGGGAATGCAGTGAGCTTCAGGCCGAGGCGCGCGCCGCCAGGTGACGGCGGATCAGCCGCAGCAGCTCGTCTTCCTGGTACGGCTTGCCCAGATATTCGTTGACGCCGAGCTCGAACGCGAGGCTGCGGTGCTTGCCGGCGGTGCGCGACGTGATCATCAGGATCGGGATGCCCCGGGTCTCCGGGTTGGAGCGCACGGCGCGGGTCAGGTCATAACCGTCCATTCGCGGCATCTCGATGTCGACCAGCAGCACATCGGGCAGGGCGTCCTGCATCTGCCGCAGCGCGTCCACCCCGTCCTTGGCCAGCAGCACGTTGAATCCCTGGCGCTCCAGCAGCCGCTGCGTGACACGCCGCACCGTCAGCGAATCGTCCACCACCATGATCGTGGCGCCGATAACTTCGGACTCGGCGTCCGCGTCGCCGACCGTCGCCGCGGTCGCGGGCCTCGGAGCCGGTTCGGGAGCGCGCCCGATCAGTTGCACCGGATTGATGATCAGCACGATTTCGCCGCTGCCCAGGATCGTCGCCCCGAGCACACCGGTCAGCCGTGACACTTGCGGGCCGACGTTCTTCACGACCACTTCCTGATTGGGCGTCAGGTCGTCGACGACCACCGCCAGGCGGTCTTCGCCGGAACGTAGCAGGGCCACCGGCGTCTGGCGACCCAGAGGGCCCAGCGGCGAATCGATGCCGAGCAGCTGTGCCAGCGGCCGCAGCACGACCGACTCCGATGAGCCGAACGCCAGGCTGCCTTCGCGCAAGCCCGCATCGACGTCGGCTGCCTTGAATCGACGCACCTGCTGCACCATCGCCGACGGAATCGCGAAACGCCGGCCGCCGACGCCGGCCAGCACCACCTGGGTCACCGCCAGCGTCAGCGGCAGATAGGCCGTGAACCGGGTACCGCGGTCGATCTCGGTGCCCACGACGATACGGCCACCGAATGAGGCGAGCTCGGACCGCACCACGTCCATCCCGATGCCGCGGCCGGCCAGCTCGGTGACCTCGCGCGCAGTGGAAAATCCCGGCGCAAACACGAACTCCGCCAACTCGCGATCGCTCACCTGCCGACTCGGGTCGAGCAGGTTCAGCTCGACGGCGCGCTGCCGAATCCGCTCCAGGTCCAGGCCGCCGCCGTCGTCGGCGAACACGACGATGATCTCGTTGCCTTCCTGCTTGACGTCGATCCGCAATTCGCCGCTTTCCGGCTTGCCCAGCGAATGGCGCCTTCCCGGCGCCTCGATTCCATGGACGATCGCGTTGCGCACCAGGTGCTCGAACGGGCCGCTCATCCGCTCCAGAACACCGCGGTCGATTTCGGTGGTGCCACCGACGATCTCCAGGTGAACCCGCTTGCCCACTTCCTTGCCGGTCTGGCGCGCCACCCGGTACAGGCGCTCGGACACGTTCGAGAACGGCACCAGCCGCACCCGCATCAGCTGCTGCTGCAGTTCGCGCGTCAGGCGCGACTGGGCACTCAGATCGTTGTCGGCGAGCTGCAGCCCCTTGAGCATCGTGCTCTGGACCAATGCCACGTCCTCGACCGACTCTGCCAGCATCCGCGTCAGCTCCTGCAGCCGCGAGAAGCGGTCGAATTCGAGCGGATCGAAGGTGGCCGATTCGCGCGCCAGCTGGTCCGAGCGCGCCTGGATCTGGGCGTCCGCCTGGATCTCGACTTCACGCAGCTGAGTGCGCAGCCGCGCAATGTTTTCCGTCAGGTCGGTGAGCGAGCCGCGCAGCGTTCCGACCTCGGTCTCCAGCTTGGAGCGCGCGATGGACACCTCGCCCGCATGGTCGACCAGCCGGTCCAGCACATCGGCCCGAACCCGGATGTACGGCGCCACCGGGGTCGGCACCGGTTTTTCGAGCTCGCTGTCGACCTCGCGTGCAACCTGGGCCGGCTCGATCGCGGCCGCGGGCTCGCCATCGTCCTCGGCTTCCAGCGCGCCCGCCATTGACGTGGCGGTCACGTCCGGCTCGACCGCCCGGGTCGGCTGCGACGGCGCATGCAGATCGTCGAACAAGGACAGCGCATGGTCGAACTGGCTCTGCAGGTCCTCGATCACGACCGACGGCACGCTGACCAGTTGCATGGCCGCTTCGATCCGCGTTTCCATCTCGTGCACCAGCTCGCCCAGGCGCATCGCGCCGGCCATCCGGGCGCTGCCCTTTACGGTATGCAGGCAACGCATCAGGTCGCGCGCGACCTCGCGGTCGTTTGGATTGACCGCCAGCGACCGCAGGCCGATCCCGATGGCGGGTAGCAGGTCGTGGGCTTCGGTGATGAATACGTGCAGCAGATCGGGGTCCAGCTCGTCGCGCAGCGTACTTCCGCTCGGTGGCACCAGGCGCGCGCGGCCCGGGGGCGGGACCGGCTCTCGCGTGAAGGCGCGCTGCGGCTCCTGCCGCGGCACCGGTTCGTTCGCAGCCGCCGGCGGCAGTCCGATCGCCGCCTCGATCTGCGGCGCCGGCTCGAGCGGCGTCTCGGGCGGGGCGGCGACGACCACCAACTCTGCGGCCGCTGGCGCCTTGCCCAGCACCTGGTCGTGCCGGTGCTCGATCTGGGCCCGCACGACGCTCAGCAGCTCCTGCACGGCGCTTGCTTCGAGCGGCGCCTCCTCCGGGTAGACCCCACCGGCGAACTGATGCAGCATGCCTCGCATCCGTTCGATGGCCCGATCCAGCACGTCGAACTGCGAGGCGATCAACGCGGGTGCAAGGCCGTGGTCGCCGGCGAGCTCCTGCATCAGGTGCTCGAGCGGATCGGCGATCGCGTTGACCGACTGCAGACCCACGGTGGCGGTGATGCCTGCCAGCGAGTGGGCGCGCCGCACGGTGGCCGCCGAGACCGGCCGGTCCGGTTCGTACCGCCATTCGCCGATGTCCTGCGCAAGGGCGCGGATCGCCTCATCGGCTTCGCTCAGAAAGACCGAATACAAGCCGTGGCTGATCTCGACCTCGCCGATGTGGCGGGTCTGGTCGGATGCAGGCCCCGGCGGCGACAGGTCGTCCGGATCGCGCGACTGGATACGGGCCAGGCCGACCAGTTCGGCCAGCTCCCGGTCCGGATCGATCTGCCCGACGCGGCCGCTGCCGAGTTCCTCGAACTCGATCGGCAACACGGTCTGCGGACCGTCTTCGCCGAACGCGGATGGCTCCTCGAGCCGGCTTTCGTCGATCGGCGCGAGCGCATCGGCCAGCGGCTCGTCGTCCCCGACCGGCGTCAACTCGAATTCGCCCTCGGGGGCCGCTGGGATCGGCAGCGTCGGCGACTCGTCGGTCTCCGCGCCGCCGTCACCTTTTGGGGGAGCGCGTCCCGCCATCAGATCGGGGATCGCGTGGCTCGCCGGGGCGAACGCGCTCGCCTCGCGTACTGCCCGCGCCATCCCGATCAACGGCTCGGCATCGATTAAGGCATTCGGATCATTGGTCGCCGCGTGCAGCCACTGGCGCATCTGCTCGTTGGCGCGGTGCCCCAATTCGAGCAGATCCTGGCTCGCCGGGCGCTCCTGCGCCAGCCACACATTGAAGCACTGCTCGACAGCCCATGCGCCATCGGCGAAGTTCTTCAGGCCCACCATGCGCCCCGAACCCTTCAGCGTGTGAAAGCCGCGGCGCACCGTGGTCATAAGGCCCAGGTCCTGCGGCTGGGCGCGCAAAAGTGCCAGGTGTTCGACGATCGAATCGAGCACCTCGGTGCCTTCGCCGACGAATATCTCGTGCAATTCGCGCGCGGCGGCCGACTGGCTGACCGGCATCGGCGCCGTAGGCTCCGGAACGGCGGGCCGGCTCGGGGTCAGCCGCTCGAGCAATTCGAGCGCGGCGTTGCGGCTACCGCTGCGGTGCAGCGCCACGAGCAGCCGTGTCGCATCGCTGATCAGGGCCCGCAGCGAGCTGCTGTCCAGCAGATCGGCGTCGTGGGACAGTTGTCCAAGCACGTCGGCGACCTGTTGCTGGACCGCCCGGTCCTCCGGCGACACGGCCAGGCGCTCGGCGAGCGCCAGCGCCTTCTCCAGCCGCTGCTGCGCGGCCGCTTCGACGTTGTCGCCCGGCGTCGGCGCCGGCACCCGGTCTTCCAGCGCGTATGGCGCGGTGATGTAATCGGGGCTGGTCGATTCGGTCGAACCGGCCGCCTGGAATTGCGCCAGGTCGGCCGAGAACATGCCGCTCGCCGGGTCGTAGCGGAACATGCCGCGTGGCCGCGCTCCGTCCTGCGCCAGGGTCTCGACAAAAAATCCGATGGCCCCGAGGTTCTGTGCGATCCGGGAAAATTCGTCCTGCGTGGCCGGCGCCGCATCGTTGAAGAAATGCGCGACCGAATGCTGCACGTTGCGCAGCGCAGCCACCGGCTCCTCGTGCCCGAGGATAGACATCACGCCACACACCTGATCCACCAGCGGACCGACTCCGGCCAGCTCCTCGCGCATGGTCGGATTGCGGAAAAAGCGATCCAGGCGCTGTTCGATCTCGCGCAGCGTCGCCTGCGTTTCGGCGACCACGGTGCCGATCGACAGCCGGTCCTGGGCGCGGCGCGCCAGCTCCGAAAGCCAGGGTCCGGCTTCGGGCAGTTCCCGGCCCTGGGCGGCGCTGTGCAGCCGTTCGATCATCTTGCGGGACCGTTCGCCGAATTCCGGATCGAGCTGTGGCAGCTCGTCGGCACCGGTTTCGACGAACAGCAGCGCCGAGGCCACTTCAATGCCCAGGCTTTCACGCGCTGCCGGCGCCAGTTGGGCAAAGCCGTCGGTGACGCGGCCGACCTGGGCCAGTACCTCGGCCAGCGGGTTGGCCTGCAGACGCGCCGAGGCGGTCCGCGCGTTCTCGATCTCCTGCCGGTACCGGACCGGATTGGGCGACGTGCTGGTCACCAGTTGACCCCAAAGCACTTTGGCCTGCGCCAGCGCTTCGCGCAGCGCGCCCAGCGCGTCCGCGTCCACCGCAGTGAGCGTGGCCCTCTCGAAATCGGCCGGAATCAATGCATCCAGTCCGTAGAGCCGCTTGATCTCCGCGACGCGCGCAACCTTTTCGTCGGACCGTCCGACGTAGTAAAGCGCATCGACCATCAGCCGCTCAGCCACCACCTGGCCGCCTTCGACCAGACGGCGCAGTTGCAGGTTCAGCCGCGCCAGCAGCCGCTTCAAATCCAGGTCGACCACGACCCGGTGCGAATCCAGCGCGTCGAGCAGTCCGCGCACGACCCACCAGAAGCTGCGTGCCAGTCCGCGTTGCGGCAGATGTTCGAGCTCGCACAAGGCATCGCGCATCTGCCGGCGGGCCCGCGCGTCGTCCGCATTGCGGAGAAACCCGAGCAGGCCCTCTTCGTACAGCACGCGCCGGATGCGCAACTGATCGGTGGTGAAGGGGCGCGCATCGATGTTGTGGAAAGCCGGCCGACGGGACAGGTCCGGAAACACCAGGTCGGCCGGATGCACGCGCGAGGCCCGATTCAGCAGCAGGACCTCACGGTAGTACGGGTACAGCCGGATCGGCTGGTTGGGACGTCCCGACAGCAGGGACTCGAGGTACGAGCGAACGGCCGACAGGGCCGACTCGACGCTGCGAATGGCCGACGGTACGCACTCGTTCGGCTCGGCCTCCCAGCGCTGCAGCAGCTGTTCGACCGCTTCGGTCACCAGCGCAACGCCCCGCAGGTCCAGCAACTGCAGCGCGCCGTTGCTCTGGTGTATCTGGTTACGAGCGTCGCGCAGGCTGTCCAGGTCCTGCTTGTTGCCGAGGAACGCCCGCACACCGGCCAGCGCGTGGCCGAATGCGGCGCGGATTTCGTCGATGACCCAGGCGAGCGGCGCCACGTCTTGCGAGGCGCCAACGAGTTGGTTTGGATCGTGGATTTCGGTCATCAGGCCACCCGGAAACGAGCCACCGAGGCCTTCAACTCGCGCGCCAGGGTGGCCAGTTGCCCGATCGACTGCGCGGTCTGACGGGTGCCTTGCGATGTCTGCTCGGTCACCGACAGGATCCGTTCGATCGATACGGCCACTCCGCCGGCCGAGCCGGCCTGTTCGGAAGTGGTCTGCGCGAAGCGTTCAATCAGCTCGGCCAACTGCCGCGAGACGCGGCCGATGTCCGCCAGCGCGGTGCCGGCCGCGTCCGAAAGCTTGGTTCCCTCGACCACGCCCTGGGTGCTGCGCTCCATCGCGGTCACCGCGTCCTGCGTGTCGGTCTGAATCGTGCGGACCAAGGCCCCGATCTGCTTGGCCGCCTCGGCCGAGCGGTCCGCCAGCCGCTGCACTTCCTCGGCCACGACCGAGAATCCGCGGCCGGCCTCGCCGGCGGACGCGGCCTGGATAGCCGCGTTCAGCGCCAGTACGTTCGTCTGCTCCGTGATGTCGGTGATCAGCTCCACGATCTCGCCAATTTCCTGGGACGATTCGCCCAGGCGCTTGATCCGCTTGGCGGTTTCCTGGATGTGCTCGCGGATCTCGTTCATGCCGGCGATCTGATTGTAGGCGGCGCGCTGGCCGCGCTCGGCCGCCTCCAGCGACGTGCGCGCGACCTTGGCCGATTCGCCGGCGCTGTTGGATACCTCGTTGATCTGTTGCGCCATCTGCAGCACCTTCTCGCCGGTACCGCGGATTTCACGGCTCTGTGCCTCGGAGGAGGTCAGAAGGCGCGTCGCGATGTCGCGCGCCTGCGTAGACGCGGTGTTGACCTGCTCGGCCGTGCTGTTGATCCGCCCCACCAGCCCGCGCAACTCCTCGACCGTGTAGTTGACCGAGTCGGCGATGGCGCCGGTAATGTCCTCGGTCACGGTGGCCTGGACCGTCAGGTTGCCGTCGGCCACCTCTTGCAGCTCGTTCATCAGGCGCAAAATAGCAGCCTGGTTGCGCTCGTTGCGCCGTTTGCTCTGTTCCTCCAGGCGCTGCAATTCCACCATCCGCTGCTCGGCCTCGCCTGTGCGCCGGCGCGAATCCTCCAGCAGCACCTTGGCCACCCCCAGCGCACTGAGCAGCGCAGCCAGCCCGCACAGGCCCATCAGCCAGAAGTGCACGGCGCGTCCGCGCTGCTCGCCGCTCAAGGAATTGACCAGATCGGCCGCGGCCAGCCGTAGCGACTCGGCGCCGTTCACGATCACGCGCACGGCATCCTTGGCCTGCAGGATCAGCTTCGCGTTCGCGAGCGCTTCTCCGGTGGGCGCCAGCACGTCCCGGTGAGTTTTCAGCAGCTCGGCCAGCCGGCCGCGTGTCTCGGTGTCGGTGGCCGCGCTCAGGCGCATCGCCTCGCTGCCGGTGAACAGGCCCAACGCCAGATCGCGAAACAGTCCGATGTCGCGCCCCAGCGCCAGCGCCGCGTCGGCGCCCGCGGACGCTCCGGAAATCATCGAATTGGCACTGCGCCCGATCGCCTGCGTCAGCGCGAGCAATTGCCCGGCGGCTGCGACCTCGCGCGGCGCTGCGCCTCGCTGCACCATTGAATTCAGCACGCCTTCGGCCAGCTCCTGCATCCGGGACGTGGCTTCGTTGATCCGCACCACCAGCTCGCCGAAGCCCGACAGATTCTTGCGCTGGGCGATCATCAGCGAGGCGGCGGCCTGGGCCGACTTCCATTTTTCCTGCAACTGCTGCACCAGCGCTTGCAGTTCCGGGCCGGCGGCGGCCGTTCCGCTGGCCGCTTCGCCGCTGGTCAGCGCCACCAGGTCCAGATCGATCTGGTCGCGGCTGTCGGCCAGGTCCTTGAATGCCTCGCTCGATCCGAGCAGGCTGGCCGGCGCGACCCGGGCCAACCGCTGCGCCTGCATCTGCATATCCAGCACGCGGGCGAGTTGCCCACCGGCGCGCGCCGAGGCGCTGGCCTCCAGGTAGATCACGATCACCGTGGCCGCCACGAACAGCGCCATCAGCATTCCCAGAATCTGGATCTGCTGCGGCATCGGGCGGCCGCCGATCCCCGGCAGCGGTCGCCGCAGCCAGCCTTGCACCCCGCGTGGAGTCTCGCCGAGCGGCTGCACGACAGTGGGCGGAATGGCTGGCCGGTCGACTATTCTGCGCGTCACGGCGGCCGGGCGCGGCGGCGGGGCGCGGGCCAACTCCGGTTCCAGAAAATCGGATTCGGTCGCGATCGTCGCGGGCGGCCGCACGGCTATGCCCTTGGCGGGCGTCGTCAATGGAGGATCCAGTGCCATATCGTCTCCCGCGGTGTCGCGGTGCGCATCCGTAGGGCCGATCCTATCGCCAAGGGGCTGGCCAAGTCCTCGTCCGGCAGGTGGTTCAGACTCCGATGGCCGCAAACTGCTCAGTCGCCACCAGGCGTCGCAGGTCCAGCTCAATCAGCGTCGTCCCGTCCGTCTCGCGAAAACGCTCGCGCTCCCATGGCCGCAGCGGGTCGGACACGTCCCCCAGCGGGTGAAGATCCTTCAGGTTGCGCAAGCCAAAGGCCCGCGTAACGACGATAGCTGCATTGACCTTCAGGGCGTCGCCGAACACGACCAGTTGCAGCGACTCCTCCGGCGTCATCGGCGGGCGGCCCGACAGGTGCATCAAGTCGATCACGCCCAGCAGCCTGCCGCGTACGTTGGTCAGGCCGCGGAACCATGGTTTGGTCCATGGCACCGGTGCGATCTCCGGAAGCGCCACGATTTCCCCGGTGCTGCTCAGATCGAGCAGATAGCCCGTGTTGGCAAGTCGTACGGCGAGCCGGGCCGGCTCGGCCGCCTTGCTCGGAGCAGCGCGCAGGCGCTGGGCCAACTGGGTCGAGAAATCCCGCAGGCGCCCGGACTTGGGGCCTTCCTCGAGCTCGAGAGACTCGTCGCCGGTTCGTATCATCCGAGTGCCGCGATCTTTTCGAGCAGATCCTCGGCCCTCACGGGTTTGACCACGTAGTCGCGGGCCCCCTGGCGCAGGCCCCAGATGCGATCGGTCTGTTGCGACTTGCTGGTGCACATGATGATCGGGATCGACTCGGTCACCGGATCCCTGGAAAGGCGGCGCGTGAGTTGAAAGCCGTTCATGCCGGGCATCACGACGTCCATCAGGATCAGGTCGGGCAGGCCGCTTTTCAACTTCAGCAGCGCGTCGTCGGCGTTTTCGGCGGTCGTGACCGCGAAGCCGTGCTTCAGCAGCAATTCGTTCAAGAAATAACGCTCGGTCGGCGAGTCATCGACGACGAGGATTGATTTGATCGGCATGGGCGGTAACTCCTGCGCTGTCCGCGGGCCCGGTCCAGGTGATATCGACGTTCAATTCATCGAGTACTGACGCACCGCAGTCAGCAAACTGTCCTTGGTGAACGGTTTGGTCAGATATTCGCTCGACCCCACCATCCGACCACGCGCCCGGTCGAACAGACCGTCCTTGGATGACAGCATCACCACCGGGGTGCGGTTGAAACGAGGGCTGCGCTTGATCAACGCGCAGGTCTGGTAGCCGTCCAGCCGCGGCATCAGGATGTCGCAAAAGATAATGCTCGGCTCATGGTCATTGATCTTTGCCAGCGCTTCAAAGCCGTCCTGCGCCAGGATCACCTGGCAGCCGGCCTGCACCAGAAAAATCTCTGCGCTGCGTCGGATCGTGTTCGAGTCGTCGATCACCATCACCTTGCGACCGCGGATCTCGCTGAAGTCTTCAGTCGCCATCCTAGTAATCACACACTCTCAGGTCGGATGCCCACTTCGAACGGCCGAGGTCAAACCTCGATCATTTCGAAGTCTTCCTTACGAGCACCGCATTCAGGGCAGACCCAATTGGGGGGAATTTCTTCCCACCGAGTACCGGGGGCAATCCCGTCATCCGGTGCGCCGCTCGCCTCGTCGTAGATCCAGCCGCAAATAAGACACATGAAAGTGCGGGTCCGGACGGTCGTGCTCATGATTCCAGGTCTTGGGGCGAGTTCGCTAACATACCGACGACATCATCATAGCTTGTACGTCCAAAAGAAGGCTCTTTACCTGCCGAATCAAGGTATTCGGCGCCTTTTTCCCACCGGCCGGATCCCTGGTGAACCGAAACGAACAGCTCTTCGAGCGTGCCCAGCGCAGCATCCCGGGCGGGGTGAATTCCCCGGTCCGGGCCTTCCGGTCGGTCGGGGGCACCCCGCCGTTCATCGCGCGGGCCCAGGGTGCGCTGCTGTGGGATGAGGACGGCCGGCGCTACATCGACCTGGTTGGCTCTTGGGGCCCGATGATCATAGGTCATGCCCACCCGGCGGTCATCAAGGCGGTTCAGACGGCCGCGGCGCGCGGCCTCTCGTTCGGCGCTCCGACCGAGGCCGAGGTCGAATTCGCCGAGCGCATCGTGAGTCTGATGCCTTCGATCGAACAGCTGCGTCTGGTGTCGTCCGGCACCGAGGCTGCGATGAGCGCGATACGGCTTGCGCGCGGCGCCACCGGAAGGGACCGGATCATCAAATTCGAAGGCTGCTATCACGGCCACGCCGACGGCCTGCTGGTGAAGGCGGGCTCGGGCGCGCTGACACTCGGTCACCCGAGCTCGGCCGGAGTGCCCGCCGACGTGGCGCGCCACACGATGGTGCTCGACTACAACGATTGCCAGCAGCTGCATGACGCCTTCCGACTGCACGGCTCGCAGATCGCCGGCGTCATCGTGGAGCCGGTGGCTGGCAACATGAACCTGGTACGCGGCAGCGGCGAATTCCTGCGCACGCTGCGTGAGCTGTGCACGCGGCATGGCGCGCTGCTGGTGTTCGACGAGGTGATGTCGGGCTTTCGTGTCGCGCTCGGCGGCGCGCAGCAGTTAACCGGCATCAGCGCCGACATCACGGTGCTGGGCAAGGTGATCGGAGGCGGCATGCCGCTGGCGGCATTCGGGGCGCGACGCGACGTGATGCGTCATATTTCCCCACTCGGTCCGGTCTATCAGGCCGGAACCTTATCGGGCAATCCGATCGCCGTGGCCTGTGGCCTGGCCACGCTGGAGCTGATCGTGCAGCCGGGCTTTTACGAAGCGCTGGCAGGTCGCACCCGGCTGCTGACCGAGGGTCTCGTGCAGGCGGCGCGCGCGCGCCGTATCAGCTTCAGCGCCGACGCGGTCGGTTCGATGTTCGGGCTTTACTTTTCCGACAAGGCGCCGACCAGTTATCGCGACGTGATGCAATGCGACCGCGATCGCTTCAACCGGTTCTTTCACGCGATGCTGGCGCGTGGCGTCTACCTGGCCCCGTCGGCGTTCGAGGCCGGCTTCGTTTCCAGCGAGCACGATGAGGCGCTGATCGCCCAGATCCTCGGCGCGGCCGCCGAGGCCTTCGATGCGCTGGGCTGACCGGTCCCGGACCGGTCCTGGGCGATTTGCACTCGCTTGGCTGTTAATGACGCTGGCCGCTGCGCAGGCGCCGGCACTGCAACTGGCCCCGGCGGTTACGGCCAGCTTGTGGAGCGAGCGCGACGGCGTCGAACCGGGCAGACCGTTCACGCTGGGGTTGCGCTTGCTGCACGCGCCAGGCTGGCACAGTTACTGGACGGTGCCGGGCGACTCGGGCCTGCCCACCAGGCTGACCTGGCGGCTTCCGGCCGGCTTCCGCGCCGGGCCGATCCAGTGGCCGGCTCCGCAGCGACTTCCGATCGGCCCGCTGGTCGATTACGGCTACGAAGGTGACACGCTGCTTCTGATCGAGCTGCAGGCGCCGCCGGACCTGCCGCTGGACACCCAGGCGCAGATCGGGGCGCGGGCGCAGTGGCTGATGTGCCGGGACGTGTGCATTCCGGGCGAGGAAAACCTGGCCATCACGCTGCCGGTGCGCGAGGGCGCGGCGCTGATCGCGTCCGCCCACGCTCGGGCGTTCGAGCGCGCGCGCGAGCACATTCCGCACGAGCTGAAGCTGATGGGAGCCAGCGCAACGCGATCCGGTTCGCGCATCACGCTCGCGTTCGCGCCGCCAGCTGCCGGAACGCCGAGCCGCCTCGAATTCTTCCCGCTCGAGCCGGGCCGCATCGAGGCGTCCGCGCCGCAGACGCTGAGGGCGAGCGCCAGCACGGTGCTGCTCGAGCTGACGGCCGCTCAGCCAGTGGCCGCCGACTTTCGCAGCCTGCGCGGCGTGCTGGCCGCGGACGGGGGGCCGGACGCCGGCGGCTGGGTCGGCACGATCGAGGTTCCGCTGTCCGGGGCCGGACCCTGATCGATCAGCTCAACCCTGCTCTTGCACCCAGTTCAACAGCGCATCCAGCGCGCCGGTGGCCACCTCCGCGTTGGCGTGGTTCACGATCGCGACCACCACGTAGTGATGACCGCTGCTGGACAGAACGTAGCCGGCGAGCGCGCGCACGCCGTCCAGCAGGCCGGTTTTCACGTACGCACTGCCCGAGGCCGCACTGCGGCTCTTCATCGTGCCGTCCATTCCTGCGACCGGCAAAGAGGCGATGAACTCGGGCATGCGCGGCCCCGCGTAGGCGTGACGCAGCAGGCGGGCCAGGCTGTCGGCCGAGATGCGCTCGCGGCGCGACAGGCCACAGCCGTTTTCCAGCACCAGCTCCGGCATCGACAGGCCGGTCTGCGTGAGCCACGCGGTCACGGCTTGTGCCGAGCGCTCGGGGCTGGCCCGGTGGTCCGGATCCGGCGCGCCCAGCGTCAGGAACACCTGCCGTGCCATCACGTTGTTGCTGAACTTGTTGATGTCGCGCACGATTTCGGACAGGGGCGGAGACTCGTGCGCCAGTAGTTCGATCGCCCCAGGCGGCGCGCGAGCTTCGCGCACATGCCCGTTCCACGTGCCTCCGGCGGCTTCCCACAGCGCACGGAAGGCGGCGCCGACGAAGTGCGTGTGGTCGAGCAGACTGACGTGCCAGGTCTGCTCGGCGCAGTCGAGCGAATAGCGTCCGGTGAAACGCGGTGCCCACGGATTGCTGAAGTCCGCCCTCAGGCGCTCGCGCCAGTCGCCGCAGGAGCCGTTGGCGAGCGGTACGCTGGCGGGCAGCCGTACCCCGGCCAGTGCCGGTGTGGCGATGATCCGCGCCACAGACGCCTCCGGGTCCGGGACAAAATCCAGCGACAAGGTCTTGAAGTTCACCAGCAGCGCATCGGGCGTTACGTTGTACGGGCGCAAATCGTTGCCGTCGAGCGAAGCGCCCGATGCGACGTCAGGCTCGAAGGCCGATTTGTCCAGTACGAGGTTGCCGTGAATCTGCCGCAACCCGAGGCCGCGCAAGCGGTGAACAAATACCCAGAACCGCTCGATCACGAGGCTCGGGTCGCCGCTGCCGCGCAGAACCAGGTCGCCGTCCAGACGGCCGCCGTGCGGGCGCGACGTGGCATACACCTCGGTGCGCCACTGAAACGTGGGGCCGAGCAGATTCAACGCCGCGTAGGTCGTGAGCAGCTTCATCGTCGAGGCCGGATTCATCGGCCTCGACTCGTTCGCCGCGAGCTGGATCGGTCCCCCATCCAGCGGGGCGACCACGATCCCGATGGCGCTGGTAGGGATGCGCACGTCGCTTAGCGCCGCTGCGACTGTGGCCGGTATCTCGCCGCGGCCGGCCGCGGTCTGGGCGTACGCGCAAGCGCTCGGCACGGCCCAAGCCATCAAGGCTGCGGTTGCGCCGATCAGGCGCGCACGGACGCGGATGGATGTCGTCATCCGCCGATCCTACCGCGGGCGAACGCCGTTAGCGATTTAGCGCCGCTGCCAGCCGCCTGCGATACTGCGACACCAGCTGGGGGTGCTGCGACGCCAGGTCGAACACCGCGAGCATCGTGCGCCGGCCGACGTCGTCGGCGAACGCGCGGTCGCGTTCGACCACCTCGATCAGCTGGGCCAGTGCCGGCTCGAATTCACGCCGCGCGATGTGCCACTGCGCCAGGGCAACCCGGGCCTGCAAGTCTGCCGGGTCGGCCTCGACGCGGGCCTGCAGTTGACGCCTATCCGGCCCGGCCGCGGCCTTTTTCAGGCTGGCCAACCGGGTGTTCAGCGCCTCCCAGCGCGGATCCGCCCGCGCCGCCGCACCAACGGCAGCCAGCGCGCGCTCGGCTTCACTGAGCCGCGCGTCGTCGACCGGCGCCGGCAGCCGCTCCAGCAGGATCTCGGCCAGGTCCAGGTGAGCCGGTGCTGCGTTCGGATCCAGCGCGATGGCGGCGCGCAGCGCCGCCACCGCCTCGGCCAGCTGGCCCTGCTCGGCCAGCCGGCGCGCCTTGCGTCGCTCGGCTTCGCTCGGATTCGGCAGCAACCGGTCGATGAACTCGCGCAGTTGCGATTCGGGCAGGGCCCCGACGAACGCATCGACCGGTTCGCCGTCGATGAAGGCGACCACGTAGGGGATGCTGCGAACCCTGAACTGCGCCGCCAGTTCCGGGCTTTGATCTGAATTGACCTTTGCCAGCCGGAACCGCCCGCCGTAGTCGCGCTCGAGCCGCTCCAGCATCGGGCCCAGCACGCGGCATGGCCCGCACCATGGCGCCCAGAAGTCGACCAGAACGGGAACATCGGACGAGGAGTCGATCACCTCGCGTTCAAACGAAGTTTGGCCAATTTCGATCATCGGTGCCTCCGACCACCTACATTGGGCCCCCCGCGGCCGGAATCAATGCCCGGGCGGGAAATGCCGGCGTCGGCCGGGCTTTCTAGTTGTAAAGGTGCAGCATCCCGAGGCCGGCGCGCCGGTGCGAGCCGAAACCGCGCTGCACGTGCCGTTTCATGCGTTCCGGCTCGGCCACCTCGAGCGCACCCTCGATCATGGCGTGGTCAATTCGGTAGGGGACGCCATCGTGGCGAAACCGCAGGCTGCGCAGCGAGGCACTGAACATCAAAGGCTTGACCCCGAAGGTGCCCGCATTGGCGTTGAACCACGCTTCGAATTCGGCTGCCGTGCGGAACGGGTGAACGACCTTTTCTTCCGCCTGGTAGACCTCGTTTCCGACACATACCGGCAACGTGAAGTGGTACATCAGCCCGCTCGCCAACTGCAGGATCACGCGCTTCGGCTCGAGCGCGGCGGCGCCCGACGGCTTGCTGGACCACGGCACGGTCGAGCGGACCCAGAAGCGGCCGGATACGCTGCTGTCCGCGCGAAAAAGGAAATGACCCGCCCCCGCCTTCTGCCCGAACACGTGCTGCAGCCGTGAGTGGGCCGTTAGCGGATCGCACTCCGGTTCGAACGCGATCGCCGTCTCGTACAGCTCGATCTGCGGCACCTCCAGCTGCGTGTAGCTGACCAAGGTGGGTGCTTTGGAGGCGGCTTGCTGGGCACGGCGGGTCATCGGATCGCGATTCGGATGCAGCTCGACTTCCCTAATTACCTTCAAGTGATACATCAGGACAGTCGGACGGACGGATTAGCGCTTGGCGGTTGCGCTCCCGCAGCACAAGCGACTCTATTGCGCTGCACAAGATCCGTAAGCCATGCAGTGGTGCGCGGCCGGCGGGGCGGGCGGACCACCCCGCTTCGGCTCTTCACAATCAGCGCTATTTCAGGCAGTCGCCTTGGCTGCCGAGGCGTTCGCGGCCGCCGCAGTGGTCGCTGCGGCCTTGGCCGCCGCTGCGAAGTTCGCTTGTGCCCAGTCGGTTGTCTGCCGCGAGACCTTCGAGACCGTGTCGAAGGCCGTGTTTCCCGCCGCAACGGCACTGCGCAGCAGCGCAACGGCCTGCTCCGACCCGGCCGGCGCGCTCTTGGCGACGAACTCGAGCAGGTCGGCCATGCGCCGGTTGCTGTCGCTGATCTGCTGTTCCACCACCTTGCCGATCTCGGCGCTCACCCCGTTGGCGATCCCGACCACTTCGCGGCTGTACTTGACCAGCCTTTCGAGCGCAGGCTGGGCGGAAGCTCCCGACAGCGCAAACAGGTCCGTGGGGTCCTTGATGTCGGACAGCGACTGGGCCGCGCCGGTGGCGCTGTCGATCGCGCTGCGGACGGCCGTGACGTTCAGGCTGGCGAGCTTTTCGGCCGCTGCAATCAGCGACTGACCGACCGCATTCAAAGCCTTTACTTGTACACGTTGCAATTCGAGGAACTGACTTGGGTTTGTGATCATGATGGCCTCCTGAGAAAGATTCGGGTTCGGTGCACCCGGAGCGGGATTCTGTCTGCCTGCGCGATGCTGCACCGCACAATCACAGTATATGCTGCGCCGCACAAAAGTCAAGAGGTGAAACCGATGCCGACGAGAATGCCTTTGAATCAGCCAGTTACGGAGACACTCCAGGGCCGATTTGACGCTGCCTGGCGGGCTCGCTCGAATCCTATGTCCGGGAGTTGAATTCCGGAAATCCGTTCCTATAATCAGCACTCGCGCGCTTCGAGTGCTAACAGCACCCCATGGGCGCGGAGACTTTGCTTAGTGCCTGGCAGTGCCTGGGATTGCAAGAAATTAACGAATTTTGACGGGAGATGTCATGAAGATTCGTCCATTGCACGATCGAGTGATCGTGAAACGCCTGGACCAAGAGCGCAAGACCACATCGGGCATCGTCATTCCGGACAATGCGGCCGAGAAACCGGACCAGGGCGAGGTGGTTGCGGTCGGCCCCGGCAAGAGGGATGACAACGGCAAGCTGATCGCGATGGACCTGAAGGTCGGCGACCGCATCCTCTTCGGCAAGTACTCGGGCCAGGTCGTGAAGGTCGAGGGCGAGGAACTGCTCGTGATGCGCGAAGAAGACGTCATGGGCGTGATCGCCTGAGGCATGGCACAGATCCACTGAACCCAACCGATTCGGAGTTACTCAATGGCTTCCAAGCAGGTGTTCTTCGGCGAAGACGCGCGCCACAAGATGATTCGCGGCGTCAACATTCTCGCCAATGCAGTCAAGATCACGTTGGGCCCGAAGGGTCGCAACGTCGTGCTCGAGCGCAGTTTCGGCGCACCGACCGTCACCAAGGATGGCGTCTCGGTGGCCAAGGAGATCGAGCTGAAGGACAAGTTCGAGAACATGGGCGCGCAGATGGTCAAGGAGGTCGCGTCCAAGACCTCCGACACGGCCGGTGACGGCACCACCACCGCGACCGTGCTGGCGCAGGCCATCGTGGTCGAAGGCATGAAGTACGTGGCGGCCGGCATGAATCCGATGGACCTGAAGCGCGGCATCGACAAGGCCGTGATCAGTGCCGTCGAGGAGCTGAAGAAAATCAGCAAGCCGTGCACGACCAGCAAGGAAATCGCGCAGGTCGGCGCGATCTCGGCCAACGCCGATCCCGACATCGGCAAGATCATCGCCGACGCGATGGACAAGGTCGGCAAGGAAGGCGTGATCACGGTCGAGGACGGCAAGTCGCTCGAGAGCGAACTGGAGATCGTCGAGGGCATGCAGTTCGACCGCGGCTACCTGTCTCCGTATTTCATCAACAACGCCGAAAAGCAGATCGCGGTGCTCGAGAACCCGTTCGTGCTGCTGCACGACAAGAAGATTTCCAACATCCGCGACTTGCTGCCGGTGCTGGAGCAGGTGGCCAAGGCCGGCCGCCCGCTGCTGGTGGTGGCCGAGGAGGTCGAGGGCGAGGCGCTCGCGACCCTGGTGGTGAACAACATCCGTGGCATCCTGAAGACCTGTGCCGTGAAGGCTCCGGGCTTCGGCGACCGCCGCAAGGCGATGCTGGAAGACATTGCAATCCTGACGGGTGGGGTGGTGATTGCCGAGGAAACCGGCATGACGCTGGAGAAGGCCACGCTGCATGACCTGGGCCAGGCCAAGCGCATCGAGATCGCCAAGGAGAACACGACGATCATCGACGGCGCCGGCGAGACCAAGGTGATCGAGGCGCGCGTTAAGGCGATTCGCCAGCAGATCGAAGAGGCGACCAGCGACTACGACAAGGAGAAGCTGCAGGAGCGCGTGGCGAAACTCGCCGGCGGCGTTGCGGTGATCAAGGTCGGCGCCGCGACCGAGGTCGAGATGAAGGAGAGGAAGGCGCGCGTCGAGGATGCGCTGCACGCAACCCGCGCTGCAGTCGAGGAAGGCATCGTCGCCGGCGGCGGCGTGGCACTGGTGCGCGCGAAGCAGGCCATCGGCGGGCTGAAAGGCGACAACCCCGATCAGGACGCCGGCATCAAGATCGTGCTGCGGGCGATGGAAGAGCCGCTGCGCATGATCGTGGCCAACGCCGGCGAAGAGCCCAGCGTGGTCGTCAACAAGGTGTCCGAGGGCAAAGGCAACTACGGCTTCAACGCCCAGACCCACGCGTACGGCGACCTGGTTCAGATGGGCGTGCTCGATCCGACCAAGGTCGCGCGCACCGCGCTGCAGAATGCGGCCTCGGTCGCCAGCCTGATGCTGACCACCGACGCGATGGTGGCCGAGCTGGTCGAAGAAAAGTCAGGCAAGGGCGGCCCGGGCGGTGGCATGGGCGGTATGGGTGGAATGGGTGACATGGACATGTGAGTCCGGTCCGGGTCTCGGACTCCAGATTCGGGGTCCGCGCCACGCGGCAACGACATACGGGCCCCGATGCGGGGCCCTTTTTTTCGCGCTCGACCCGATGACGCGTTCGCCGACCGACGTGTTCGCTCCGGTGCCCCACCCGGACGCGCGGCCTCCGTTAGACTATCGGACATGAACCTGACCGATCAGTTTCTGATCGCCATGCCGAACATGGTCGATCCGAACTTCGATGGGACGGTCGTTTACGTGTGCGAGCACAGCGAGAAGGGCGCGCTGGGGCTCGTGATCAATCGGCCGACCGATCTGACGCTGGCGCGTCTTTTCGACAAGATCGACCTGCACCTGGAAATCGCCCCGTGGCGCGACGAGCCGGTGTTCTACGGCGGCCCGGTGCAGACCGAGCGCGGTTTCGTGCTGCACACGCCGACCGGCAATTTCAGTTCCACCTTGAACGTCGGCGAGGAGATCGGGCTGACCACCTCGAAGGACGTGCTGGAAGCGGTGGCCGAGGGTAATGGTCCGCCGCGCCTGCTGGTCACGCTGGGCTATTCGGGTTGGGGCGCCGGTCAGCTCGAACACGAACTCGGACAGAACGGCTGGCTCACGGTCAAGGCCGACCCGCGCGTGATTTTCGACACCCCGGTCAGGTCGCGTTTCTCGGCGGCGCTGAAACTGCTGGGAGTCGATTCGCTGCAGCTGACCGGCCAGGCGGGCCATGCCTGAACTGGGCACCGGCGCGACGCCCGCTACGGGCCGTGTCGGTACCCCATCGACTTCGGGCCGCCAGGCGGCCGACCGCGTAGCGCTTGGATTCGATTTCGGAACGCGGCGCATCGGGGTGGCGGTCGGCAGCCAGGCCAGTTCGGGCGCGCGCCCGCTGTGCGTGATCGCGGCGGCCTCGGGCGCACAGGCCTGGAAGCGGATCGGCTCGCTGATCGACCAATGGAATCCGTCGGTGCTGGTGGTCGGAATTGCCCGCTTCCCCGACGGCAGGCCGCATGCGATGACCGCGCGCTGCGAGCGTTTCGCGCGCCAGCTGCAGGGGCGCTTCGGCCGGACGGTGGCGCGTGTGGACGAGCGTTACTCTTCCGCGGTGGTCGGGGGCGCGGGCGCTCGCGACGACGAGGCCGCCGCCGTGATCCTGCAGCAGTGGCTGGACCAGGGGGGCGGTGCGTGATCGATCTGGACGCCGAATCGATCTACGCGCTGTTCGCGCAGCGGGTGCGCGAGCTGGTGGCCGGCCGCACCTTGGGCCTGGTCGGCGTGCACACCGGAGGCGTCTGGCTGGCCGAGCGGCTGCGCAAGGACCTGGGCGTGCCCGCCGAGGTCGGCGTGCTCGATGTGTCGTTCTATCGGGACGATTTCGCTCAAGGTGGGCTGAATCCGGCCGTGCGGCCTTCGCGCATTCCGTTCGAAGTGGCCGGCTGTCACGTGGTGCTGGTCGACGACGTGCTGAACACGGGCCGCACGGTACGGGCGGCGATGAACGAGCTGTTCGACTACGGACGGCCGGCGCGCATCGATCTGGCGGTGCTGATCGACCGCGGGGGACGTGAACTGCCGATCGCTCCCTCGGTGGTGGGACGAACGATCGAAGTGCCCGACGAGGTCAGCGTGGTGCTGATCCGCGAAGAGTCCGGGCACTTGCGTTTGACGCTGGAGCAGAGGGCGCGTGCCTGATTCGGCGGTCAACCCGCAGCTGAACGCGGACGGCGAGCTGCATCACCTGCTGTCGCTCGACGGCCTGCCGCGCGCAATCATCGAACGGATCCTGCTGACCGCGGACAGCTTCATCAGCGTGGGCTCGCGCGAGGTCAAGAGCGTGCCCTTGCTGCGCGGCCGCTCGGTGTTCAACCTGTTCTTCGAGAATTCGACCCGCACGCGCACGACCTTCGAGATCGCCGCCAAGCGGCTGAGCGCGGACGTTTTCAACCTGAACATCGCCGCATCCAGCGCTACCAAAGGCGAGTCCTTGCTCGATACGATCAACAACCTGACGGCCATGCAGGCGGACCTGTTCGTGGTGCGGCATTCGCAGGGCGGCGCGCCGCACCTGATCGCGAGTCACGTGGCGCCGCACGTGCATGTAATCAACGCCGGCGACGGGCGGCACGCCCACCCGACCCAGGGCCTGCTGGATATCTACACGATCCGGCACTACAAGCGCGCATTCGATGCGCTGTCCGTCGCCGTGGTGGGCGACATCCTGCACTCGCGGGTGGCCCGCTCCGACCTGCACGCGCTGCGCGCGGTGGGCGTGCCGGATGTGCGCGCGGTGGGCCCGTTGACGCTGCTGCCCGATGGGCTCGAATCGCTCGGCGTGCGCGTGTTCACGTCGCTGGAGCAGGGCATACGCGATGCCGACGTGGTGATCATGCTGCGCCTGCAAAGCGAACGGATGAACGGTGCGCTGCTGCCGAGCGCGTCCGAGTACTTCCGCAAGTACGGGCTGACGCCGGAGGCGCTGCGCGCGGCCAAGCCGGACTGCATCGTGATGCATCCGGGCCCGATGAACCGCGGGGTCGAGATCGACTCGCGCGTGGCCGACGGCGCGCACAGCGTGATCCTGCCCCAGGTCACGTTCGGAATCGCGGTGCGGATGGCGGTACTTTCGATCGCCGCGTCCTCGGCGAGGTTCCAATGAGAATCGCGATCGAAACGGCCCGCCTGATCGATCCGGCCGCGGAACTGGATCGGGTCGCTGGCCTGTACCTGGCCGACGGAAGGATCGCCGGGGTCGGCGCCGCGCCGGCCGGATTCGTCGCCGACCGCCGGATCGACGCGCGGGGACTGGTCGCGGCGCCCGGGCTGATCGATCTGTGCGCGCGGATGCGTGAGCCGGGCGCCGATGGGGCGCTTCGCGTGGAGATGCGCGCGGCGCTGGCCGGCGGGGTCACCGGAGTCGTCTGTCCGCCCGACACCGATCCACCGCTCGACGAGCCGGGGCTGGTGCGGATGCTGCGCCAGCGTTCGCGTGAAGCGGCCGGAGCGCGCTTGTATCCGCTCGGCGCGCTGACTGCGGGCCTTAAAGGCGAGGCCTTGGCCCAGATGTGCACGCTGGCCGAGGTCGGCTGTGTCGCCTTCGCTCAGAGCGGGGCGCTGCCGGACGACCGCGGTACGCTGCTGAACGCGTTGCGATATGCCCGAACCTTCGACCTTCCGGTCTGGCTTCGACCGGTCGACGCCACGCTGGCGGCGGGCGGTGTGGCCGGCGCGGGTGCAGTGGCCGGGCGCCTGGGGCTTCCGGCCGTGCCGGCGGTCGCCGAGACGGTCGCGCTGCACACGATTTTCGAGTTGCAGCGGGCCACCGGGCAGCGGCCGGTGCGGGTCCACCTGTGCCGCGTGTCGACCGCGGCCGGCATCGAGTTGTTGCGGGCGGCGCGCCGCGAAGGGCTTCCTGTCACGGCCGACGTCTCGATCCTGCACGTGCACGGGGTCGATACGGACGTCGGACAGTTCGATTCGAACTGGCGGCTCGATCCGCCGCTGCGCACGCAGCGGGACCGTGCAGCGATCCGAGCGGCGCTGGCCGACGGGACGCTCGATGCGATCTGCTCGGATCACGCACCGGCCGCACTCGAGGACAAGCTGCTGCCGTTCGGCGAAGCCGGCGTCGGAGCCACCGGGCTGGAGACCTTGCTTTCGCTGCTTCTCGCCTGGGCCCAGTCCGACAAGGTGCCGGTGCTGCGAGCGCTGAGCACGGTGACGTGCGGTCCGGCCCGCGTGCTCGGTGAAGACACGGGCACGCTGCTGGTCGGGCGCAAGGCGGACGTGGTGCTGTTCGACCCGAACGAGACATGGCGCGTCAATTCCGAATCGCTGCTGAGCTACGGCAAGAACACGCCTTACCTGGGGCGCGAGTTGGCGGGCCGCGTGCGGGCCACGATCGTGGGCGGCGAGATGCGGTTCGAACGGGCGCCGGTGGGGGCCGCCGCGTGATCGCTCAGCTTTATCGGCTCGGTTTGTTGTTGCTCGCGCCGATCACGATCGCAGCGGCGCTCTTGCACGTCGCGCTCGGGCTGCTGTACGCGGTGCTGCTGTTTCCGTGGATCGGGAGCGCGTGGCGCGACGCAGCGGTGACGACCTGGTCGCGCCTGCTGCTGCTGATCATCGGCGTGCGGCTGGACTCGCATGGGCTGCCGCCCCGACCCGGCGGCAAGGCGGGCGAAGGCGCGGGTCAGCCGGCGGTCGGCTCCTTGCTGTTGATCAATCACAGCTCGTGGCTGGACGTGTTCTCGGTGGCCGCGCTGGTGCCAGCCCGGTTTGTCTCCAAGGCCGAGATCGGCCGCTGGCCGGTGTTCGGGTGGCTGGCAATCGTGGTCGGAACGCTGTTCGTCGAGCGCGGAAGGCGCCACGCGGTGGTCCGCACCAACCAGGCAGTGGCCGAACGGCTGCGCTCGGGCCAGCTGATCGGGGTGTTCCCGGAGGGTACGACCACCGACGGATCCAGGCTGCTGCCGTTTCACGCGAACCTGGTGCAGCCCGCGATCGACCTGAATGCGCCTTTGCGCCCGGTCGGGGTGCGCTTTACGCAGCGTGGCGAGTATTCCAGGGCCGCGATGTTCGTCGGCGAAATGAACCTGATGCAGTCGCTGTGGCGGGTCGTCACGGCGCCGCACCTGGCCGTGGAGGTGCACTGGCTGCCGCCGATCGAGCCAGTGCCTTCCAACCGCCACGCGGCGGCGCGCGTGGCGCGCGCCGCGATAGCCCGCGCGCTCGACGTTCCGCTGGACGAGCGCGAGCTGCTTGCGAGCGACGTCAGCGCGGGCGCCGAAACCTCGGACACGGAACCTGGACCGCGGTCCGCTCCGGCCAGCTGAGCGCAGTCAACGCTTCGCCCCACAGGCAGCCGGTGTCCAGGCAGATCGCGTCCGACCGCAGCATCAGTCCCAGCGTCGACCAGTGGCCGAAGACGATTGGCGTGTCCCGGCTGGCGCGCTGCGGGTGATCGAACCACGCGATCAGATCGGGCGGCGCGGAGGCAGGGCCCTGCTTGACCCGGAAGTCCATCGTTCCATCCTCGCTGACGTAGCGAACGCGCGTCAAGGCGTTCAGGACGCAGCGCAGGCGGTCGGCGCCGGTCAGCGATTCGCTCCAGCGCGCGGGCTGATTCCCATACATCGTGGCAAGAAAGCGGCGGTAGTTCGGTCCGCTCAATTGCTGCTCGACTTCGTGCGCCAGCTCGAGCGAGCGCGCAGCCGACCAGGGGGGAAGGACTCCGGCGTGCACGAACAGCGCCCCCCGTTCGAAATGCGCCAGCGGCCGCATCCGCAGCCAGTCGAGCAGCTCGTCGGCATCGGGCGCGTCCAGGATCTCTTGCAGGGTGTCGTCCGCGTGTTGCGGTCGGATGCCGGCGGCGACCGCGAGGAGGTGCAGATCGTGATTGCCGAGCACGGTCAGCGCCCGATCGCCGAACCCACGCACGCGCCGCAGCGCCGCCAGCGACTGCGGGCCGCGGTTGACCAGGTCTCCAAGGAACAGCAGCCGGTCGGCCGCGGGAGCGATTGCCAGCAGCTTTTGCAGGCTGTCGTCGCAGCCCTGCAGGTCGCCGATGACGAGCAGGCTCAAGGCGACGGACCCGCGCTGCTGACGCGTGCTGTGCGCCGGCGCTTGATCAGCCGGGCCGGGAACAGGAACATCCCGAGATAGGCGAGGGCCACGGCCAGGTAGGTGGCGAACAGCCACGTTTGCGGCACGCCGGCGGCCCAGCCCAGCGAGCCGATCGCAGCCAATGCCACATTCGCGCCCAAGAGCAGCGTGACCACGCGCGCCGGCGACAGGCCACGCCGCAGCAGGATGTGGTGAATGTGGGCGCGATCCGGTGCCGCCGGGTCGCGCCGGCGCAGGATCCGGCGCACGGTAACGGTGAAAAGATCGAACAGCACGATGCCGGTGACCCACAGCATCACGACCGGCGGCACCGTCGGGGCGTAACTCTGGGTCAGCCCGACCGCGTACCAGGCCACAACGAATCCGAGCACCAGGCTCCCGGTGTCGCCCATGAACGTGCGATGGTGGCCACGCCACGGATGCGGCAGATTGAACAGCAGGAAGCCCCCGAGAGCGCCCAGCAGCACGACCAGGATTTTCAGTGAAACCACGTCCTCTGCCCACCAGGCGAATGCGGCGAAGAAGCACAGCATTACGAACACGAGGCCGCCGGCCAGGCCGTCCACGCCGTCCAGCATGTTGATGCCGTTGATCAGGGCTACGGTCGCAAACACCGTCAGCGGGATGCCCCAGTTCATCAGTGAGATGTCGCCGCGGCCGAACAGGTCGCCCAGATGAACCAGGAAATGGCCGGCCCAGGAAGTCATCAGCACCGCTGCCAGGACCTGGACCCCGAGCTTGGAGCGCGGCGACACTTCGCCGATGTCGTCCAGCACGCCGATCAGCGCCAGCAGCGCCATCGAGACCAGCAGCACCAGCTGGTCAGACAGGGCCGGAAGCGACAGCGCCAGCGCCAGGAAAAATCCGACCGTCAGCGAGATCCCGCCGGTCAGCGGGACCGCGACGCCGTGGCGCTTGCGGCCGCCGGGATCGTCGACCAGCCCGAACCGGTGCGCAGGCCGTCGCATCCACAAGATCAGCAGTACCGTCAGCAGGAACGCCAGGATGGCCTGAACGAAAAAGGTCATCGCGCGCTTCGCACCCGCTCCAGCAGCGCGGTGGTCGAGCGGATGTGCTCGAAGCGGATCGCCAGCACCCGGGCATTCCAGGTGCGCGCGAGCTGGGCCTCCGGGGTCGATTCGATCGAGTAGTCGCCGCCCTTCACGTAGACCTCGGGCCGCACGATTTGCAGCACCGGCAGCGGCACGCGCTCGTCGAAGAGGGTTACCAGCGCCACGCTTTCGAGCGCCGCCAGGATCGCGGCTCGGTCCTGCTCGGTGTTGATCGGCCGATCCGCGCCCTTGCCGAGCAGGCGCACGGAGGCGTCGGAGTTGACAGCGACCACCAGGGCCGCGCCCAGCTCGCGAGCCCTGGCCAGGAGCGTGACATGGCCCCGGTGCAACAGGTCGAACACGCCATTCGTCAGCACGAGTGGCCGCGGCAGACGCGCGACTCGCACGGCGAGCGCCTCGCGCGCGACGATCTTGGACTCGAACGCCGGCGCGCTGCCGTCCGAATCAGGCATCGACGACCTCGCCCAGCATCGGCGCCAGCTGCGCGCTGGCCACGGCCTCGCGCAGGCAGGCGAAGCGCGCCTCGGCCAGTCCGGGCGTGCAGTCCTGCTCTGGAGCCGCGCGGCCGTCCTTGCCCAGCAGCACACGATGCGTGATGCCCGCGGCTTGTGCGGCCAGCAGGTCTTCGCACTTGTCGCCGAACAACATCGACTGCGGCAGGTCGAGCGACAGGTCGCGCGCGGCGGCCAGCAGCATTCCGGGCTGCGGCTTGCGGCAATCGCACTGGATCCGGTTGTCTCCGAGCGCCTCGGTCGGGTGATGTGGACAGTAGTACACGCCGGCCAACGGCGCCTGGTACTCCTCGAACCGAGACCGCATCCAGTCGGTCACCGTGCGGAAGTCCTGCGCCGTGTACAGGCCGCGGCCGATCCCGGATTGATTGGTCGCCACCACCAGCAGCCAGCCGCGCCGGGCCAGTTCACGGCAGGCCTGCAGCGTGCCGGGGACGAACTCGAAATCCTCGATCCGATGCACATACCCGCGGTCGACATTGATCACGCCATCGCGATCCAGGAACGCGGCCTTATGCATCAGCTATCTTCCAGCCCTCTCCCGCTTGCGGGAGAGGGCGTGGGTGAGGGCATCAAGCATGCCTCAACAACCACCTGACGTACGCGGCAACTCCCTGCTCCACGGTCATCATCGGCTCGGCGTACCCGGCATTGCGCAGGCGCGCCAGGTCGGCCTGGGTGTAGGCCTGGTACCGGTCGCGCAACTCGAGCGGGAACTCCGCATACTCGATCGTCCCCTGGGAGGCGGCCTGTTTCAACTGCAGCGGCGGCTGCCCGTTGGCTTCGCGCAGCGAGTTGATCACGGCCAGCGCCACGTCGTTGAAGCTTTGGGCCCGCCCGGTGCCTACATTGAAGATGCCGCTGGCCGGGCGGTTCCAGAAATGCAGGATCACCCGGATCGCGTCGTCCACGTGGATGAAATCGCGTCGCTGCTCGCCGTCGGCATATCCGTGGCTGCCCTGGAACAGCCGGACGTGGCCCTCGCGACGGAACTGGTGGTAATGGTGGAACGCGACCGAAGCCATCCGTTCCTTGTGTCCTTCGCGAGGCCCGTAGACGTTGAAGTATCGGAGCCCCACCACCGGCGCCCGCAGCGACGGCAGGGCACGGCGCACGATCTGGTCGAACTGGAATTTCGAATACCCATAGATATTCAGTGGTCGCTCGTACGGTCGCTCCTCGACGAAGGTCGGACCTAGCCCATACACGGCGGCTGACGAGGCATAGATCAGCGGCACGTCGACCTGCTGGCACCACTGAAGCATCTGCATCGAATACCGGAAGTTATTTTCCATCATGAAGCGGCCGTCGGTGGCCATCGTGTCCGAGCAGGCCCCGTGATGGAACACGACAGCGGGCCGTGCGAAGTCCCCACGCTGCACCCGTTCGAGAAAATCGCGCTTGTCCAGGTAATCCGAGATTTCGCAGTCGACCAGGTTGCGGAACTTATCGGCCCGTTCCAGGTTGTCGACCGCGACAACATCGACTTCGCCGCGTTCGTTCAGCGCCTTGACCAGGTTCGAGCCGATGAATCCGGCCGCGCCGGTGACGACGATCATGAGCAGAATAGCTTATATATGGTACGCAGCAAGTTTCCGCGTCGCCGGATTCTGCCACGGACGTGACGGACCCGACCGAAGTCAGGGGTCCCGCGCCGTGGGTATGTCCGTGAACTAAATGTGCGGGGCAGGTCAGCCGCCGGCGGCGAACAGCTCGTCGTACGTGACCGTCGCTGTCCCCAGTTTCCCTACGACGATGCCGCCGGCATGGTTCGCCAGCCGCGCGGCCTCGCGCAGCCCCAGCCCTGCCGCCAGCATCGTACCCAGCACGGCAATCACCGTGTCTCCGGCGCCCGACACATCGAACACTTCGCGCGCCTGCGCGGGGACGGTCCAGGCGCCCTCATCGGTAAAAAGGCTCATGCCCTCTTCGCTGCGCGTCAGCAGTACGGCTTGCAGTCCGAGGTCCGCGCGCAGTTTCTGCGCGCGCCGTTCCAGGTCGGCTTCGTCGCGCCAGCGGCCCACCACCTCGCGCAACTCCGCCCGGTTCGGCGTGATCAGGGTGGCGCCTGCGTAGCGCGAGTAGTCGTCGCCCTTCGGATCAACGATGACCGGACGGCTCGCGGCCCGCGCCGCCTCGATCATCTTGACGATATGGGTCAGGCCTCCTTTTCCGTAGTCGGACAGCACGACCAGGTCGTGCAGGTCGAGCAGGCTCTGGAACTGCTGGAAATGCGCCGCCAGGACCTCGGCGACGGGTGCGCTTTCGAAATCGATCCGCGCAATCTGCTGGCGCCGCCCGATCACGCGCAGCTTCACCGTAGTGGCCAACGTTGCGTCCACGTGCAGGTGATCGCTGACCTGGGATTGGCGCAGCAGTCCCGCCACCGCACGCCCCGGCTCGTCGTTACCGACTACGCTCAGAAGCCCGGCCCGAGCGCCCAGCGCGGTGACGTTGCGGGCCACGTTGGCGGCGCCACCGAGGCGCTCTTCGGTCGTTGCAATTCGCACGACCGGCACCGGCGCCTCGGGCGAGATGCGTTCGACCTCGCCGAACCAGTAGCGATCCAGCATCACGTCTCCGACCACCAGCACGTGAACACGGCGCAGGCCGGCGAGATCGATCGGCGCGCCGCTTTTCAGATCGAGGGACGTTTTCTGAGTTGTCGACATCGGCACAGAGGATAACGGCGATCAGCCTCGGGTGGTTTTGTAAACGAATTCTAGAAATTTCGTAAATCGATGTTCTCTCATCACCATTTTTCGCGATTAGCGGCGGCAATCCGCACGAAGGTTCGGATGATTCCTACGCGAGAACGCCCGATGAAGCACGCATAATTTATTGAGGACGTCCTATTAGATATCCGTGGCCATCCCGTCCGCCGCTGCGCCGACGACTGTCGGCTTTCTGGAACCGGAGGCTCGGCGTTCTCATGACTCGCCGATCCAATTGCTCCGGCGAGCCAACCTTGCGCTGCGCACTGCGATACGGCGTCGCACCGTGGCATTGCTGGCACAGCTGTCCGCGCCCGAGAATCAGCCTCGGATGTTGTTTGTCGTGGGTGCAGCGCGCTCCGGCACGACCGCGCTGCAGACGGCACTGAACGCCAGCGACGATGTATTCCTGCTGGGCGAGGCGAACTTCTTTCGGGAAAACCTGAAACGCGGTT
>VBCK01000249.1 GCA_005882215.1 Betaproteobacteria bacterium | reverse complement strand
CCGCGCCGGTCGTGTTCGATTTGCGAAAATTTTGGGGGAAAACATGTCAAAGCCAATCCCGGCGCCACAAGCGCTGGCTGTTGCCCTAGCCGGTGCTGCTGCTGTTTCTCTGTCGGCAGTGGTTCTGGCTCAGGAAGCTCCGATCGAGCGGATCGAGATTACCGGGTCGGCGATCCGGCGCATCGAGGTCGAAACCGCGTTGCCGGTGACGACGTTGACGCGGGAAGACATTGCGAAGACGGGCGCGACCAGCGCAACCGACCTGCTGCAGATGCTTCCGGCGATGCAGGGTTACCTGACCTCGTCGGATTCGGTCAACGGCGCTACTGCCGGGATCACGACGGCAGCGTTGCACTCGCTGCCGTCCAAGTACACGCTGGTTCTGGTCGACGGGCAGCGGGTCGCGGGGCAATCGCTGTTCGCCGGCTCGAGCATCGGCGGCGGATTCGCGGTCAACCTGGAGACCATTCCGCTGGACGCGGTCGAGCGTGTGGAGATCCTGACCGATGGCGCCTCGGCGCTGTACGGCTCGGATGCGATCGCCGGCGTGGTCAATTTCATCCTGAGGAAGAACTCGACCGCGGGCAGCGTGTTTTTCAATTGGAACGCGGTCCAGCACGCGGGCGGCGACAGCTGGAGCGCGGGGTTCACGAAGGGCTTCGGCGACCTGAACACGGACCATTACAACGTGCTGTTCAATTACAGCCACGACCAGCAGCAGACGATTATGGCCTCCCAGCGCCCGGCCTCGAGGAAGGGCGCGTATTTCCCGTTCACGTACAAGGGCGTGAACTACATCTTCAACCAGGCGACCTCGAACACGGAACCGGCCAACATTACCTTTCAGGCCGTTCCGAACGGCTCCCCGTCCGGCACGACGCCGACCCGATATTCGATCAATCCGTTTTTCCGCCTGAACGGCAACTGCGGCAACCCGAATGCCAGCGTGATAACGGACCCCGCGACACTGAAGGCCGTCGGCGAGTCGTGCCGGTTCAACTACGCGGCCACGGTGGAGGACGTTCCACCGTCCACGCGCGACTCGGGACTCTTGAAGGGTTACTTCAAATTTGACCCGGACACCACGGGGTGGGCCGAGTTCCTGGTGACCAACTACACGACCTCGCCGCGCTACGCGCCGCCGGCGCAACCGTTCGACCTGAACACGACGACCCACTTCCCGTCGCTGTACAACCGGTACGTGGTTCCGTTCCTGACGGCCAACAACCTGAGCATCATCAATCCCGGCCCTGGCCCCAACACGGGACTCCCCTTTTCCGTCACGATGGGCTATCGCGCGGTGTCGGCCGGCGGCCGCACGGACGACTACGTGACCGAGGCCGAACACTTCTCGATGGGTGTCGACGGCACGCTGTACGGCTTCGACTACAAGCTGGCCTATACGCGGTCGCACAACAAGTTGAGCGACAACCTGTCCGGAGGGTACCTGAGCTTCAACCAGTTGAACGCGCTGATCGCGAACGGAACGTACGATCCGGTGCTGGGCACGGGTTCAGCCTCGTTGAGGCCGGCCATCCTCCACACCAACGGGTTCGAGTTCGACTCCGATATCAGTGAATACTCCTTCCTGGTCCAGCACCCGGTATTCGAGCTTCCGGGCGGATCGTCGATCCTCGCGGTCGGCGGCGAGTATGACAGCCAGATCTGGCGGCAGGGCTACTCGCCGATCGAGTTGTCGGGCAGCGGTTACTCGACTCAGGGAACGTTCACCGACCTTCCGGTCGGCGGCGCCAACGGAGCGGTGCCGGTCGACGCGAGCCGCGACAACTGGGGTATTTTCGCCGAGTGGAACTTCCCGGTCGTGAAGTCTCTGGAAATCATCACATCGGGACGCTACGACTATTACAACAAGGTTCACTCCGGCTTCGAGTTCGGAGTCAATCCGAACACGGTCACCGGCATCATCGATCAGCTGCCCGATGCCGATATCGGCAATTCGTCCAATCAGGCCACCGGCAAGGTGACCCTGCGCTTTCAGCCGATCCAGCAGCTGTTGTTGCGGGGTTCGTGGGGTCGAGGCTTCAGGGCGCCCGCGGTAAACGACATTGCCGGTCCGCTGGTGTTCAACGGCAGTACCGCGGGCAGCTATAACTGCCCTCTCCCCGGAGCTCCGGGCTGCATCCCGGGCAGCGCCCAGTACGACCTGGTGATCGGCGCGAACGGGGCTTCCGGCCCCAGCGGTCTGAAGCCCGAGAAATCCACGCAGTGGACGATCGGGTTCCGCATCGAGCCGATCGCCCAGTTGTCGCTGGGGGCCGACCTGTGGAACGTGAAGCTGACGGGTCAGATCCTGTCAGGGGGGATCGCGGAAAACACGGCGTTCACTCATCCGACTACGTACGCAAGTCTGTTCATCTCGCCGTACATCGACCCGGTCGGCGGGTTTACCACGATCGCGTTGAAGCAGGTACCGATCAACGGAGGCGAAGCGGAGTACCGGGGCCTGGACTGGGATTTCAGCTACCGGACCAAGACGCCGGTCGGCACCGCGGGGGTGCAGTGGACCGGCACCCAGATGTTCCGGCAGAAGTACAACTTCGCGCCGGGCGGGGAGATGTTCACCGACCTCGGCCAGTTCGGTCCGGACAATGCCGTCGTGTTCCGCACCCAGTTCCACGTGCAGTTGAGCCTGGCGACCGGCCAGTTCACCAATACGTTGACCGGGCACTACAAGTCGGGCTACAAGGACGAGCCCTACCCCCCGGGCACGTCCGTGTTCCTGGCCAACCCCAACGGGACCCTGGG
>VBCK01000136.1 GCA_005882215.1 Betaproteobacteria bacterium | reverse complement strand
TCACGTGGGCATATCCGCGGACGCCCGACGCCGCATCCACGATGCGCGTCCAGGTCTTTCCGAAGTCTTGCGTCACGTAGACCCATGGGGTCATGTCGCCGAACGTATGCCGGTCGAATGCGGCGTACGCGCTTGCATCCGCATGCGGCCCGGCCTCGACCCACGAGACCCAGCTGGCGGGCGGCAACCCGGGGACGTTGCCTGCCAGATTGGCCCACGTCGTTCCGCCGTCGCGCGTGAGCTGAAGGTTGCCGTCGTCGGTCCCGACCCAGATCGTCTTCGCGTCGCGCGGGCTCTCCGAGATCGAGTAGATCGTCGTGTGCATCTCCGCGGCCGAGTTGTCGACCGTGATGCCGCCCGACTGCTCCTGCTTCTGCTTCTGCGGGTCATTCGTCGTGAGGTCCGGCGAGATCCGCTGCCACGACTGCCCTGCGTCCTTCGTCACGAAAAGGAATTGAGCCCCGACGTAGACCTTGCCCTTTTCGAGGCGGGAAACGTGGATCGGCGTGTTCCAGTTCCAGCGCAGCTTCTCCCGGTACCCCGCTTTCGGCTGAATGTCGCGCGCGGTGAGCGTGTGCCGGTCGATGCGGCCGATAAAGCCGCCCTGCGCTTCCGCGTATACGAAGTTCGGATCGGATTGATCCGTGAACACCCAGAAGCCGTCGCCTCCATACAGGTTCTCCCAGCGGCTGTTGGTGATCCCGTCCGGATACTCGGAGTCACCGACCCACGAGCTGTTGTCCTGCAGGCCACCGTAGACCTGGTACGGGTCCCTGTCGTCCACCGACGCATGGTAGAACTGCGAGACCGGCAGGTTGTTGCATTTCCACCAACGGTTGGCGCCGTCGTACGAGATCCACAGGCCGCCATCGTCCGCGGTCACCACGTGTTTCGGATTCTTCGGGTTGATCCAGAGGTCGTGGTGGTCGCCGTGCGTGCCGCCGCCGACCTCGCTGAAGCTTCCCCCTCCATCTTCCGACGCGATCAGCGTGTAGTCCGGCTTGTAGACGCGGTCCGGGTTCGTCGGGTCGACCACCAGCCGGGAAAAATAGAACGGCCGCCAGACCATCCGCTGACTGTCGTCCTTGCGCGTCCAGGTTTTTCCGCCATCGTCGGAGCGGTATAGCGCCGACTTGACGTTCTCGATCACCGCGTACACGCGCTCCGGGTTCGACGGCGCGATCGCCACGTCGAGCCGGCCCCACGGGCCCGGCGGCAGACCCGGTGCGGTTTTCTCGTCGAGCCGCTTCCAGGTCGCACCACCGTCCTCGGTGAGGTACAGGCCCGAGCCCGAGACACCATTCGGGCCGTCGCTGCCCGAGCGGAACGTCCAACCCTTGCGCCGGAAGTCCCACAGGCCCGCGAACAGTCGGTCCGGATTGCGCGGGTCCATCGCCAGACCGGAACACCCCGTGGAAAGGTTCGGACCCGGCAGCACCAGAGTCCAGTTGTGGCCGCCATCGACCGTCTTGTATAGACCCCGGTCCGGCGAGTCGGACCATAGCTTGCCGGGGACGCACGCGTACACGACGTCGCTCCTCGAAGGATGTACGACGATCCGATTCACACGCTCCGATTCCGGCAGCCCCATGTGCGCCCAAGTCTCGCCGCCGTCGCCCGAGCGCCAGATGCCGTTCCCGACCGAGACCGAGTTGCGCGTCCAGCTCTCGCCGGTGCCGACCCAGACGACCTTCGGGTCCGAGGGGTCGAACGCGACCGCGCCAATCGACTGGACGCCCTGCTTGTCGAAGACGGACTTGAACGTGGTGCCGCCGTCGACCGACTTCCAGACGCCGCCCGAGGCGGCGCCGACGAACAACGTGACCTTGCCGTCCGCCTCGACCCGCCCCGCAACCGCAGCGATGCGACCGCTCATCGCGGCCGAGCCGATGTTTCGCGCGCCGATGCCCGAGACGGTCGCCGAGTCCAGCGCGGGCGAGGCCGCAGCAACGCTGAGCACACACGCACCCAGGAGCCCGACGGCGGCCTTCATCGGGCCGCTCCTGCCGGAGCCGCCGCCTTGTCCGGAAAGGCGAAGACCTCGGCTGCGACGGGAACGTTGGCCTCGGCCTCGTCCCAGACAGCCTTCGTCTTCGATGACGAGGGCGAGTTGCGCGGGCCACTTTCCTCGCTCATAGGGACATAGACGCCACCCACCTTCTCGTAATCGCCGTAGTCCGTCTCGGTCTCCTTCTCCGCGCCACGCACTACGGTCTTGCGCAACTCGCGCATGATCATCCAGGTGTCCGGGTCGATCCACACGGTCACTTGGTCCCCCCACTTCAGGCGCACCCGCAGCTTGTGCGCGACGGTGCCATCGACTTCTTCGGTTCCCAGATACTCGAGCGTATGACCCTTGGCCTTCGCGTCGACCCACGCGCCGTCCAGGTCGGCGCTCAGGCGCATGGGCTTTGCGTCGTCGTCGGTCATCATCGCGGGGTCTTTGCGCCCCTGAAACGGCTCGACCTGCCAGGCTTTCGATCCGTCGAAGGCACGGATCTGGGTCAAGCCCTGGAAGGTCACCTCTTCGCGGACGCGGCCTGGCCGCTCACGCAGATCCGAAACCGTGATCAGCATGGAACGCCCAGGCAGCACCAGGCGCCCCGACCGCCGCAGACTTTGAAGGGCCGCCAGAGCCGCGGCGCCGCCGCGCGCCTCCACATTCTTCGCGACAATCTCTTCGGCGGTGACCGCGAGGACGACTGTTTTCGCCCCGATTTTCATGTCCAGTCGGCCGGAGCCGTTCGGCGCCCCTCTGGGGCCAACCTCGCCGAGCAGCGTGTGCGCGATTTTCACCAGGCCGCTGGCCCGAACAATGATCAGGTCCCCCGGATTGGCTTTGATCTTGGCGGCCGTCCATTCATCGTTCCGGACATCGACTGAGACGACTTCGTTATTGATGCTCGAGCACACCTGAGCGCGCCCCGCGAACGAAACGCTCCACAGTGCTGCCGCCGCTAAAAACAAGGTCGCAAGTCTCATTCTCGCTCCCCGCTGGCGCCGATGCCGGCCTTCGCCGGGAACTATATCAACCGAGACCAGGGTCGTCCGGCAAGACACCGCGCAGCCGGGGCATCCGCGCGGCGCGCGGCTTCACCACTTTGAGGTCGCGCAGATATTCGGCAACCACCTCCCACACCGGAGGACCGTGTTCGGCCTCGTTCACCGGCGCCCAGCCGGCCACCTTGTAGCGGCGGTCGGCCGACAGCGGAACGCCATCGATCCGAAGGTCGTCGATGCGCCGCCCGATCGGCGCATCGGGGGCGATCGAGTAGGTGAGGCCCGCCACCCGCACCATGTCGCCGCCCTGCTGCAAGTACGGGTCCGGGTTGAAGAGGTTATCGGCTACGTCTTCCAACACCGCCTTGATGGCCTCCCCGCTCGGCTCGGTGAGCGTGGTCCATGGGTACGTGATCGCCGTTTGCGCCATCAGATCCTCCATCGTGATCGTGTCGCCGGGCAGCAGCGTCGTGCCCCAGCGAAAACCCGGCGAGAACGCCACCTGCGCGCCGCGGGTGCGCAGCAGGGCCTCCAGTATCACTTGATCGAAGGTGCCGTTGAAATTACCCCGTCGATACAGCGTCTGCTCGGTCACCGCCAGCGGCTGCGCCAGCCGCGAATCGAACGGCGCACGGACACGGTCGATCAGTCGCTGCATGTCGGGGTCGGCCGGCAGCAGATTCGAGATGACCGGAAGCAATCGATAGCGATAGTCGCGGACCCGGCCCCCGCCAATGTCCAGATCCAGCACCGCCAGGAACTTGCCGTGGCTTCCGGCGTTCGTCACCACGGTCGCGCCGCCTGGGTTGCGGACGATGACCGGACGAGGCACCGCATCGTGCGTGTGCCCGCCCAGAATCGCGTCGATGCCGCGCACGCGCCCGGCGAGCTTCAGATCGACGTCCATACCGTTGTGCGACAGCAGGATCACGACCTGCGCACCTGAGGCGCGCGCCGCGTCCACCTCGGCCTGCAGTTCGCGCTCCCGGATTCCGAAGGTCCATCCGGCGACCTGCGATCGGGGGTGAGCGACCGGCGTATACGGAAAAGCCTGCCCGATCACCGCGACCGGGATCGAATTGACCACCCGGTGCGACGTCGCCGCAAATACCGGGTCGCCGAAATCGGACGTTCTGACGTTCTGCGCCAGCAACTCGATCCGGTCCTTCAGGTCCGTGTGCACGATCTGCATCACGCGCTCGGTGCCGAAGGTCATTTCCCAATGCGCGGTCATCATGTCCACGCCCAGCAGCTTCGCCGCGTCGACCATGTCCTGTCCGCGCGTCCACAATGACGTGGCTGATCCCTGCCAGGTGTCGCCGCCATCGAGCAACAGCGCGCCGGGGCGCTGTGCACGCAGGTGCTTCACGAGCGTGGCCAGGTGGGCGAAACCGCCCACCGCGCCGTAGCGCCGCGCGGACGCCTCGAAATCGATGCTCGTCAGCGCATAGGCTTCCAGGCCGGTCGGAGCGATCCCGTACTGCTCGAGCAGCGCTCGCCCGACCCGATGCGGCGGCCGCCCCCGTGCCGGGCCGGCTCCCAGATTGACGCTCGGCTCCCGAAAGAAGACCGGTCGCAGTTGCGCGTGGCAATCGGTGAAGTGCAGCAGATGCACATTGCCGAATCGCGGCACCTCGTACAGCCGCTTGGCCGTCTCGGCGTCCGAGAGGCCGGCATCCGCACGCAAGGGCACGCCGGCCGACGCGGCCACCGCCAGGACCTGTACGAATTCGCGTCGATCCACGATTGCAGCGGCGCGCTGGCAGGTCGATCGCTCAGCGGTTCACCGGCGACTGAGGATCGAACAGCAGTGCCATCACGTCGCGAATCTGCTCCGGTGTCAGGATGCCGGCGTCGCCGAACCGCGGCATCACCGAGCAGGCGTTGTACGCGTGAGCATTCCAGATCTGGGTCCATGCCCGCTGCATCGCGTCCGATCCTGCGCCCTTGCGCTCCAGGTAGCGATACAGCGAAGGCCCGATCGTGCCGTATGCGATCTCGGTGCCGGACAGCTGGTGGCATCCGTAGCAGCCGCCGCCGCGAGGCGCATCGGCCGCGTCGCTGTACTGCATGCCGGTGCCGGACTGCGCGATTTTCTCGCCCTGTTGCCACTTGCCGAGCCAGCGCCCGTCTTCGGGAAAGCGCACCGACTGAAGCGCCTCGCGCTGCAGCCGCTGCTGCAAATCGGCCGGCAGCTGACCGGTCGGGGCGCGACTACAGATGCGCTGCATCTCGCTTTGTTGCAGGCGGTCAAGGCCCGCCTGCCCGCGCGCGCGGAACGACGAGGCCACGACCTTCTCAAGGGCCGCCTGGCCCGTCCCGTCGCCGGCCACCCCACCGCGTTCCGCACTGCAAGCGACCATCACCAGAGCCATCGATTGCGCAACCCGGTTGGCGCGCATGCCCTGGTCCTTACCTGCGCAGCGACGGCGCGTCCATCGTTGCGCCGCTGGCCAGCACCCCGAGATACATCGTCAGATCGATGGACGCCGGCGAGCCGAACAGCAGCTCCGGCAGGCGTTCCTGACGCACGCAGTCCGACAGTCGCCACTGCATCGTTCGTACCGCACCGTGCGAAACGCGGTACGCGGGCCAGTGCGCAAAAGCGCTGCGCGCGCCCTCCGGCCGGGTCAGATTCGGAAGCTCCTGCAATCGAATCCGCTGGCCGTCGGCGCCGTGGCAGCTCGCGCACGAGAAGTCGTATGGACCGGCGCGCCGGAAGAACAGGTCGCGGCCACGCGCGTACGAGTCCAGCTCGTCCTGCGACTGCTGCGGCACCCGGATCGTTGCCCCGCGCGACTGGGCCGCCACATACGCGGTCAGAACCTCCAGGTCGGTCTGCGCCGCACCGCGTTCCGAAAACGGCGCTGCGGTCACTTCGGCCCGGGCCAAACCCTGGATCGTCACCATGCAGTGGACCAGCCGCGATTCCAGGTCCATCACCGAGCCGGTATCGGCGAAATGGCGCGGCAAGGCAGCGTATGCGCCGCTGAGCACGCCGGGCCCCTTTCCGAGATCGCAGCCGGCCAGCGACGCGTTCTTCGGGCCGCGCGGCATCTTCCAGAGCTCCTCGCCGCGCGCCACGGCCAGTTCGGCCGGATTGTCATCGGCCAGCATGCGCCGATACTCCGACAGCGGATCGGTCGCGATCGCTTCGGTACACGCCAGCGCGGCGATCGCGAACGCCTTCCTGAGCCAGGCCCGGGGCAACGCGTGCGACGATGGGCGGGTTTGCATTCAAGCGACCGTGACGCGGTCGGTCCGGGTCTCACCCAGGTTGTCGATCCAGGTCACCGTCAACTCGTCGCCCCGGGCCGCGCCGCGGAACGCGAATTGCAGGAAAGGGTTCTTGGAGATCGCCGGACCCCATTGAGCACGAAGCACCTCCCGGCCGGCGTGCTGCACCGTCACATTCGAAATGAAATGCGCCGGCACGGTCGATCCGTCGGGGCCCTTGCGAAAACCGCTTTCCTCCGGATGCGCCATCAGAATCTTGACTTCGACCCGATCGACGTGCATCGACGCGCGCAGCTTCATCGGGTCAGCCACCGCAGCCTCCAATCGTCACCTTGATCGGCCGGCGCGCCAGGTAAGCCTGCCGGTCCGTGATCGCCAGCGCCACCACGCTCGAAGTCTCGTTCATCTTGATACGCGTGGAAACGAACGGGTCCGTTCCGTCCGAAAAGAAGAAACTGGCCGCCAGCGAGAAAGGGTTCTTGTCGACCAGGATGTGAATCTCCCGCACGTCGGCGAGGCGGCATTGCACCACCACCGGCACCACCGCACCGTCCTCTGCGATTTCGGGCGCGGTCAGGTCCAATTCTGCGCCTTCCTGCGTGGCAGTGACGCCGAGCGTCTTCAAGCAATCGGCCACGGTCTTGGCCGCGAACGCGGCCTGGTTCCACGCCGGGGCCGCCGGCTGCGCGAGCTCGGCCGCCCTCGATCCCGCGGCGAGCAGCGCGGCGAGCAGGCCACCGGCTGTTATCAGGTTGCGTCGTGAATCGTCCATCAGCTACGACCCTCACCCCGCCCCGGCAGGAATTCGGATTGCTACCTTAGCATTCCCCGCTGCGCTCGCGCGGGCCGGCGTACGCGCCGGGACCCTATCGCGCGCCGAGCGCCTTTTTGCGACGGTCCATCATGCGCCAGATGAACGGCGTGAAGATCAATTGCATCGCCAGTTCCATTTTTCCGCCCGGAGCGACGATCGTGTTCGGGCGCGACATGAATGAATCGTGCAACATCGCGAGCAGGTACTGGAAATCGATGCCTTTCGGGTTGGCGAACCGGATCACCAGAAAGCTTTCGTCGGCGGTGGGAATTTCGCGGGCCACGAACGGGTTGGAGGTGTCGACCGCGGGAACCCTCTGGAAGTTCACGTGCGTGCGAGTGAACTGCGGGCAGATGTAGTTCACGTAATCCGGCATACGCCGCAAGATCACGTCGGTCACGGCCTCGGTCGAGTAACCCCGGGTCGCTTTGTCGCGATGAATCTTCTGGATCCACTCCAGGTTGATGACCGGCACCACGCCGATCAGAAGGTCCGGGTAGCGGGCCACGTTGACCGATTCGGTGACCACCCCGCCGTGCAGCCCCTCGTAAAACAGCAGATCGGTGTCCGGCTCGAACGACTCCCAGGCCGTGAAGGTGCCCGGCTCCTGTCCGTACGGCGCCGCCTCCTCGGCGTCATGCAGGTACTTGCGGTAGCGACCGTTGCCCGCTTCGCTGTACGAGCGAAACAGCGTCTCGAGCTCGCCGAACAGGTTCGCATCCGGACCGAAGTGGCTGAAATTGCGGCCGCCCGCCTTTTCGTGCTCGGCCAACACGCGGCGCATGTCCTTGCGGTCGTAGCGATGGAAGCTGTCGCCCTCGACCACTGCCGCGCGCACGGCCTCGCGCCGGAAAATCTTCTGAAAGGTGCGCGTCACCGAGGTCGTGCCGGCTCCCGACGAGCCGGTAACCGCGATGATCGGATGCTTTTCCGACATGTTGCGGCTCCCTAGCCCATGCTTCGAAACAGACCACGCCGGTTGAAAAGCGGAGTATCCGGTTCGACTTCGTCGACGCGTTCGCGGTGATAGCGCTCGATCCGCTCGACCTCCTGTTTGGAGCCGAACACGAATCCGATCCGCTGGTGCGGTCCGGACGGCGCGATCTGCAGGATCGGTGCTTCTCCGCTACTGGCGCGCCCCCCGGCCTGCTCGATCAGCAGGCCGATCGGATTGCATTCGTACAGTAGGCGCAGCCGGCCCGATTGAGCTGGATCCTTGGTATCGCGCGGGTACATGAACACGCCGCCGCGGGTCAGGATCCGGTGCGCATCGGCCACCATCGAGGCGATCCAGCGCATGTTGAAGTCCTTCTCGCGCACGCCGTTCCTGCCGGCCAGGCATTCCTCGACGTAGCGCCGGATCGGCGGCTCCCAGAAGCGGCTGTTGGAGGCGTTGATCGCGAATTCCTGGCTTTCCTCGGGAACCCTCAGATCCGGGTGCGTCAGCAGGAATTCGCCGAGCTCCGGGTTCAGCGTGAAGCCGTGCGTGCCGCGTCCGACCGTCAGTACGAACATCGTCGATGGACCGTACAGTGCGTAACCGGCCGCGACCTGCCTGGCGCCGGGCTGCAGAAAATCCTCGACCCGGATCGAGCGGCCCCCCTCTGGTGCACGCAGCACCGAGAAGATGCTTCCGACCGAGAGGTTCACGTCGATGTTGGAGGAGCCGTCGAGCGGATCGAACGCGAGCAGGTAATCGCCCGCCGCGACATCCGTGTCCTTGGCGAGCCACGGATCCTCCATTTCCTCCGACAGCATGCCTCGCACATTGCCGCCCCACTGCAGGCCTTGAAGAAATTGCTCGTTGGCCAGCACGTCGAGCTTGTACTGGGACTCGCCTTGCACGTTGACCGAACCGGCCTGGCCGTGCAACCCGGCCAGAACTCCGTACGCCACCTTGCGCGACAACGCCTTGCAGGCCAGCGCAACCGCCAGCACCACGCTGTTGAACGATCCCGACGCCAGCGGAAAGCGGCGCCGCTCCTCGATCAGGTACTGCGTCAACGTGATCGGCTGGTTCAGCATGGTCCGCTCTCTCCCCTGTGAGCCGCTTGCAGCACCCGGCTGGCCAGAATGTCCTGCGCCGAGATCGTCGAAAGCGTCTCGCGGTCGGCCCCGGCGATCCGACCGAACAGACGGCTTGCGTGCCGCAGCCGGGCCCGATCCAGCGCGTTGCGCACGCTGCGGGCGTTGGCGAAATGCGGCTGCTCCATCCGTGCCCGCAGATACTGGACGAATGCTGCGCGGGCCCCGTCATCGAACCGGTAGCCCATCCGCTCGAGCATCAGGTCGGCGATCTGCATCAATTCGTCGCCGCTGTAATCCGGAAAATCGATGTGGTGCGCGATGCGTGAGGAAAAGCCCGGATTGCATTCGAAGAACGTCGCCATCCGGTCCTTGTAACCGGCCAGGATCACGACCAGATCCTCGCGCTGATTCTCCATCACCTGCAGCAGTATCTCGACCGCTTCCTGGCCGTAATCGCGTTCGTTTTCAGGCCGAACCAGGTAGTACGCCTCGTCGATGAACAGGACCCCTCCCATCGCGCGCTTGAGTACTTCGCGCGTCTTTGGCGCGGTGTGCCCGATGTACTGCCCGACCAGGTCGTCGCGGGTAACCGCCACCAGGTGCCCTTTGCGCACGTATCCGAGCCGGTGCAACAGCGACGCCATCTTCATCGCGACGGTCGTCTTGCCGGTGCCCGGGTTGCCCGTGAAGGACATGTGCAGGCCGGGTGCGGCCACCGGCAGTCCTTGCGCCGTTCGGGCCGAATCGACCACCAGAAGGGCCGCAACGTCGCGGATGCGCCGCTTCACCGGCGCCAGTCCGATCAGCTCGCTGTCCAGATCGGCGAGCAGGGCCAACACATCCTGCTCGCCTACACCGCCGTCGGGCCGCCCCGATGGATCGTTCATTCCCGCGTGCCTTCAGCTCAATACCGGCGCCCGGCCGGCTTGTCGGTTGCGTAGGGCTCGATCGCGTAGCGTTGTACCCGGCCCTGAGACTCGACGCGACGCAGCCGGAACCCCGGCTCCTCAGCGGGCCGGTTCACCAGGAATGACAGTCGGATCGTCTCCCACCCCCGGGTCGAATCGAATGCATTGACACGGATGTAGTGCTTCGGATACGTCTTTCTGCAGGCGTTGATTTCGGACATCACGCCGGCCGCATCGCGCAGGTCGAACATCGGCATGCCGAACATCTCCCAGTACGTGTTGCGCGGGTGAATGTCGTCCGTGTACTCGACCGACACGGCCCAGTTGTTGCGAAGGCAGTACTCGACCTGCGCCTGGATCTGCTGATCGGTCAGATCCGGCAGAAACGAGAACGCTCCCTGAGTGACTCTCATCAAGTTCTCCGGTTACGCGACCGAGGGGGTCGGGACGAAGTCGGACGTATCCGTGCTGGCGTAGTCGAAACTCACCTCGCCCCAAGTGTCCAGCGCGGCCTGCAACGGCTTGCAGGCTCTGGCCGCCGACGTCAGGATATCCAAGCCCTCGTGCTTGATGTCGCGGCCTTCGTTGCGCGCCAGCACGATCGCCTCCAGCGCGACCCGGTTCGCGGTCGCCCCGGCCTGTATTCCCATCGGATGGCCGATGGTGCCGCCGCCGAACTGCAGCACCACATCGTCGCCGAACAGGTCGATCAACTGATGCATCTGGCCCGCGTGGATGCCGCCGGAGGCGACCGGCATCACTTTGCGCAGTCCTCCCCAGTCCTGTCGATAGAACAGCCCCCGCTGCAGATCGACTTCGTTGACCGTCTCTCGACAGACGTTGTAGTAGCCCTGCACCGTCGGTGGGTCGCCTTCCAGCTTGCCGACGGCGGTACCGGCATGCAGGTGATCGACTCCCGCCAGTCTGAGCCATTTCGCGATCACGCGAAACGACACGCCGTGCGATTTCTGCCGCGTATAAGTGCCATGGCCGGCGCGGTGCATATGCAGAATCATGTCGTTGTCGCGGCACCAGTTGGACAGCGACTGGATCGCGGTCCAGCCGACGATCAGATCAACCATCACGATCACCGAGCCGAGCTCCTTCGCAAACTCGGCGCGCTTGTACATCTCTTCCATCGTGCCGGCGGTCACGTTCAGGTAGTGGCCCTTGACTTCACCGCTTGCGGCGCTGGCGCGATTGACCGCCTCCATGCAGTACAGGAAACGATCGCGCCAGTGCATGAACGGCTGCGAGTTGATGTTCTCGTCGTCCTTGACGAAGTCCAGACCGCCCTTGAGCGCCTCGTACACCACGCGCCCGTAGTTCTTGCCCGACAGGCCGAGCTTCGGCTTGGTCGTGGCGCCCAGCAGCGGGCGGCCGAACTTGTCCAGCCGCTCACGCTCGACCACGATTCCGGTCGGAGGTCCGCGAAACGTCTTCACATAGGCCAGCGGCAACCGCATGTCCTCCAGCCGCACCGCCTTCAGCGGCTTGAAGCTGAACACGTTGCCGATGATCGATGCCGCAAGATTGGCGATCGAACCTTCCTCGAACAGGTCCAGCTCGTATGCGATCCAGGCAAAAAACTGCGACGGATTGCCGGGCACCGGCTCGACCTTGTAGGCCTTGGCCCGGTAGCTGTCGCAGGCCGTGAGCCGGTCGGTCCACACGACGGTCCAGGTCGCGGTCGACGATTCTCCTGCCACCGCGGCTGCCGCCTCTTCGGGGTCGACGCCCTCCTGCGGGGTGATCCGGAACAGGGCCAGCACGTCGGAATCCTGCGGCACGTAGTCGGGTCGCCAGTAGCCCATCTGTGCGTACTTCAGCACCCCCGCGGCGTATCGCTTCCGGGCATCTGTCAGGTTCGAGTGGCCGAGTCCGCCCATCGGGATTTCTCCAGAGTCAATTCGGTTTCTGGGAACGGGACCGATGTTATAAAACGGCATATCATCAGATCCATTCAATGTTACTGACAGCATGTATCAGCATTCCTTATCCGTTTTCTAATCTTGAGACGCCACCTGACAATCCGCCAGCTCGAAGTGCTGGCTGCGGTAGGACGTACGGGCAGCGTGACGGCGGCGGCCGAGGCGCTGCACCTCACCCAGCCAGCCGTATCGATGCAGCTGCGCCAGTTCGAGGAGCAGCTGGATTTGACGCTGTTCGAGACGGTCGGCAGGCGCCTGCAGATCACGGAGCCGGGCAAGGAGCTGGTTCAACTGGCCGTCGAGCTGCTGGCGCGGCTGGATGACCTGGAGCAGACGGCCCGGTCGCTCCGAGGGATCGGGCACGGACGCATACGGCTCGGCGTCGTCAGCACTGCAAAGTACTTTGCGCCGCGCCTGCTGGCCCAGTTCGTCAAGATGCACAGCGGCCTGGAGTTCAAGCTGACGATTCACAACCGGGCCGAGATCATCGAGCAGCTTCAGTCCTATGCGATCGACCTGGGAATCATGGGGCAGCCCCCGGAGGGGCTGCATTTCGAAGGAACGGCGTTTGCTCCTAATCCGCTGGTCGCGATTGCGGCTCCGTCGCATCCGCTCTCGCTGCGCCGCGGCTTGCATCCGCCGGACCTGGCTGGTCAGCCGTTCATCGTGCGCGAACCGGGCTCGGGAACCCGCAGCGCGATGGACCGCTACTTTGCCGAACACGACGTGAAAGTGCGTCAGGTGATGGAAGCCGACAGCAACGAGACGATCAAGCAGGCCGTGATGGCGGGCATTGGCCTGGGGTTTCTGTCGCTTCACACGGTGCGCCCGGAGCTGGCGGCAGGCCGGGTCGCGGTGCTGGATGTCTTTGGGCTGCCGCTGCGCCGCCAGTGGTATGTGGTGCATTCGCGTCAACGCCGCCTGACCCCGGCCGCCGACGAATTCCTGCAATACCTGCTGCGCGAGGCCGACGGGCTGATGCGAGCAGCACTGTGATCCGGCCGCACCCACAGCTCGCGCCGCGACGCTGCCGCCTCAGCGCTCCTGCACCCAAAGCCGGCTGAAGCGCTCGCGAGCGCCGGGATCCGAGTTCGACGCATAGGGCGGATCGGCGCGCGCGGCGCTGCGAGCCAGCACCGGGCCCAGTTCGTCCAGCCCGATCCCGATTCGCGCAGCGCGCTGGGCTACCGCCTGCGCACCCGCCAGCGGAGCTGCCGCGATGGCCCACAGAGCCGCCGATCTGCGTCCGCTGCGGCAGTAGGCGAGCGCCGGTTGCTCGCACTGCCGCAGGATCTTGCCGAACGCATCGCCGTCGGCCACATCGAGCCCGCTGTACACGACGGGGAGCAGGAAGAATTCGATTCCGTGCCGCTCGCAAGCGGCGCGAATCCGCTCCGATGGTGTTCCACCCTCGGAATCGGGGCGATTGCAGATGAGGCACTTGAAGCCAGCGGCAGCGAGCGACTCCACGTCGCGCTCCTCGACCTGGTCCGCGACGCTCAGCGATGGGTTGATCCGAAGGGTTTGCATGGCTTGAACTCGTATGCGGGGGAATCCTACCCCGGCATCGGGTAGTCCTTTGAGCCCGATATGACTTCCGGAACTTTCAGCGTCTCGATTGCGTCTGTACAAATAGGGAAACCCCGCGCGGCGGGGGCCAAGAGCGCGGTCGGGGTCTTGGTGCTTGGACCGACTGAGCTGGCCCGTATCTTGCTTGGTACTAGTTTGAGCCTCACGTCCGTTTCAAAGCGGTGCGTTCTGAGGTCGTAGCAGATCGTTAAGGCGGTGCGACGCCGCCTGCTTCGCTCACGGGCGTCGTCGGGTAAGTCGCACACGATGGTAGAAGGCGTGGACTGGTTGCCGTATTCAGTCAATCACGCTTTCACGTTAGTGGTTAGTGTGTATGCGTCCTGGTCCGTAATGCACTTTTAGGAGAGCACTGGAAGGACCCAACAGGGGGAGCTTCTTGGAGAGCCGATGCAATGAGCAGCCTCTCAACTTCACGCTCCACCCCGCCCCTCTGGCCGGCGGCGGTATCGCTGGTCCTTAAGATTTCAGCCCTCGGGCTGGCGATCTTGGCGGCCGATGCGATCGCCGGCAGCCATGAAGCGACCGAGTTTTCGGTGCCGTCCGGATCGCCGGACGAGACGATGCAGGCCGGCGCCACGTTCGCCAACGAGCTCGATCCCGACGCCGAAATCTCCTTCCGGGATGCGCAAAGCGGCTCGCTGTCCGTGTCCCGCGTCGAGGGCAACCGTATCAAATGCATCGTGCGCGTCTCGCCCGAGACCGGTGAGGCCTTGAAGCCGCTGGGCCGCTTCCTGAACGGGCGTCTCGAGCGCGGCGCCCAGGCGATGTGGGCCTTGGGTCACGAGATCGGGCACTGCAAGCTCAGGGACGCGTTCCTGAACCGGGCGGATGGGCACGTCGCCGACGCCAGCGTGTTTCCTTGGCTGGCACAAGAAGCGGCGGCCGATGCGTATGGAATCCTGTCGGTCGAGCGCAAACTGGGCGACAAGGCGCCCGTGCGGCAGGCGGTGATCATCGCCCGGATGCTGAGTTCCTCGATGTATCGCGACAACGCGCATGCGACCGGCCACTACATTTCGGAAGCGCTTGCGCTCTGTCCGCGCAACCGCAGCGATGAGGACGCCGTGCAATGCGCGATATCGACCGCGTACTACACGGTCGGCAGCATCGCGAACGACGAACAAGGATCGCCGTACCCGGTCGATTCGCCGCCACAACTTATCTACGAGTTGGGCCTTCAGAAGATCGCGGCCGTCTTGAAAATCTACGACGACATCGCCCAGTACAAGGCCGAGTTCAGCGGCGCGGACCTGAAGCGGTTCGCGTTCAACGAGGTTTCGCGCCAGGGCGATACGCGCTACATCACGGCCGAATCGGGCCAGCAGCGGACGGACATGACCTATGGGCTGGCCGACTACTACGGCTTCAAGACCGGGGAGCTCGTGACCGACGACGCGCACAGCGTCAAGGTGATGCGCATCGATGGTGCAGACGAGCTCGACTGGCTGCTCACGCTCGGTGCGGTCGTGCACACCGAGGACGGCGAGTCGCTGCACAAGGGCGATCTGCAGCACTGATCCTCCTACGCGCTGCGCGCTACGGAGGACAGGCCCGCCTACGCGCTGTGAAGGGTAGATTCCCGCCTGCGCGCTGCAGAGGGCCTGTCCTCCGTAGCGCGTAGCGCGCAGGAGGATCACTTCGCTGCCTGCAGCGCCTCGATCTGATCTATCACCCGGTTCATCCGGGCGACCAGGGCCTGGTACGGCGCGGCCGTCGCCATGTCGATGCCGGCCCGCAGGTACAGCGGATAGGCGTAGTCGGATCCGCCGGCCTTCAGCATGTTGATGAAGCGATCCCGTGCCGGTGCGCCCTCTTTCAGGATCGCGTCGGTGAACTCGGCCGCCCCGGCCATCGAGGTCGCGTATTGATAAACGTAGAAGCCGTAGTAGAAGTGCGGAATGTATTCCCACTCGGTGCAGTACAGGGGGTCGATTTTCATCACGCCCTCGGCCTCGCCGTAATAGCGCCGCAGCAGCTTGCAATAGATGTCGGTCAGGTGCTCGCCCGACAACGCCGCGCCTTGCTCGAGCTCCTGGTGCATCTGCAGCTGGAATTCGGCGAACATCACCTGGCGGAAGAACGTTTGCCGGATGGACTCCAGGCCCTGCCCCAGGTAGAAGAGTTTTTCCTCGCGCGTTTTCGCGTGATCCACCATGTAGTCGTTCAACAGCATCTCGTTGCCGATCGAGGCCGATTCAGCGATGAACGTCGAGTACTCGGCCTTTTCATACGGCTGATTCGCATCGGCCAGCATCGTGTGAACTGCGTGCCCCCATTCGTGGGCCAGCGTCGACAGCGAGTTGTAGTCGTCGTTGTGATTCAGCAGCAGAAACGGATGCACCCCGTACGCGCTGCCGTTCATGTAAGCCCCGGCGTGCTTGCCCTGGTGCGGCAGCGCGCTCATCCAGCGGCCCGCGAACCCACGGCGCAGCAGGGCCAGGTACTCCTCGCCCATCGGCGCAAGCGCGGCCAGCGTGATGCGCTCGGACTCGGCCACGCTGAACTTCGGCACCGACTCGGCCGGAAACAGCGCCGGATAGTTGTCGTAGTAGCCCAGCTCATCGCCGATCCCGAGCAGACGCTTGCGCAGCCGCAGGTAGCGGTGCAGCGTCGGCAGCGCGGCGTTGGTCTGCGCCACCAGCGTTTTGTAGACCTGCGGCGGCATGTTGTCCGAGAACAGGGCCGCGTCCAGTGCGCCCTCGAAGCGTCGCGACCTGGCCGTGAACACGTCGCCCATGTCCTGCGTCGCCAGGTTCGCGCCCATCGTTCCTTCGTAGCCCTTCCACGCGCCCCAGAACGCGTCGAACACGGCCTTGCGATCGTTTCGCGAGGGTGCCGCGCGATGCTTCGTGTAGGCCGCCTGATCCAGACGCACCTTCTGGCCATCGGACAACACGATGGTCGGATACGGCAACTCGGCATCGGCCAGTTGCTGGTAAACGCTGTTCGGCTGGGACAGCACGTTGCCGGTGGCGGCAAGGACCGCTTCCGCCTCCGATCCCAAGGTGTGTGACGCGCTGCGCAGCGTGTTCTTCAGAAAGAAATCGAAGCGCCGCCTCAGCTCCGCGTTGCTTTCGAGGAAGGAATCCACTTTGGCCTGACCGAGCGCGACGATCTCGGGCGCCACCCAGGCCGTCTTCTCGGCGATCATCGTCTGCAGCGCCTGAGCCTGCTGGCGGCGCTCCTGCGCCGCCGCCACCCGCGTGTCCTCGTCGCCCTGCAGGCTGGCATACACCGCCAGGCGCGCCGCCTGCAGCTGCGCGTCGCTGATCGCCGACAGCGCCTTCAGCATGTCGGACGCGTCTTTGCCCAGCGAACCCTTGAAGTGGTCCAGCTGCTCGGCCTGCGCCCGCGTCTTGGCGTAGGCAGCGCTCCATGCCTCGACACTGGCATACAGATCGCCCAGGTCCCAGTTCACGCTGGCCGCCTCTTCGGTCGGCTGGCCGGCCGCGTGGACGGCCACCAGCGGAAACAGCATCAGCGGCAGGATCGCCCACCGAATTGCGCCATGCTTCATCGCGCTCCTCCGTCCTTGGACTTTTCGAATGCGGCAGTCTAAAGCGACTTCGACAGCCCGAAGAAATAGCCGCGGCGCGGGCCGAACTGCGGCGCGCCGACGCCCACGCCCGTGCCGTTGCGGATCTGGTATTCCCGGTCGAACACGTTGATCACATCGGCGCGGGCCGTGAGCGTGCCGGCGCCGGCGATGTGAAACACGTGGCTGACGCCGGTGTTGACCTGCGTGTAGTAAGGCAGATGGGTGTCGTTCGGAGTGTTCGTGCTGGCGCGCAGCCCCGATCCGAACAGCAGGTCGGCGCTGAAGCGGGTTTCCTGCCACAGGTAGGACGCGCCGGCCGAGCCCGTCACCCGCTGCTCGTGATCCAGGTCGATGTAATGCGTGGCGATGTAGTTCAAATCGTCCGGAGAAAAGTTGAACTGCGCAGATTCGATGCCTCGCCCCTTGTCGCTCTGAAATGCGAGGTTCGCGTACGCCGACAGGTCCCGGCCGGCGTAATTGGCCGACAGGATGATCCCGTACTGCCGCCCGTCGCGATAGTTGAACGGCGTCAGAATGATGGGCGCCCCGAACTGGCCTTCGTCGATCAGGTCCTTCGACCACTTGTAGTAGCTGTCGATCGCAGCGTTCAGCGCGCCGGTGATTTTCTGCTCGACTCCGAGGTCCACGTAGTTCGCGCGCTCCGCCTTCGGAGTGTCCGCCTGGGTCACCGCCGGCGCGTTAGACGTTCCGTTGAACTTCGAGACGGTCTCGCTGCCGACCAGCTCGAACGGGGGCGGCGAGAAGTAACGCGAGTAGCCCCCGTGCACCGTCGTGTCGGCCAGCGCCTGCCACACCACGTTCACGCGCGGGCTGAACTGGCTGCCGCTGGCGAAGGCGGTGAAGTGGTCGAACCGGCCGCCGAAATTGATCGTCAGGGTCTGCAGCAGCCGGTATTCGTCCTGTACATACACGCTTTCGATCCGCTCTGTTTTGTCGCCGTCGTCGACGACCGTGAACGGCGTGTTGCTGGTCTGCATGCCGCTAGAATCGACCGGCAGTACCAGCGAGCTGGTCAGGCTGGTCGAGCGGTCATTCTGCAGATAGATGCCCGCTCGCACCGTGTGTGCGTCGTTCAGCTTGTACGCGGCGTCCGACTGCAGCCCGAACGCGACGTTGCGCTTGTAAGCCTGCTGCGACACGCCGTTGTACAGCAGGTCGCCGATCGGATCGGGCTGGAAGTTAAGGCTGGAGTAGCGGCTGATCAGGGCCGTGTGCGTGTCCAGCGGACCGTCCGAATGCTGCCAGCCCAGGATCGCGAACTGGGTGATTTCCCGCTGGTTCTCGTCCAGGTTCTCGCTGGGAAAGGTCGTCTGCCCGTTCACGTTCGATCCGAGTGTCGGTTGCAGCCCGCTTTGCTGCGGAATCTGGAACGATCCGGACGACATGCCGAATGTCAGCGCGAGTCGGTTGTCGGCGTCCAGCACGTCTTCCAGGTATGCAAACCCGTGATGTTGCCGGGTGTCGTCGTGGATCGGATTGGAGCTTCCGTCCGGCGACTCGATGCCCAGGCCGCTGCGAAGATAGTCGCCGGCCACGAAATAGTTGAAGGAGCCGGACGAGCCCGCGTAGTTGAAGCTCGGCTGCACGGTACCGTGGCTGCCGCCGTAGATCGAAACCGATCCGCCTGGCGCAAGTGCGCCGTTCTTGGTCGTGATATCGATGATGCCGGCCGTGCGCAAGCCGTATTCGGCCGGCAACGCTCCGGTGATCAGGCTCATCGATGAGATCAGGCGCGGATCGAGCGACTGGCCGAACACGCTGATTCCCTCGGGCAGGATGATCCCGTTCACCCGGTACTGCAGGCCGTTGTGCTCGCCTCGGACGTGAAACTGCCCGAACGAGTCCTGCGCCACCTCCGGAGCCTGCAGGATCACCTGGTTCAGCAGCGTGTTGTCGCCGCCCGGGACCGCGTTGATGGCGTCCTGATCCACCGTGTAGACCGACGCACCGGTCTGGGTCTGGATTCCGGTGCGCGCCTCGTTCAGGCGCTTCACTTTTTCGACGATCTCTATTTGCTGGATCGGGGCCTCCGCCGCGGCAACCGGAGAGGGCCCGGCCCCGGCGTCCGCCGCATCGGACGCCGGGGCCGAATCGGCCGAGCGGGCCGCGAGCGGCAACAGCCCAACGGACATCGCCACGGCAGCGGCCATGGCACCTGATGCAGCGGGTGCTGCGAATCGAAGCATATTGAACTCCCCTGCTGGCGAAAACCGCGGACCGGCGGTTGCCGTCGAAGACGGCGCGCCGGAACACTGACGGACGGCTTGCGATCAGAGGAGAGAGGGCGGCCCGCGGCTGCGCGGGGATTGAAGCTGGCACGGCAGAGTGATCGGCAAACGAAAGCCGATCAGGTCGAACTCGACATGATCCAGGGCGGCCAGAGCCAGCGGAAGATCGGCGGCGGCACCGACTTGCGCGAACTCGAAGCACTCTTCGCAATACGGATCGGTGGGCGCGTGGCGATCGTCCCAGCTCTTGGACGTTCCAGCGCTGCCGGGAAGGTGCTGCAGGCCGTGGACGAAGGCCCCCTGCTGGGCGATCAGCAGCAGCGGAAACAGCAGGGAGAAAAGCAGGCGGCGCATTGAGCACTCGTCCGGAGGCCGGCTCCGGACGTTCGGTTCAGGGCTTCGAAGAGGAGGCCGCCACGATACCAGCATGCGGCCACCGCGGGCAACGCGAATCCTCCGCGCGGCCGGCTGTCGAAAAAAGCCGCTCAGCCGGAGGTGACCCCGCTTAGCGCGATCTTGAACTTGATCTGGACTTCGTTAGCGACCAGTGAGGTATCGCCCCACTCGCCCTGCCCGACTCCGTAATCGAGCCGCTTGATCGTCAAGGACCCCGTGGCGAACGTCGTCGCACCGGAGCGGCTCATGCTCACCGGAAAGACCACATCGTGGGCACGCCCCTTGATCGTCAGCACACCGGCGATCTCGTAACGGCCGTCGGCCAGTCTTTGAATCCGGCCGGACCGGAATTCGGCCCTGGGATAGTGGGCAGTATCGAACCAGTCCGGCTTGGCGAGCTCTTTCAGTACGTCAGGGGACGGAAAGATCACGCTGGAGGTGTCGACCGCGAACCACACCGAACTGGTCTGCGGCTTGTCGGGGTCCAGGTTGATCTGCGCCTCGAACCGGCCGAAGTTTCCTTCGACCTCAGAGCCCATCTGCGTGGCGACGTACATCACCTCGCTCTGATTGGCGATCAACGCCTGGTTCGCGGCGACCAGACCCGCCACGCCGGCCAGAGCGAGCAGCGTCAGTGCAAGCGGTCGCTGGTGCATCGGCTTGGAATCCCTCTTAGTGCGTTCGAGTTGCGCAGATTGCTGCATGATCGGCATCGGAAGCAATTTATTCCATCGCCGTCGCATTGAACGAGGCAGCCATCGGGGTCTTCGCCTCAGCCGCCTCGTACCGAGCACCCCGCACGGCCCCGGGCAGCCACGCCAGGAACTCGTCGCGCGTGCAACCCATTTCTCGGTACAGGGGCGCTTCCTGGCATACGGTCGGCCGGCAACGCGCCTCGCCCTCGAGGCTTTAGCCGCCCGCGATCGGCGGCCAGATCGCGAGCGCGTCGCCTTCGCTCAGCCGGCGGCTCGACCGCGTGGACGGTGCCACGTACACGCCATTAACGAGCACCAGGTGGACCTGCCTGGCCGGCAGACCGAAACGATCGATCACCGACTGCACATCGGCCCCTTCGGGCACCTCGACCTGAAGCTGGTTGTAGTGCGGCTTGCGACCGTCCGCGTCGCGCGGCAGGAAGTCGGTCAGCGTCGCGTGCAGCTTGAACGTGATCTGCATGGTGTTCAAACGCCCCGGCCCCGCGCTCAGGCCGCCTTCAGGCCCCATGAGGCCTGCGCCTGTGCGGTGGACAAATACGCCTCGCTCAGTGCTAACGGATCGGCCATCAACTGGTTCTTCCAGTGGCCCAGCGGAACACGCGACTGGATCAGCCCGCGGATCACGCCCACGTGCTCGGTCAGTCCGATCGTGTTGGCGCCGACCAGGGCGTCGCCGTCGAATTCGAGTCGTATGAATCGAAAATTGCGCTCATCCTGGCGTTCGGCATGGTCGCCGCCCGCAACGCCCTCCCAGTTTCCGAACGACGAGGAAATCAGCCCGAGCGTGTCCAGCACGTTGATCTGCGTCACGCATTTCAGCGTCGAAGGCCGGTCGATCATGTTCATCGCCGCGCACAGCGCCTGGTCGGCGGCATTGGGCTGAATCGCACTGATCACGTGCCGCCCCAGCATCGCATCGAACGCCTCGGCGCAGTCACCGGCCGCGTAGATTCCGGCCACGTTTGTCTGCAACCGTGCATCGGTCAGCACACCCTGCTTGCAGGCGACGCCGGAACCTGCCAGAAAGGCGATATTTGGCGTCACACCGGTGGCGGATATCACCAGGTCAGACACGACCCGTTCGCCGTTGCTCAAGCGCACCGTCAGTGCGCCCGATGGACCCGGCTCGATGGCCTCAACGCGCGTCGAGGTGTGGACCTTGATCCCCTTGGATTCGACCCAACGCTTGATCATCCCGCCGGCGCCCTGCCCCATCATCCGCGGCACCATCCGGTCGCCCATTTCGACCACCGTCAGCGATACGCCGCGGTTGGCCAGGGCCTCCAGGATGATGCATCCGATGAACCCGGCTCCGATCTGCAGCACGCGGGCCGACCGGACCGCCCGCTGCGCAATCCGGCGCGCGTCGGCCAGGGTCCAGCACGGATGAACCCCGGCCAGGTCGGCGCCCGGGATCGGAAGCTTCGCCGGCTGCGACCCGGTCGCGATCAACAGCCGGTCGAAGGGCAGCTGCCCGCCTTTTTGAAGCGTCACCGTGCGCGCCGCGGCGTCGACCGCGCGCGCGCGGTCGCAGCGCAGCGCGATGCGGTGCCCCGGGTAATGATCCACGCCCTTGCGCAGATACGTTCCTGCCTCGTCGATCTTGCCGCTGAGCAGGTAAGGAATCGCCATTCTCGAATAAGGCGGTTCCGGTTCATCGCCGATCAAAACAATTTCGTCGTCCGGCTTGTGTCTGCGGATCGCCTCCGCGGCGATCACGCCGGCGGGCCCGTTGCCCAGGATGACATGCCTCATTCGTGCTGCAGGCCGCTACAGTCCCAGCCGCGCCTTCGTCTGCGCGGTGGGCCGTCCGTCGCTGTCCCAGCCTCGCGCCTTGTAGTACTCGGGCAGCATCTTGGGCAGGCCGTTGACCAGGCCCTTGGCCGGCCCGGTCTTGGCCGGCTCCGTCAACAGGCGCTTGGGCAGCGTGTCGTCCTTGGCCGTGAATCCGGCGCGCAGATTGAACTCGCGTTCCAGGTTCCAGATGCGCTCGCCGATCTTGTTCAGTTCATCCAGCGTGAACTCGTCGCTGCAGGCCGCTGCCAGTTGCGGCGCCACGTCCGCCAGCGTCCAGGCAAAGCTGGTGAACACGCAGATGCCCGCCGAGTCGAACACGGCAGTGGCATCCTGGAATGCCTTGACCAGCTCGGCCTTGCCGTCGGTGACCAGCGGATCGGTCTTGATCGGAATGCCGAGCACCTCGGACGCCACCGTATAGCCGCGCAGATGGCAGGCGCCGCGATTGGACGTCGCGTACGTCAAGCCCATCCCCTGGATTCCGCGCGAGTCGTAGGCAGGGAACTCCTGCCCCTTCACGCTCATCGACAGCTCGGGGTGCCCGTACTTGGCGGTCAGGCGCTTGGAGCCCAACCCCACTTCCTTGCCGAACCCCTCGCCGCGCGCGGTGACCTCGGCCAGATAGGTCAGAGCCTTGGCCGACCCGAACGGCGCCTCGATCCCGATCTGCTCCTTGGTCAGCACCCCCATCTCGTACATTTCCATCACGGCGCCGATCGTGGCTCCGAAAGAGATCGGGTCCATCCCATCCTCGTTGCAGATGAAGTTCGCGTAGGTCAGCGCTTCCAGGTCGTCGACGCCGTTGGCGGAGCCCAGCGCCCACGCCGCCTCGTACTCCAGTCCGCCCGAGGCGCCCCAGTATTCGGGCCGCGTCTTGACCGTGTAATGGGTCTCGTCGATCTTGGAGATGCGACCGCAGGCGATCGTGCATCCGAAGCACGCCTGGTTGGTCACCAGGTTGGGCTTGCCGTCGGTCTTGCGCGGCTCGTGCATGGCCTCGCCCGAAATGTCCTTGGCGCCTTCGAACTGCACGTCCCGGTGATTGCGGGTCGGCATAGCGCCGATCTCATTGATCACGTTCATCAGCACCTGGGTGCCGTACTTCGGCAGACCTTGGCCCGTCACCGGGTTATCCGCCAGGATTTTCTTCGCGGCCACCGTGGCCGCCATGAAGCCCTTCGGGTCGTGGATGTTGCCGACGCCCTTGGTTCCACGCACCGCGATGGCCTTCAGATTCTTGCTTCCCATCACGGTTCCGACCCCGGACCGGCCCGCCGCCCGATGCAGGTCGTTCATCACGCCGGCGAACAGACACCCGGTTTCGCCCGCGCGGCCGATACAGCTCACGCGCATCTGCGGCTCCTGGTGCCTGGCTTTGATGGCCGGTTCGGTGTCCCACACCGATTTGCCCCAGATGAAGCCGGCATCGAGCAGTTGCGCCTTGTCGTCCTCGATGCACAGATAAACGGGCTTGGGCGACTTGCCTTCGAAGATGATCATGTCCCAGCCGGCAAACTTCAGCTCGGCACCCCAGTAGCCGCCGGAGTTGGAGCAGGCGATCGCGCCGGTCAGCGCCCCTTTCGTGATCACCGAGTAACGCCCCCCGGTGGACGCCATCGTGCCGGTCAGCGGGCCGGTGGCCCAGATGATCTTGTTGGCCGGCGACAGGGGATCGACCCTGGCATCGACCTCCTCCACGAAATACTTGGTCGCCAGACCGCGCTGCCCCAGATAGTCGCGCGCCCACTGCTTGTTCAGCGTCTCCGGCGTACACGTTCCCGCGGTCAGGTTCACCCTGAGAATCTTTCCAGCCCACGACATCTTGGCTCTCCTTACGCGTGCGGTTGATTGCCGAGCTTGTCGGCCCACTGCTTCATCCGTTCCAGGCCGGTCCAGTCGGCATCGATGTAGGTGATCGCACCGGTCGGGCAGGCCTCGGAGCAGGCCGGATGGCCGCCGCACAGATCGCACTTCTGCACTTTGCCGGTGTCCTGAACGTAATTGACGGTGCCGAACGGGCAGGCGATCGTGCACACCTTGCAGCCCACGCAGACGTTCTCCAGCACGATCTTGGCCCCGGTGGCCGGATCGAGCTGGATCGCGTCGACCGGACAGGCGTGCAGGCACCATGCCTCGTCGCACTGAGTGCAGGTATACGGAACCTTGCGCCCCGAGTGATGAAAATCGAACACCTTGATCCGGGATTTGGCCGGGTTGAACACACCGTAGTTCTCGTAACTGCAGGCCATTTCGCACTGCAGGCAACCGGTGCACTTGTCGGGATTGATGTACAGCGACTTATGCATCTGCGTCTCCTCGTAGCCGACGGCGGCCTGTTTTCGTGGACAATCCACCTTGCCGATCATGTCCGCCCCGAAAATCGACGACCCGCCGCTGACGATCGATGTGGATCTGCGCGTCCATCTGGGCGACCAGATTGCGATCGGGCCGGGCAAAGCTCAGCTGCTCGAGTCGATCCGACGCACCGGGTCGATCTCGGCGGCGGGGCGGGAAATGGGTATGAGCTATAAGCATGCGTGGCTGTTGGTGGACTCGATGAACGGTTGCTTCAAGAGCGCGCTGGTGGAGGCCGTCAAAGGGGGTAAGGCCGGTGGCGGTGCCTGGCTGACCACGCTTGGGCTCGAGGTCCTGGAGTGTTACCGTCACATGCAAGCACTGGCCGCTGACGCGATCGGTCCCGAGGTCGAGAAATTCAAACGTCGGATCCAGGAAAGCTAGCCCGACCCGGAGCAGCCCGCCCGCTCCAACCGCCCTCGACCAAGCGATATTACCGTTTCACTATATCGCGCTGGCTGGGCACTGTCGACCCCTTGCGCGCACTGCGTCGAACTCTGTTCTGCGCCGCCCTGCTCGCGGGCCTTCTCGGCAGTGCCGCTGCGCGGGACTTGCGCCTGGCCACGACGACCAGCACCGAGAACTCCGGGCTTCTGCGCGTCATCCTGCCGCAGTTCGAGGCGAAGCATCACGTCGCCGTTCAAGTGATCGCGGTCGGAACCGGAAAGGCGCTGAAGCTCGGGGAAAACGGCGATGCCGACGTGCTGCTGGTACACGCGCCGGCGGCCGAGCTCGCGTTCATGGCGGCCGGACATGGCGTGGACCGCCGCAAAGTGATGCACAACGACTTCATCCTGGTGGGCCCCGCGGCCGATCCGGCCGGGGTGCACGGCACGACCGACGTGACCGCCGCCTTCGGCCGCATCGCCGACAAGAAGGCCAAGTTCATCTCGCGCGGGGACAACTCGGGCACCGATCAGATGGAAAAGAGCTACTGGCCGCTGGCCGGCGTGTCACCGTCGGGCCAGGCCTGGTACCTCTCGGCCGGGCTGGGAATGGGCGAGGTGCTCACGATGGCCGCCGAACTGCAGGCCTACACACTGACCGACCGGGGCACATTCGCCGCGTATCGGGCTAAAGGCGGACTGCAGATCGAGGTTGCCGGCGACCCCCGGATGTTCAACCCGTACAGCGTGATTTCGGTCAATCCGGCCAAGTACCCCGACATCAATTATCGCGGCGCCACCGAGTTCTCCGACTGGATCACCTCGCCCGAGGGACAGCAGGCGATCGCGGCGTTCCGGATCGACGGCGAGCAACTGTTCTTTCCCGACGCGTCGGACCACTGAGATGGACTGGCTGTCGACCACCCGGCAGGCGTTTGCGCTGTTGTTCAGCGGCGACGCGGGCCTGTGGGCGATCATCTTCGTGTCGTTGAAGGTATCGCTGCTGGCGATGCTGATCGCCGCTCCCGCAGCGATCGGAATCGGCTATCTGCTGGCCACCGCCTCGTTTCGCGGTCGCAAACTGCTGATCCAATTGAACCAGGGCCTGCTCGCCTCTCCCACGGTGGTGGTCGGGCTGATTCTCTATCTGCTGCTGTCGAGGCAGGGTATTTTCGGGTCGCTGCACCTGCTGTTCACGCGCAAGGCGATGATCCTGGGCCAGATCATCATTGCGCTGCCGGTGCTGGTGGCCTTCACGCTGTCGGCGGTGCAGGGGGCCGATCCGCGCGTGCAGGAGACGACGCTGTCGCTTGGGGCAAGCCGGCTGCGCGCGGCCCTGACCACGCTGACCGAGGTGCGCTTCGGCGTGATGGCCGCCATATTCAGCGCATTCGGGCGGGTCGTATCGGAGATCGGCTGCTCGCTGATGGTCGGCGGCAATATCGCCGGATTCACCCGCAACATTCCGACCGCCATCGCGCTGGAGACCAGCAAGGGAGAGTTCGCTGAAGGCATCGCGCTGGGATTCATGCTGCTGGCGGTCGCCCTGGTCGTGAATTTCTCGTTGGCGTTCCTGCAGGGCGAAGGCGGGTTGAAGTGAACGCGCCGCTGCTCGTGATCGAGACGATTCGAAAACAGTTCGGCGCGCGCACGGTGCTGGATATTGGCGGCCTGGTTCTTCACCCCGGCCACAGCTACGCGCTCACGGGCGACAACGGCGCCGGCAAGACCACGCTGCTGCGCGTGATCGCGGGACTGGAGCCGGCGCAGCTCGCCCGTGCGCTGTACTGCGGGCTGGCCTTGGACCTGTGCACCTACCCGCAATGGCTGCGACGGGAGGTGATCTACGTTCACCAGCATCCGTACCTGTTCCACACCAGCGTGAAGGACAACATCGGGTTCGGGCTCAAGGCGCGCGGCACGCCACGACGCGAGCGCGAGCGCCTGGTGCACGAAGCGGTCCGATGGGCCAGGCTCGAGCATCTGCTCGGTTCTCCCGCGCACAGGCTGTCGGCCGGAGAAAAGCAGCGCGTGGCGCTCGCCCGGGCACGCGTACTGAGGCCGCGACTGTTCCTGCTGGACGAGCCCACGGCGAACCTGGACGCCGAATCCCGGCTACAGGCCGTTGCCTTGATTCGCGACCTGTGCGATTCCGACGGCGTCGCACTGATCGCGTGCCACGATCAGCAGATCATTCAACTGCCGGGCATGTGCCGGCTGCACCTGCAGGCCGGGCGCATCGAGCGCAGCGGAGGCCCGCTGCCGGCTCGAGATCCATCCGATCGCTCGCGGTTCGGCGGGGAAGCTGCCCCTGCACCGGCGGAGACCTTGCGGTGGCAGGCCGTCGCGAACGACTAGGATCCGGCACAAACCAGCTCCCCCCGCAGCGCGGATACCCGGCCCCGATCGTGCGTGCCCCTGCTACCCGTGCAGCAGCGCCAGGGCGATGCAGCTCACCGGGTCGCCCACGGACAGCTGGGTTGACTCCTCCGGCAGCTCGGCCAGCGCATTGGTGTGCGTCAGCGACGTGAGGATGCCGGCGCCGTCTTTCGGATAGCGCTGTGCCACACCCTTGGCATCGATGACCACGCGCACGTATTCTCGACGCCCGAGCTTCTTGCGCAGCGCGAACCCGCTCTTGGCGAACAGGCGAACCGGCGGCTGGTAACTCGCGCCGCCGAGCCGGTCGAGCAGCGGTCGGCCGATCCACGAAAACGTGATCTGGGCCGCCACCGGGTTGCCCGGCACCCCCAGCAGCGGCGTGCCTCCGACCCGACCCAGGGCGACCGGACGCCCCGGCTTGATGGCCACGCGCCAGAACGTCAGCTCGCCGATCGCCTCGATCGCCGCTCGGACATGGTCGCCCTCGCCCGCCGAGACGCCCCCGGAGGTCAGCACCAGATCCGATCGGGCCGCCGCATCGCGAAGCCGGTCCTGGGTCAGGTCCGGATCGTCGGGCAGGATGCCACCATCGTCCACGACCGCGCCCAGGCGCGACAGCAGCGCTGCCAGCATCGCACGGTTCGAGTCGTAGATCTGCCCCGCCGCCAGATCGGCCGGCGGCTCGACCAACTCGTCACCGGTGGAAAACAGCACAACCCGCAGCCGCGAACGCACGGGAACCCGGTCCAGCCCCAGCGCCGCCAGCAGACCGATATCGGGCGGCATCAGGCGCCGGCCTTGCTCCAGCGCCCGAGCGCCCCGTTCCACGTCTTCTCCGGCGACGCGGCGGTTGGCCCCGGGCGCAATCCCGGGGCGAATCAGCACGCCGTCGCCGCGGTCCTCGCAGTCCTCCTGCATCTGAACGGTGTCGGCGCCGGCCGGCAGCATCGCACCCGTGAACACGCGCGCCGCCACTCCGGGTGGTAGCGCGGCGGCCACGTGCCCGGCGAACGTCTTGCCGTGCAGCGGCAGCAGCGTCGGGCCGTCCGAACGCAGGTCGGCGTGACGCACGGCGTAGCCGTCGACCGCCGAGTTGGTAAACGGCGGCAGGTCGATCGGCGCCAGAATATCCCTGGCCAGCACGCGGCCGACCGCGTCGTGCAGGGCCACGGTCTCAACGTCGGCACGACAATCGAATGTCTCGGCGATGCGCGCGTGCGCGACTTCCAGCGACAGCAATTGGCCGCCGAAAGCGAACCGATCTTCACTGAGCTGCGTCAAGTTCGATTCCCGTCGCAGGCGGTTGGCCGGACCAATGATAAGCTGCCGCCGCTGCAGATCCATGCGGGTGCAGCAGGTCCGCAATCGCAGGCGAGCTCGCGTTCAAAACCAAATATTCGGAGGCGAGATGAAACGCATATTGCTGTGCGCTGCTTACGTGATGACCACGCTGGGCGCCTCGGCGCAGATGATGCCGAATCCTTATGGTATGTCGGTCAACTTGGACACTGCCAAGAAACTGGCCGCCGCCGCGGTCGCGGAGGCCAGCAAGAAGGGCTTCAAAATGGCTGTGGCCGTCACCGACACCAACGGCGACCTGGTCTACTTCGAAAAGATGGATTCGACCCAGATCGCCAGCGTCCAGGTCTCGATCCAGAAGGCCGCCTCGGCCACGCTCTACAAGCGCCCGACCAAGAAGCTCCAGGACGCTCTAGCCGCGGGAGGCGTAGGCCTGAGAGTCTTGCGCCTGGATCGCGCCATTCCGGTGGAAGGCGGCCTGCCGCTGGTCTCTGCCGACGGCAAGATCATAGGCGCCATCGGCTGCTCCGGAGACACCTCGGAGAACGACGGCATCGTCTGCCAGGCCGGGGCCGACGCGTTGAATCCTCCTAAATAGCCGGATCGGCCCGCGCAGCGGCTTTGCAATAGCCTTTCATGCCTGCTGCTGCGACTGGGCCTGGGTGATCACACTGCCCGGCGGCACGCTGCGCGTCAACCAGACGTTACCGCCAATCGTCGAGCCGCGGCCGATCGTCACCCGCCCCAGAATGGTTGCGCCCGCATAGATGACGACGTCGTCCTCGACGACCGGGTGGCGCGCATTGCCCTTCTGCAGTTCTCCGTGCGGGCCGACCGCAAAGCTGCGCGCCCCCAGCGTGACCGCCTGATACAGCCGCACCCGATCCCCGATCACGGCGGTTTCTCCGATCACAACCCCGGTGCCGTGGTCGATGAAAAACGATGAACCGATCGTCGCACCCGGATGAATGTCGATGCCGGTTTCGGAATGAGCGATCTCCGAGAACATCCGCGCGACCAAAGGCACGCCGAATTTGTACAGCCGATGAGCAAGGCGATGGTGGATGATCGCGATCGCCCCTGGGTAGCACAGCAGCACTTCGTCGGCGCTGTGGGCGGCCGGGTCACCCCGGTAGGCCGCCTCGACGTCCTGGTCGAGCTCGCCCCGCACCGTCGGCAGCTGCGCGGCAAAATCCTGCACGATCTGCACCGCGCGCCGGTCGGCGCTTGCGAAATCATCGCTCGATGTCGCTCCGGCGCCGCGCACCTCCAGTCTTACCTGCTCGAGCAATTCGTTCAGCGCGCTCTCGATCGTGTGCCCGACATAGAAATCCTCGCCTTCCTGGCGCAGATCGGACGGGCCCAGCCGCATCGGAAACAGCGCGCCGCGCAGGGCGTGCGCGATCCTGCGCAGGGCCTCGGGCGAAGGAAACTCGCGCCCCGCGCCTTCGCGCGGCCGTTGATGTGCGTCGCGCCAGCTGCGGCGCTGGGCGCGCAGCTGCGTCACGACCTGCTCGACATTCCAGCGCGGCACCGACTCGGACGGCGGGCAGGGCTCAGCGCCCGCTGCCGGCTGGGCGCCGACTGCCTTGGGCTTCAACGCGCTCACGGTCGGTCTCCTGGCGCTCGCAAAGCAATGCGCCGTCGTGCGATAAGAAATCGTATCAGCGCCGAGCGGAAGTGCAAATGGCGGCCATGTTCTTCACTTCAGCGAAAACTCGATCCGGCTGCTCTTGGCGCCAGATTGACCGGTCCGACCCGCATCCGCACTGTCGCCGAGCTGGGTCGCCAGCAGGAACAGACGCTGCTCCGGAACCTGCCCGTTCGTCTGCAGCCATTGCTTGACGAGCTGCGACCGCCGGTCGCCGAGCGCCTTCAGGTCGTCGTCGCCGACCGGGGTGTCCGCCAGCAGCAGCTTCTCCAATTCGGCCGGTGCCGGCGGCGGCTGCGCTGCGGACGCGCTGCGCGGCTTGGCGGCCTTTTCCGCTTCGTAAACCCGCCCGAGCAGCACGGGATACTCCTCCGGCGAAACCGCCACCTCGGCCACGGTCGCCGACTCACCCTTGGCCACCAGGTCCTTCACCTTCAGCGCGCGCACGCGCCGATCCAGGCCGGCGCGCTGCAGTCCTTCCCGGTCGCTGGCCGGATCCACCCGCGCCGCGATCTCCAGTTTCAATCCGGGTCGCTCGTTGAGCGCTTTGGCGAGCGCCGTCAGCCTGGATTCATTCGCCGGCGCCACTTCGCTCGTGCCCGGGGCATATTCGATGAACGAGAGCTCCTCGCCGCCTCCGAACAGGCTGCCCAATAGCGCGAATGGAGCCGTGACCGCCTTGGTGACCAGATTCACAATGACCTTGACGATCACGCCGCCCACCGAGAACTGCGGATCGTCCAGCGATCCGCCGATCGGCAGATTCACGTCGATCACGCCGTTGCGGTCCTTCAGCAATGCGACCGCCAGCTGAACGGGCAGCGTGGTCGCGGTCGGACTGTCCACCTTGTCACCAAAGGTCAGCTGGTCCAGGATCAGGCGGTTTTCGGCGCTCAATTGCCGGTGCTCGAGCTTGTAAGCCACATCGAACGACAACTTGCCGCGCTCGATGCCGTAGCCGACGTACTTGTCCGAATAGGGACTGAGCGGCGCAAGTTCCATCCCGTGTACGCCAGCCGTCAGGTCCACGAACAGGTCACCCTTGATCGGATTGATCCGCCCCGCGATGTTCAGGGGCGCATTGTTGACCTCGCCGTGCAGGTCGACCACCGCAGCGGAGCTCGCGTCCGAGGATAAACCGCTGACGGTGCCGGCCAGCTCGTCCAGGTTCGCGGTGTAGTTCGGCTTGACGAAGTTGTCCGTCAAGCGGACACGGCCGGCCTGCAGCGCCGCCTGCCGGATGGTGATATGAACGGGCGCCGAAGCCGGCGTTTCGGTCGGCTGCGGCTGCGGCGGCGGTTGCGCCTGCGCCGATTGCGCCAGGACCTCCTCCGGCTGCTCCGAGGTCAGGCTGCGCCGCCCGCCGCCGCCCCCTCGGACGATGTCCTGCAGGTTGATCCGGCCGGACGGATCGATGATCACGCGCGCAAAGAACTCGCTCAGCGTGATCTGGTCGATCCCGAGCGAAAACGGGGCAAGTCGCGCGTCCACGCCGCTGAAGGACAGCGACTTCCAGTTCACGAAGTCGTTCGCGTTCGACTTGTCGATGGTCGCCAGGTTGCCCAGCGTCGCGTCGCCTCGAAAGCCGCCCTTGAAGCTGCCGTCCGGATTGCCGTCCAGCAAGAGCCGACCGCGGGTGCTCAGGTCCGCCCGCGTCACCAGCAGGTTGATCCGTTCCGTGAAATACGGCTGCAAGGCGAGCAGCTCCACCCCCTTCAGGTCCAGCGCAAGATCGGCATGCACTGGCGCCAGGCCAAGCGCCCCCGCGACCGACAGCGCACCGCTGCGATTCACCTTCGCCTTCAGGTCGATCTTGCCGGGTGCGCTGCCGCTTGCGCTGGACAGATTTTCGGCAGCGATCGTGATCGCGGTGACGGCGGTGACGGCCAACTGAGGCAGCCCCCGGCTCTCGATGCGCGCCGCCCAGTTGCCGAGCAAGACCCGATCCACGGACACGGCCCAGGGCTGCGCCGCATCCGGCGGCGTCGGTTCCGAGCCGGCGCGCGCGGCGCGTCCTGCAACGGCCACTGGCGCGGACGTTTGATCACCCGCTCGCGGCTCGGCTTCGGTGCGTCCCTGTTGCATCCGGAAACGAGCGCTGCCGGAGTCGATCTGGCCGACCGCGAGCCGTCCTGCCTGCAGGTCCAACGCAGCATCGGCGATCCGCAAGTCGAACTGCTCGACCGCAGCCTCGAGCGGCCGAGCCGCGCTGCGATCGCTGAAACGCAGCGTCGCGTCCTTGAGCGCGATCTGACCGATGGCGACGTGGAACGCGGGCGCACCCGGCGCGGAGCTCGCATCGGCCCCGTCCGCCCTCGGCGGTTGTTGGGGGCGCCTCGAATCGGGCGGCGCCAGCAGTTGCAGGTTGACTCCGCCGTGACCGTCTTTGATTACATTCAGGTCCAGCCCGGTGGCTGCTACGCGCGAGACCTCGATGCGTCCGCCGAGCAGATCGGCTTTGCCCAATTCAACGACGAATTCCGGCAGCGCCAGGATCGGAGCGCCGTCCGGCGCGGTGAGCTGCAGCGACCTCAACGTGGCACGCCCGCTCAGGATCACCGCGGGGGCTCGCTCCTGCGGTTGCTGAAAGCTTGCCTGCAGGTGCAGATCGAGCTGCGCTGCGGGCATCCGGAAACGCGGTTCGAATGGCAGGTACTCCAGGTACTTCGGAAGATCGATCCGATCCAGGTCGAGGTCCACGATGGCTTCCCGGGTCGGCGCAAAGGGCCGGGCCCGGCCCTTGATCAACAGCGGCGAACCATTGATGACCGCGCTCAACAGCGGCTCGACAAACACCTCCTCCTGGGAGGGCAGCGACGAAACGAACGGTATCCCGATCTTCAGGTCGGTCACCGTGTGGTGGACACCGGCCGGTCGATCATCGAACTCGAACCGACCGCCGTCGACACGGATGTTGTACACGGAGAACCGCGCGCCCGCCTTCGCGCTGCGCGCTTCGGCGGGCTTCGGCCCGCTCGCGGAAAGTGCGGCAACGATGTCGTCCGTGCTGTAGCGATTCGCCTCGTCTCGGGTCAGGTGCACGAACGGGCCAACCAGGTGCAACTCCTTGACGACCGGGGCCAGGTGGATCAACGAGGATGTCGAGATGCGCGCCTGCAGGTCCTGAAACGACGCGAACACATTGTGTCCGTCGGGCTCGTACACTCTGACGCCCTGAACAGAGACGGCCAGCGCATACGGACGTACGACGACGCGCTCGATCGTGAATTTCCGATGCAATGCCGCAGTAACCGCCTTCTCGGCCTGCGACTTGATGATGCCGGGCAGTGCCAAGTAGCCGAGCAGTCCAAACAGCACGAACAGCGCACCCAGAATCAGGGCGGTGCGTCGGACCCAAGGTCGGTGGACTGCCTTGACCAGGCCGTCAAATCGCTTCATGTGCGCCTCGGGCCGCGTTCGAAACGGTGATTGCTTCCGGGAACGGGTCCAACGATACACAGGGGTAGCATTGCGGCGATCCGAACCGGTTTCCTGGGACCATTGGAGCAGCCGCATGCCCGTGATCACCTGCATCGAGGACCTTCGCCGGCTGGCGCAAAGGCGCGTGCCGCGGATGTTCTACGACTATGCGGACAGCGGATCGTGGGCCGAAGTGACGTACCGCGCCAACGAAGCCGATTTCCCGGGCATCCAGCTGCGCCAGCGCGTGGCCATCGACGTTCAGACCCGCAACCTGCGCACGCAGATGATCGGCCAGGACGTCGCGATGCCGGTCGCGCTGGCTCCGACCGGATTCACGGGCATGCAACATGCAGACGGCGAGATCCTCGCGGCTCGCGCCGCCGAGCGCTTCGGCATTCCTTTCACGCTGTCGACGATGAGCATCTGCTCGATCGAGGACGTCGCCTCGCACACGAAGGCGCCGTTCTGGTTCCAGCTGTACGTGATGCGGGACCGCGGGTTCATCGAGCGCCTGATCGAGCGCGCCCGAGCCGCCCGCTGCTCGGCTCTGATGCTGACGCTCGATCTGCAGATCCTGGCGCAGCGGCACAAGGACTTGAAGAACGGGCTGAGCGCGCCGCCCAAGCCCACGCTCGCAAACCTGATCGACCTTGCCACCAAACCGCGCTGGTGCCTGGCCATGCTCGGGACCCGGCGGCGCCAATTCGGCAACATCGTCGGTCACGTGACCGGGGTCGACGATCTGAGCTCCTTGTCGGCCTGGACCGCCCAACAGTTTGACCCCCGATTGAGCTGGGACGACGTGGCCTGGATAAGGAACCGCTGGGGTGGCAAGTTGATCCTGAAGGGCATCATGGACCCCGAAGACGCCGCGCGCGCCGTCGCCAGCGGCGCCGACGCACTGATCGTCTCCAATCACGGCGGCCGCCAGCTCGATGGCGCCCCGAGCGCGATCCGTGCGCTACCGCCGATCGTCGAAGCGGTTGGCTCGCGGATCGAGGTCTGGATGGACGGCGGCATCCGTTCCGGACAGGATGTGCTGAAAGCGATTGCGCTGGGCGCGCGCGGTACGCTGATCGGCCGCGCGTTTCTGTACGGACTCGGTGCCCTGGGTGAAGCAGGGGTCAGCCGCTGCCTGGAGATCATTCGCAACGAGCTGGATCTGACGATGGCTCTATGCGGTCGTACCGACATCCGCGACGTGAACCGCTCGATCCTGTGGAGCAACCCATGAATTCTTGGCGGCGGTTGGCCGTTTGCGCTTTGACTGTGTTGACCGCGCCGCTCAGCCCAGTGTGGGCCGCGACCCCTGAAAACGTCGCGTACGTCACCAACCAGGGCGACGGCGTCACCGTGATCGACCTGGCGACGATGAAAACGCGGCAGACCCTTGCGGTCGGCAAGGATCCGCGCGGCGTAGGTATCACGCCCGACGGCCGCACGCTGGTGACTGCGAACCAGGCCGACGAGGATGTCAGCGTGGTTGACACGGCGACCGGAAAGACGATCCACCGGATCGCGGTTGGCAAGAACGCGGAATTCGTCCGTGTCAGTCCCAACGGGCATTTTGCCTACGTCACCTACGAGCCCAGTTCCTCGGGCAAGCCGCCGGGTAAGGACGAATCAGCCGGCAAGTCCGGCAAGGCCACGCAAGAGCAGGCCGCCGAGCCGGCCGAGATCGCGGTGATCGATCTGTCGAAATTCGAGGTGTCGGCCCGCCTGCCCGCTTCGCCGGAAACCGAAGGCATGGAATTTTCGCCGGACGGACGCGAGCTGGTCGTTGCGAACGAGGGCGACGACACGGTGGTCGTTTACCAGCTCGAATCGGGGCGTGCGATCAAGAAAATCGACATCTCCCCGTACGGCAAGCGGCCGCGCGGTGTAAAGGCTTCGCCTGACGGCTCGAGGTTCCTGGTGACACTGGAGAGCTCGGACAACGTCCTGGTGCTCGACTCGCACTATGCCGTGCTCAAAGCGGTTCCGACCGGCAAGGGTCCCTACGGAGTCGCGTTCGCGCCAGGCGGCGCGACCGTGTGGATCGCGGCCGCGCGCTCCGAGCAGATCCAGGTTCTGGATGCCAGTACGTTGGCACCGATCGCCTCGATTCCAGTGGGCAAACGGTGCTGGCACTTCAGCTTTACGCCCGACGGGCAAAGAGTTCTGGTGGCCTGCGGTCGATCCAATGCGCTGACCGTGATCGACGTGGCCAAGCGCCAGGCCGTGTCGACGCTGACCGGATTCGACCAACCGTGGGGAATCGTGACCTACCCGAAGGCGAGCGGCAGCCTGGATGCGCCGCCTCCTGCAGGAGCCCACTGACGGGCAGCCGTCAACCCGACCGCTGTGCGGCTGGCGCGGCCGTGGTGACAATCTCTCTGAGCGCCTCCGCCGTCGTCACGGGCGCCTGGCAGGTCTGATTGCGGCATACGTAAGCCGCGGGCTGTCCGTTGACCGGCGTGCGGCCCAACCCGGCCGGCACGTGTTGCGCCAGCGCCAGCGCGCGCGCCGGCACATAGGCGCGGTGAATCGCCTGCACGAGCGGCTGCACATCGGGCGATTCGCCGGCGAAGACGATTGTCATGGGCCCCTGCTGCGCAAAATCCATCGCCGCCAGCAGGTGCGAGAAGCCGAACGCATTGCGAGCGGCCGCGGCTTGCAGGTCGCGCGCCACTCGCTCGGCACGCTCGCGGTAAGTGAGCTTGCCGGTCAGCTCGTACAACCTGAACAGCCCGAACGCGGTGCTCGACGTGCCGGAGGGCCAGGCGTGGTCGAATGGGGAGCGGGGACGGTGCACCAGGGCTTCGGCGTCGGCCGCCGTGAAGTACAGCCCATCGTCCCAGAATTTCTCGAGAATGCGGTCGGCGAGCTCGCCCGCGCCCGCGAGATATCGGGCGTCGAAACACGACTCGTAAAGTCGCGCACGCAAAGCGTCGAGCCGAGCCTCGTCGGCCGCGTCCAGCTCGATGGCCCGGTGGGGCACCGAGCGGCCGCCCTCGAAATTCCCGTGCTCGGTGATCCCGAGCGCGCGGCACGCGAACGCGCCATCCCGCGGGCCTAGCGCCTGGTTGACTTGCGCCGGGGTCCAAACGTAGAAGCGGCCCTCTTCGCCCTCGCTGTCGGCGTCCTCGCTGGCGAAAAAGCCGCCTTCCGGATGCGACAGGTCGCGCAGCACGTACTCGATCGTCCCCTCGAAGATCCGGCGCCATGAGGGCTTGCCGGTCAGCCGGTAGGCATCGGCGTACAGCCGCACCAGCTGCCCGTTGTCGTACAGCATCTTCTCGAAATGCGGCACCGCCCAGCGCTCGTCGACGCTGTAGCGCGAAAAGCCGCCTCCCAGGTGGTCGTAGATGCCGCCGGCGCCCATCCGGTCCAGTGTGGTCTGCACCGCGGTCAACAGGGCCGCCTCGCGCGTGCGCGCGTGCGCGCGCAGCATCAGGTCCACGGAGCTCGGGTTGGGAAACTTGGGCGCGCCCTTCAGGCCGCCGTACACCGGGTCCGTATGTTCGGCCAGCGCCCGCGCCGCCACCAGCGGCAGGTCTTCGGATTGCACGGCCTCGCCCTGGAACGCCTGCCGGTCCAGCTCGCCGAAACCGTACTTGAACGCCTCGACGTTCGAAAGCAGATCCTGATCCTGCCTCTTCCAGGCATCGCTCAGCGCCACGATCAGGCTAGGGAACCCGGGTCGTCCATAACGGTCCTGCGGCGGAAAGTAGGTCCCACCGAAGAACGGCTCCCGCTGCGGCGTCAGGAAGACCGTCAGCGGCCATCCGCCGGACTCCCCCATCATCTGCACGACTTTCTGGTAGACGTCGTCGACGTCGGGCCGCTCCTGCCGGTCGACCTTGATATTGACAAAGCGCTCGTTCAGCAGGCCCGCGGTCCGCGGGTCCTCGAAGGACTCGTGGGCCATTACGTGGCACCAGTGACAGGCCGCATATCCGACCGACAGGTGAATCGGCAGGTTCCCCTGGCGAGCGCGCTCGAACGCCTCCGCGCCCCACGGATACCAGTCGACCGGATTGTCCGCGTGCTGCTGCAGATAGGGGGACGCTTCCCGGGACAGCCGATTGGACATGCGCAATGCTACCTTGAGCGCCGCTAGTCTCCGGTCGGGACGATCGCAGCGGTCTCGACCATCAGGACAATGGCCCGCTCGGGCGCCCGCGTGCGGTGCACGACGCCCTTGGGAACCACGAATCCCTGCCAGCGCGACAGCTCGACCGACCGGTCGCGAAGGTCGACGAAGAACTTGCCGTCGAGGACGAAAAAGAATTCGTCTTCGTCGTGATGCTGATGCCAGTGGTATTCGCCCTGCAATACGCCGAGACGGGCGACCGAGCCGTTGACCTGGCACAGCGTCTGGTTGTACCAGCGATCGGTGCATGCCTCGACCAGTTGCGGAACGTCGACAACGGTCAGCGCCGGGAATTTGACATCGAGGTGGGTCGCGTATGAAAACTGCTGCCCCGTGTTCATCCGCTGCTCCTTTCGCGCTGACAATCGATTCGACCGCGTCTTTCAATGTACGCCGCGCGCGCAATCGTCGGCCGCGTTGTCAGTGTGTGTATATACACACTAAACTTGCGCTGCCATGCCGCGCACGTCCCGTTCCGAGCACCGAGCACGCCCCGAGGTACCGGCCTGCACCTGCGGCCGGCTGCGCAGGCTCACGCGCCGGCTCACCGCTGTGTACGACCGCGCACTGGCGCCTTGCGGACTGCGCGTCACGCAATTCTCGCTGATGTCCAACCTGTTGAGTCTGCATGCCCCGACGCTTTCGCTGCTCGCCGAAGCGATGGACATGGAGCGCACGACCTTGCTGCGCAACCTGCGCCCGCTGGCCGCGGCCGGCTGGATCCGCGTGGAATCGCGCGCCAACACGCGCCGTCGGGAAGTGAGCCTGACGCCGGCCGGACGTGCCAAGTGGGCCGCGGCCAGGCCGCGTTGGCGCGTGGCCCAGGACGCGGTCAATGCGACGCTGGGTGATTCCGAGGTGGTCCGCTTGCATCGACGGGTCGATCGCTACCTGGCGAAGCTGCGCAGTCCGGACATGGGAGAGTAGGAGATGGGTTCGACCAAGGCAACTCCTGCCACGGCGCCACAATCCGCCGGTTCCGGCTGGCCGCTGATGTGCGCCGCGGCGGCGATCCTGATGGTTACCTTTGGCGTTCGGCAGTCGATCGGTCTGTACCTTTCGCCGCTGAACACCGCGACCGGTCTTGGCATCGCCAAAATCAGCCTGGCACTTGCGATCGGACAGTTCGTCTGGGGAGCCGTGCAGCCCGTGTTCGGCGCGCTCGCCGATCGCCACGGTCCGGTGCCGGTGGTTGTCGCGGGCGGCCTGTTGCTGGCCGCCGGTACCGCGGCCGCCCCGTTCGTGAGCTCGCAGGCCGGACTGGTGGTTACTCTCGGCCTGCTGATGTCAGCGGGGGCCGGAGCCGGCAGTTTCTCGATACTGATCGGCGCGACGGCACGGAATCTGGCTCCCGAGCGCCGGGCCTTCGCGGCGGGATTCATCAACGCGGGAGGCAGCTTCGGCCAGTTCGTGTTCGCGCCGTTGAATCAGGCTTTGATCGCGCTGTTCGGCTGGGTCAACGCGTTGTTGGCGATGGGGGTCATCGCCCTTTCCACGCTGCCGCTCGCCCGGCTGTTGAGTCCGCGCCAGGGCTCAGCGCACGCCGCAGCAGCGGCCGCGGGCGAGTCTTCGCACGGCGGCTTGCGCTCCCAGCTGGCAGCGGCTTCGCGCGACCGCAGCTACTGGTGTCTGCACGCTGGATTCTTCACCTGCGGATTTCACATCGCGTTCCTGGTCACGCACCTTCCGACCGAGGTCAACCTGTGCGGCCTGAATTCAGGGGTCGCCGCGATTTCTCTGGGCATCATCGGGCTGGCGAACATCGCGGGCAGCCTGACCGCGGGCGCGCTCGGCACCACCTACCGATTGAAGTGGCTGCTGTTCTGGGTCTACTTCTCGCGGGCGGCGTCGATCGCGGTGTATCTGCTGGCGCCCAAGACGGCGCTGACGTTCTACCTGTTCGCCGCGGCGCTGGGATTCTCGTGGCTGTCCACGGTGCCGCCAACGGCCGGCCTGGTCGCGAAGCTATTCGGAACGCGCCACCTGGCGACACTGTTCGGCCTGACCCTGCTGTCGCACCAGATCGGAGGATTTTTCGGCGCCTGGCTCGGAGGGATCGCGCTGACCCGCTTCGGCGACTACTCCTGGATG
>VBCK01000248.1 GCA_005882215.1 Betaproteobacteria bacterium | reverse complement strand
GAAAAGCGGTCTTCCGACGGATGCGTATTCGCCCTCGGCGATGTTCAGGTCGACCACCAGACCATCGAACGGGGCGCGGACGGCGGTTTGCTCCAACTGATACTCGGCGTTCGCGATCGCGGCCTCCAGTTCTTTCTTCTGCGCGACCAGCGCATCGACGCCGCTGACGGCGCTCACCGCCCGCTTGTGTTCCAGAAGCGTTGCCTTCAGCTCGGATTGTGCCGTGTCGCGTGCCGTGCGCGCCTGGTCGACCTGCTCCCGGGTGATGAACTCCCCATTCAACAATGGCTCCATGCGCGCCAGCGTCGACTCGCGCTGGGCCGCGGACTGCTCCGCGCGGGTGACGGTCGCGGCCGAGGCCAGGGCGGCAAACCTCTGAGCATCCACCTGCCGCTGCGTCAATCCGATCTGGCGCTCCAACGTGACCAGCTGCGCCTGCAGGCGCTCCGCTTCATAGCGATAGGGTCGCGGATCGATCGTGAAGAGCACGTCACCCTTCTTCACGGCGGCGTTGTCCTTGACGTTGAGCTCGATGATCCGGCCTCCCACCTGCGATGCAACGCCAATCGCATCGGCCTGCGCGAAAGCGTCGTTCGTGCGCGGGTGGGTATCGGTGAACCCGATGGCATAGGCGGCCGCACCGATGGCGAGCACGGCAATGATGATCAGCCAGATCGTGTGGCGCGCCGGCGGCTGGCGCTTGAGTCCTTCATTCGATGGCATGGCCATGCGTGTCACCCACGGAAGAAGAGGATCCACCCGCCCGCACCAAACAGGATCGCGAGCAGTAGATAGGTCACGGCGGGGATTGCGACCCTGCGGGCCAGGCCCGTAACGACGCTCAGGGTGCGAACAATCAGGGCGACCCCGATTCCGATCAGCACGCAAAGCATCCACGCAGGGAAGAACGCTCCGAAAATCGGCACGTTCGGCGCGTAACTGCAGCCGCCGCACAGGAAGGCGGCGAGCATCGGGGAGCTTGGGCGGATCATCGGCGTAGTTTCACGGCATCCGACGGTGATCCTCGCATTCCTTGGAGATCCGCCTTTCAATTCCGTGCGGTCTTTCGACGGCATTGCGAATCGCGATCGTCGCAATGCACTTCGCGCTTCGCGCTTCGATAGACTGAGTCGCGATGAAAACGCACATTCTGTCAATAGCCCGGACGGTCGCGGGCTGCCTGCTCGGTGTCGCCACCTTTTCTGGGCGCTGTGCATCCGCGCCTGCGGATTTGCCGCCAGGGCAAGGCGCTACGCTCCCTGCCGGAGACCGTGGCCTGTATTGCGGCGGAGTGTCGCCCGTTGTCACAAGGGGCAGCCGTAGCGGCGCACTCGCCCCGGAAGCGCCGAAAACGCTGTCCGATCTGGTCGGGATCGCGATGGAGAACAATCCCGACACGCGCGTCGCATGGACCCAGGCCGAGGAAGCCGCGCTGAACCTCGGCATCACCCGCAGCAAGTACGGTCCGATGCTGGCCGCGCAAGCCTCCGGCCTTTATGAGCGCTCGACGTTTCCGTTGCCGAAGAGTCTGATCCCAAGCGGATATTTCAAATCCGATGCCGAGGCCTTGATCCCGGCACTGACCTTCAAATGGCTTCTGTACGATTTCGGTGGGCGCAGTGCTGCGATCGACGAAGCGGATCAGACACTCGCTGGCGCGAACTTTGGCTTCACCGCGACCCACCGCAAGGTGTCGATCTCGGTGACCCAGCAGTTCTACAGTCTGGCGACCCAGGTCGCTCGCAAAGCCGCGGCCCAGGCTTCGCTGGAAAGTGCTCAGCAGGTGCAGGAGTCCGCCCAGGCGCGGCAGGAGCGCGGCCTGGGAACGGCGCCGGACACACTTCAGGCGCGGGCCGCGACGGCCGAAGCTCTGCTCAATCTGGAAGGGGCTGACGCCGCCGTCGACGATGCACGGATGGCCTTGCTCGAGACCGCCGGAGTGCGGCCCGACACGTACCTTTGCGTTTCGATCCCGACGGTTGGATCCTCACAGCGGGCATCCGAGGGGGATCTTGACCACCTGATCGATCAAGCGATCGCGACGCGGCCCGAAGTCAACGCGGCGGTGGCGAGAGTCAAAGCCGCAGGTGCCGCGATCCGCTACGCCAAGTCGGAATACTTTCCTAAGATCGAGCTCACCGCCAATGTCGGCGAAAACGTCGGCCGGCTGCGCTCGGCCGGTGGAGACTGGTCGTCGGTGACTCAGCCTATGTACGGCGTTGGCCTCAAGTTCCAGGTCCCGATCTACGACGGCACGATCCGCCGCAGCGGCGTGCAGGAAGCGCATTCCAAAGAGGAGGCGGCGAAGGCCCAACTCGATGGAACGAAGAATCAGGTCGTTCACGAGGTAGTCAAGGCCTACAACGATCTGCGAGTGTCTCTGCAGCGCCGTGAGTCGTCAGCAGCGCTGATGTCGGCGGCCCAGGACGCGTTCGATTCGACGCTATCTTCCTATCAGCATGGCCTCGCGACCTTGACCGAGCTTGAATCCTCGGTCGCGTCGCTCGCCCGAGCCCGGATGGCCGTCAGCGAAGCCGGTGCGGACGTGTTGACTGCCCGAGCCGTTCTGACGTTCGCCACGGGCGACATGATCGATGTAGGACCTTAGTTGTCGAATTGGGGATCGTCTAATTGCCCGCGCGGAACGCAGCGGGCGTGACACCGGCCAGCCTGCCGAAGCAGGTCGTGAAGTGGCTTTGGCTCTTGTATCCGACTTCAAAAGCCACGTCTGAAATGGGCAACTTGGCCTCCACAAGCAAAGTCTTGGCGCGCTCGATGCGGCAGCGCACGATGTAGTTGTGCGGAGACTGACCG
>VBCK01000256.1 GCA_005882215.1 Betaproteobacteria bacterium | reverse complement strand
GCGAATCGGCGTTCAACCAGCTTTCCCAGCGGGAAATCTGTCTTTCCAGCTCGGGTCCGATCGGCGGATCGGGCTCGCGCGAGGCCCCTTGCTCGATCCAGCGCAGCAGCAGATCCCTGTCCTTCGCGTCCAGTTGCGGCAGCGCAAAGGGCATGCCCCACAGCGGGTACTTCTGCGCGAATGCCGGAAAGGCTTCGATGGTCGTGCACTGCTGGGCCCGGTTGATGGACAGGTCGAGCGTCTCCGGCAAGACTTTGGTTTCCGGCAGCGGGTGCTGCTGCTTGAGTAGCAGCATCTGAGCAAGAACGCTTCCGCCTATATTGTCCAGACCTGCACGCTCGCACAGGACCGGGTGAAATCCCTTGCGGCGCCAGGAGGATGCCTTGAAAGCATCTTCAAACAGGCGCGACGGCGGCGCGGCGTGCAGGCGCGTGCCATCGTAGACCCGGTCGGCGCTGGCTCCTCTGGCAATGCCCTCCCAGGCGGTCAGCTTAAGCTGACATGGCGCATCGTAGCAACCGTGACACACAACGCAGCGCGACTCGAGGATCGGTGCGACGTCGCGATAAAGGACGTCGTGCGCTCGTGGCGAACGCGGCGTGTCATAGCGAGTCGGCTCGGACCCGCCATGCCGATCATCCGATTGCTGCGCAAAAAGCGAACCACCGGCGCTGATAAGAGCTACCAGCACCATCAATTCGCTCGAAAGAATTTTCAAAGTTACCCTTTTGAAGCTTGTCGCCGACGACGCCAAGCTCATAGCGTTCGCGAAATATGCGTCGACTATTCTCCACGTTCGGCCACGGTTCGGCTGGCGCTGGCTCTTGCAGATGCGCCCGGCTTCCGGTATCGGTCTTATCGTCGATGGCGTCATGGTACTGCGCGCTGAACCGCCGCTGGTACCCACGCTATTGCACTCCTTCTCGGCCGGTCTTGGAATGCCCGCCTTTTCGGGTGGGCGAACTGACTCGTCATGGGACGACGGCGGCGGCAGCCCCATCGAGGGCGGCGGGGACGATTGGAGTTGAGCCGACCGCATTCTCCGGTGCGCGCAGCGTGCACGCGTGTGCACGCATCTGCACTCTGCCGGTTACGTCGTGGCGCGAGGCGTCCGACTCTCTGTGGAAAACCTGTGGACAGGAGTGTGTCACGAACCGGAAGTGATTCCGGGTGCTGTACTGGAGATGGGAGCAGGCCTCCCGAAGTCGGCTTGCAGGAGCAGGCTTCAAACCGCTCGGTGCCGCTGCGTTCAAAAGGCGTGGTGGTGAGCGACCGAGGAAAAATCGTCCGACAAGGGCGGAAGGTACGTTTCGAGAAGATGAGCGCAAGCAAACCGTCCGACGATGCATCGTTAACTGGTAAGGTGCTGTCGAAACTGAGGCCATCCTGTCGCCTCAGGACGAATTGGGACGTTACCTGTCTACGGACCCAATGGCAGCCGGTGTAGAGGCGGCATGAGCTCGAAACAGGCTCCGGTATGGAACGTGAGAACCTTGCTGTGGATGTTAAGGGAAATGACAAGTGGTTAAACCCACGAGGAAGAATACCGATGCCAGAGCAAGGGACGGAGCCGCTCGTAGTAGCGACGAAGCCTTCGTAATGAAGGGGGAGCGAAGGGGCGGCGTCACCCTGTCGACCAGGGCCACCAACCTGCTTTGCAGGGAGGAGTGACTTGAAGTCGACGAAGCCGTACTGCATTGCAAAGCGCACGGTGTGGGAGGCATTTCAGCATATCAAGGCCAACCGGGGTGCTGCAGGCATCGACGATGAATCGATCGCGATGTTCGAGCAGGATCTGTCGCGGAATCTCTACAAGCTGTGGAATCGGATGTCTTCGGGGTCGTACTTCCCGCCTCCGGTCAAACAGGTGGCGATTCCAAAGGCAACGGGCGGCACAAGAATGCTGGGCGTGCCCACCGTGGCCGATCGCGTCGCGCAAGCGACCGTCAAGCGGATCATCGAGCCGATCCTCGATCCGGTGTTCCATACGGACTCGTATGGCTACCGGCCGGGTCGTTCGGCGAAGCAGGCGATTGCCGTCACCCGACAACGGTGTTGGCAGTTCGACTGGGTGGTCGAGTTTGACATCAAGGCCGCATTCGACCAGATCGACCATGCGCTGCTTATGAAGGCGGTTTGCCATCACGTCAAGGAGGACTGGATCCTCTTGTATATCGAGCGGTGGTTGGTTGCGCCGTTCGAAACGGAGGATGGATCGCTATTGCCCAGGGATCGTGGTACCCCTCAAGGCGGTGTGATCAGCCCACTCCTGATGAATCTGTTCCTGCACTACACCTTCGACCGCTGGATGCACAAGACATTGCCGCAGTGTCCCTTTGCCCGCTATGCCGATGATGCGGTGGTTCATTGCCGCACTCGGGAGCAGGCGGAAGACGTCATGCACTGCATCGCGGGGCGCCTGGTGGCCTGTGGTCTGGCGATGCATCCGGACAAATCGCGGGTTGTTTACTGCCGGGACAGCAATCGCACGAAATCGTATCCGCACGTGACGTTCACGTTCCTCGGCTTCATGTTTCGTCCGAGGCAGGCGCTGAACAAGGAAGGTAGGCTCTTCACGAGCTTCCTTCCCGGCGTCAGTCCGAACGCCCTCAAACGGATGCGCCATACCGTGCGGGCGTGGCAACTCCCGCGTCGAACGCCGGCGACCCTCGCCGAGTTCGCCGAGCAATGCAATCCGATCATCCGCGGTTGGTGGAACTACTACGGGGCGTTTTATCGAACGGCGATGCTTGAGCTTGCGCGATACATCGACCGCAAGCTCGAACGATGGGCCGCACGCAAGTTCAAGCGCCTGTCGCGTCGCCAGCGCCGTGGCCTTCATTGGTTGCAGCGCATCAAGTCCGAGTGCCCGGGATTGTTCTACCACTGGCGTGTCGTCGGTGCTGCGGCTGGATGACCGGAGCCGTATGACGCGAGAGCGTCACCTACGGTTCTGCGAGAGGCCTCTGGGTGCAACTCCCTGGGCCTACTCCACCGACGAATTGG
>VBCK01000255.1 GCA_005882215.1 Betaproteobacteria bacterium | reverse complement strand
TCGGTCATCGTCTCGCGCAACTCGGCCGGAATGCGCCCAGGGTCCGGCGGCGACGCCGCCCGACTGAACATCAGCGCCGAAAACTGCGGCATCGGGCAATCCAGGCACCGCTCGATGGCCAGGACCGTGGCCGGCTCGATCGTCTCCAGGAACACCGGGACGGTTCTGGGAAAGTCACGGCGCAGCCGGATCAGGCCGCGCGTTGCCTCGATGTAGGACCTCGCCCAGGGCGTCAGCTCCTGAACGCCCCAGGTCGTGGCCGATGACAGAATCGCGTCGCGCGGGTTGCGAAATGCGAGGATGTAGGCGGCCGCGGGGAAATAGCGGCGTTGAAAGACCAGGAATTCCGACACCCATTGGCCGGGGTCGGAAGCGCCGAAGGCGATCTTCTCCCCGACCAGCCGGTGCTGCGCCAGAAGACCGGCCACGGTTTCGACCCAGGTGCCGCTTTCGGGCGCGACCGCCGGACAGTCGTTCTGCTTGCCCGGCGGAAAGCCGAACGCACGGTGCCGCGCGTTGTACCTGGCGCGGAATCCCGGCCTCAGGTCTTCCCGGAAAAAGTTCGCCTCGCCCAGCAGGAATACGTCGCCGCTCGCGTTCAGTGCGGTCCGCAGCTCGGTCGTGCCGGAACGCGCCGCACCCACCACGAACAACATCCGACGCTGATTCTCGGGCTCCGACAGTTGCGCCAGCGTCGCGACCGTGGCAGACCGCATCTCGCCCAGCGCGAGGTTCGCCCGGCGGATCAACTGGTTCGTATCCAGCCGGCGCTGCACCTCGGCCAGCTCGGCATCGATCGCGTCCAGCGCCCCGGTGGAATCGGATCCGACGAACGATTCGACCGCCGCGCGCAAGAGCGGATACAGCCGCTCGAGCTCGGCCATCGCCTCGCGCAGCTCCGGCGGAATGGACTCCCGGTCCCGCGGCGGCTCCGCCCGGCTGAACATCAATGCCGAAAGCCGCGGCATCGGGCACTCCAGGCACCGTTCGATGGCCAGCACGGTGGCCGACTCGATCGCCTCCAGGAACACCGGGACGGTTCTGGGAAAGTCACGGCGCAGCCGGATCAGACCACGCGTGGCCGCAATGTAGGACTCGGTCCAGGGTGCCAGTTGCTGAACGCCCCAGGTGTCGGGTGGCGACAAAATCGTATCGCGCGGGTTGCGAAATGCGAGGATGTAGGCCGCTGATCGAAAGTGGCGCTGATGAAACGCGAGAAAGTCCGACACCCACTGGCCGGCCTCGATAGCGCCGAAGTCGACCTTCTCGCCCACCAGCCGGTGCTGCGCCAGCAGAGCGGCCACGGTCTCGACCCAGGTGCCGCTCTCAGGGGCCACCGCCGGGCAATCCGTCTGCTTGCTCGGCGGATGAGTGAGGGCGCGATGCCGTTCCCAGTACCTGGCGCGAAAACCCGGCCTCAGGCCTTCCCGAAAAAAGTTCGCCTCGCCCAACAGGAATACGTCGTCGCTCGCGTTCAGTGCGGTCTGCAGCTCGGTCGTGCCGGAGTGCGCCCCGCCGACGACGAATAACATGCGCCGCTGACTGACGGGGTGCGACAGCTGCGACAGCGTCGCCACCGCGGCAGGCCGCGTCGCGCCCAGCGCGAGGTTCGCCCGGAGGATCAGCGGGTTAGCATCCAGGCGGCGTAGCACCCCGGCCAGCTCGGCATCGATCGCGTCCAGCGCACCGCGCGAATCGGATCCGGCGAGCGATTCGACCGCCGCGCGCAAAAGCGGATACAGCCTCTCGAGCTCGGCCATCGCCTCGCGCAGCTCCGGCGGAATGGACTCCGGGTCTCGCGCCGACTCCGCCCGGCTGAACATCAGTGCCGAAAACTGCGGCATCGGGCAATCCAGGCACCGCTCGATGGCCAGGACCGTGGCAGGCTCGATCGCCTCCAGGAACACCGGCACGGTTCTGGGAAAGTCACGGCGCAGCCGGATCAGACCGCGCGTTGCCTCGATGTAAGACTTGGCCCAAGGCGTCAGCTCCTGAACTCCCCAGGTGTCGGTCGGTGACAGAATCGCGTCTCGCGGGTTGCGAAATGCAAGGATGTAGGCGGCCGCCGGGAAATAGCGGCGTTGAAAGGCCAGGAATTCCGACACCCACTGGTCGGGCTCGAAGGCACCGAAGGCGATCGTCTCGCCGACCAGCCGATGCTGCGCAAGAAGACCGGCCACGGTATCCACCCACGTGCCGCTCTCGGGCGCCACCGCCGGGCAATCGTTCTGCTTGCTCGGCGGAAAGCCGAATACCTGGTGCCGCGCGTTGTATCGTGCACGGAAACCGCGTTTCAGGTTTTCCCGAAAGAAGTTCGCCTCGCCCAGCAGGAATACATCGTCGCTGGCGTTCAGTGCCGTCTGCAGCGCGGTCGTGCCGGAGCGCGCTGCACCCACGACAAACAACATCCGAGGCTGATTCTCGGGCGCGG
>VBCK01000003.1 GCA_005882215.1 Betaproteobacteria bacterium | reverse complement strand
ACCGTTTTCGAAATCGGCCCCGCCGAATCGAGCGTGAACGACAGCGGCATCACTCCGTCGAGCGGCACGCGCCGGGCGGTGGGCTTGAAACCGACCAGGCCGTTCAGCGCGGCCGGAATGCGGACCGATCCGCCGGTGTCGCTGCCGATTGCGCCGGCCGCCATCCCGTCGGTGACCGAGATCGCGGCACCCGATGATGAGCCACCGGGGATGCGGCCGATGGCGCGGTCAAAGGCGTTTTTGGGGGTGCCATAGTGCGGGTTGAGGCCGGAGGAAGGTGCGCGAGCCTTCTCCCTGAGTGTCCTTGATTGCCGCGAGCGCCTGATCGACAAGTTGACGGCTGGTGATTTTCCCGCTGGCGAGAAGATGCGAAAGGTCGTCAATGCTCATTGTGGCGAGTGCGCGTTCCGAGCCGCTTTGTGCCAGAGCAGGCTCAATGTCCCAAAGTGCCGCGCTGGTGAGCGCGAAGGCGCTCAGACGGGCGCAGTCCCGTAGAAAGTCTCGGCGATCCTGATCCACTGTCATCCCTCCTTGTTGAGGATCGCCCTTCTCCGCTTTCCACACCTTACATCAGCGGCTCTAGAAGGATCACCCCGGGCAACGGGGGCGAAGCGTTGGCAGCGCTAGGACAGTGGCAACGTAACGCTGAAGCACGAGCCGCCACCCGGCCGGGGCAGGCATTTGACCTGGCCGTTGTGGCGCTCGGCGATACTGCGTACGAGCGTCAGCCCGAGTCCGACGCCGCCGTCGCCTTCGCGGGTCCCGGGAGCGCGAAAAAATGGCTCGAAGACGCGCTCGCGCAGTTCGGCCGGGATCCCCGAGCCGCGGTCGCACACGTCCAGTTGGGCGGTGTTGGCTTGTGGAACGATCAATGCGACCTCGAGGACTGAGCTTCCACCGTGTCGACGGCCATTGTCCAGCAGATTTCGCACGAGTCTGCGCAGCAGCCGGGAATCGCCGCGCAGGTGAACCTGTGCCCCGGAAAACTGCGCCCCTGCGCGGGCGCACTCCTCCGCAGCGAGCGCGGTGAGGTCGACTGTCTCGAAATCGTCACTCAGATTCGGGGCGTTGGCTTCGAGGCGGCTCGCCAGCAGGATTTCGTCGATCAACAGGTCCAGCTCGACGATGTTCCTGCGCAGTTCCTCGCGCACGGCCGGGTTTGCCTGGGGTTCGGCCAGTTCGACCGCCATTCGAATGCGCGCCAGCGGTGACCGCAGCTCGTGGGATGCGTTGGCCAGCATGGTCTTCTGTGATGCAACCAAAGCTTCGATGCGCGCGGCCGCGCGGTTAAAGCTCTGCGCAAGACGGGCGACTTCGTCGCACCCGCTCGCGTCGACACGGGCTTTGAGATCACCCGCGCCCAGGGCCTCGACGCTGACCTGAAGCTTCTCGAGGCGCAGTGTCAAGCGGCGCACGACAGGATATGCGACCATCGACACTGCGAGCGCAATCAACGCAAGCAAGCCGGCAACACGCAGCGGCTGGTGAGGAATGAAGCTGGCCCTGCGCCCTATCAGCCACCGGCCATCGACCAGCTTCAATGCAGCGATGCCCGCATCGAAATCGAGCCAGCCGCTTTGCGTGCGCTCCACGCCCGGTGCTGGCAGCACGTCTCCGGTGTGTGCGACCAGCTCGCCGGTCGGAGCGTACAGCGTCAACTGAACCCCCATGCGCCGGCCCCAGGTCTCCAGCGCGCGCTGCTGAACGTCCGCCGGCGCGGCCGCTGCCGGCATGACCTGGGAGGCGAGCTCGGGGTAGGTCTCAAACGCGGCCCGTTCATGCTGTGTGGCCGTCCAGCGCCAGACGCCCCAGAAAATGCAAGCCACCAGAAGTAGCCCCGCCAGCAGCGCGAAATAAATCCGAGCGTACAGTCGATCGCGCCCGCGCAGGTGCGCTGCTTCTTGCGCCCGCAAGACGGTGGGGCTCTTTACGCGAGCGCCGGGCTCGCGCTGAACCGAGGAAGCCGACCCGCTCACGTCTCGATTCTTCCAGTGGGCCCGGGTCTGTGATCTCACTCGTCCTGAACCTTGGCGAACACGTAGCCGGCCCCCCGCACCGTGATGACCCGGCGCGGCCGCTTCGGATCGTCCTCGATCGCGGCCCGGATGCGGGCGATGTGCACGTCGATCGAACGGTCAAACGCCTCCAGCGGCTCTCCCCTGACGCTGTCCATCAACTGCTCCCGGGACAGCACCCTGCCGGCGCTGCGGGCCATCGTCGCCAGCAGGTCGAACTGGTAGGCGGTCACGGTCCGCACTTCGCCATCGATGCGCACCTGTCGCGCGCCCTGATCGATCTCGAGTCGGCCAAAGCGCAGCACGCTGCCCTCGACGCCCGCGCTCGCGCCAGCGCTGCGTCGCAGGACGGCTCGAATGCGGGCGAGCAGTTCGCGCGGCTCAAACGGCTTGGAAACATAATCGTCTGCCCCAAGTTCCAGCCCGACCACGCGATCGGTGGGATCGCCTTTTGCCGTCACCATGATGATCGGGACCTGGGGTCTGCCCGAGGTTTCGGCTCGAAGGCGCCTGCAAAGCTCCAGGCCATCGGCGTCTGGAAGCATCAGGTCCAGTAGCAGCAAGTCAAAGGAATCCGTCTGCAGCGCCGCCAGACCGCGTTCGGCGTCCGGCGCATGCACGACGCCATAACCGTTCTGCCGCAGATAGCCGCTCATCATGCCGGCCAGGCGCGTGTCGTCCTCGATCACCAGAAGTCGCTGATTCATGAAGGCACTCTAAACGATCCGCGCCCGGCCCGGATCGAGGCCAATCGAGGGTGGCGTCGGTACAAGTGGCTACCGCAGCGTGGGCGTTCCGGGTTGCTGGACTGTGCGAGTCCGGTGAAGTTTTGTGAAGCGCCCGGCGTTCGCAGCGCAATTCAGCGTGCGATCAATGGCATACCGACTCGCGCCCTGCCCTGCGTCGGGCCCTTCGGCCTCACAAATCTTTACCTCGCCCACACGTCCCAGAGATGTTCGGCCGTTCCAATGTCGCCAATCGATCAGCGCGCGGCACCGCAGGCAATCGGCCCGCACGCTACAGGGCGGCAAATCGGGAGACGGTCGGATGGAATTTGTCAGGATCGCAGACACGTCGGAACTGGTACCTGGCCAGATGAAGTGCGTCCAGGTCGAAGGCCAGGACATCCTGCTGGCCAATGTCGGTGGCGACTACTACGCAATCGGCAATCGATGCACGCACCTTGGAGGCTTGCTGTGCGAGGGCTCGCTTGCCTCCGCCGTCGTGGCATGCCCCCGGCATGGGGCACGGTTCGACATCAGAACTGGCCAGGCCCTCTCGGGCGCAAAGGTTCTCATATTCGAGGAGGCCGTCAAGAACGCGGTCCACTTCCAGGTACTGGTGGATGGCGCGCAGGTCTTCGTGGGTGTGCCGGAGGAGAGTTCCAATGAATAAGTTTCGCGCCCCGTCGATTGCGCTGATGATCGCCAGCGTGTCGTCCGCGCTGAGCACGCAGCGCGTAGCGGCCGAACCAGCCGACGGGAGCCCATTACCACCTCACCTCGGCCTCGGAGCCGATCAATTCAATCTGAGGAGCGAGCGTCATGCACGGTAAGAAGATTCTGGTCTTCGGAGCGACGGGAGCCCTCGGCCGGCAGATCCTGCGGCAGGGTTTGGAGGCCGGCGCGAACGTGACGGCCTTCGTCAGGGATCCGAGAAGACTCACGCTGACCCACGAGAACCTTCGCACCGTAGCGGGCGACGCGACCTGCGACCGTGAAACAGTGGCGGCCGCGATTCGTGGACAAGACGCGGTGATTAGCGCACTCGGGAACGGCACATCGCTGCGCACCGACGGGTTGATGCAGCGCTGCTTGCTGGCAATCCGGCTCGGCATGCAGAACACCTATGTGAAGCGGCTGATCGTCACCTCGGCCTTCGGGGTCGGCGAGTCGGTGAACGATGCACCCGTCCTGATGCGGGTGTTGTATCGCCTGCTGATGAAGCAGGTGTTCGAGGACAAGGCGGCGAGCGAAGATCAACTTCGCAGCTCCGACCTCGACTGGACCATCGTCTATCCGGTGATGCTCACGAACGGCCCGAGAACCGAGTCTTATCGGGTCGGCGAGAAAATGGCCCTGAATGGATTTGCCACGATCTCGCGTGCCGACGTGGCGGACTTCATCTTGAAGCAGCTCGGGGACAGAAGTTTCCTCCGCAAAACGGCGGTCGTAAGCTCATAGGGGCCCTCCATGAGACGTCCTTTCCAAGGCAGCGCCAGCCGGTTGGCGGGTGTTTTCGCTGTCGTTCTGCTCGGTGGATGTGCAACGCGGCCCCCATCTCGGGAGCAAGTCTCGTGATGCAAGCGCAGCCTGGTGACACGTCTTTCGTCACAACCCGGGCGCCGGCGCCGGCACGACAGCCCAAGCGGCGTCGGCCGAGCCTGGCGCGTGCGCTCGTTCCCACATTCTCTCTCCTGCTTCACGCTTACGTCGCCTGGCGCCTTCTCCCCTACCTCTGGGAGCGGCCGCTGGCGTTTGCCCTGCTTGCAACGCTGCTGGCCTTTTCATCCTTGACAATGCCGCTTGGCCTGCTGGCGCGGCGCGCGAGGTCGCAGCGAACTGGCGAGCGCATCGTTTGGATCAGCTGGCTCGCGGTCGGGTTTTTTTCTTCGCTCTTCGTGCTGACGCTGCTACGCGACCTTTCCTTGGGACTCGTGGCGATCACTCACCTGATCTGGCCCGCGCTGCCGCTCTGGCAAGACCTGGCTCCCGCTTCGTCGGTGATTGTTCCGCTGGCTGCTGTTCTGATCACTGCCCTCGGTTTCGTGAACGCGCGCCGCACTCCTTCCGTCGTGCACGTGCAGGTGCCAATCCCGTCTCTGCCCGAGGCGCTGTCAGGCTTGACGATCGTCCAAATCAGCGACATTCATATCGGCGCAACGATCAAGCGGCCGTACCTGGACGCTATCGTGGAGACGGTCAATGGCCTGGCCGCGGACCTGGTTGCGGTGACTGGCGATCTGGTCGATGGAAGCGTCGCCGACCTCGCGCGGCATGTGGCGCCCATTGCACATCTTTCATCACGCCATGGAACGTTCTTCGTGACGGGCAACCATGAGTACTACTCCGGGGCGGAGTCCTGGATCGCCGAATTGCGGCGCCTGAACGTGCGCGTGCTGTTGAACGAGCACGTCGTGCTGCAACACAATTCCGAGCCTTTCATCGTGGCCGGCGTGACCGACGTCAGCGGGCACCATTTCATCGCCTCACACCGCAGTGACCCGCGGACGGCGCTACGGGATGCGCCGTCCGACGCGGCGTTCAGGTTGCTTCTGGCGCATCAGCCGCGCAGCGCGGCAGCGGCGGCCGATGCGGGCTTTGATCTGCAACTGTCCGGCCATACCCATGGCGGGCAGTTCTTGCCATGGAATTTCTTTGTTCGCCTGCAGCAGCCCTTTGTTTCCGGACTGCATCGGCTGCGCGGCCTTTGGGTATACGTGAGTCGTGGCACCGGATACTGGGGACCGCCCAAGCGGTTTGGCGTTCCCTCCGAGATCACCTGCCTGAGGCTCGTTCGGCCCGCTGCCTGACGTTCCTTCATAAGTTCGGAAGTGCCCCTAGGAAGGGTTCTCCCGAAGCCATTACTCGATGATCTCGTAATGGCGCACGACTTGATCGTATTCAAGCATCATCTCGCGAACAACCGCTGGAACGACAGCGCGCTCTACGTTATCGCCCGCGAATTGCCGTATCGCCTCCAGGTTGGCCCACTCCGTTACCACCAGGTACTCGACGCCTTCGGGCAGGGTGCGCCGAAGTATCGAGGCACGGAGGAAGCCCGGCAGCTTGCTGATTGCCGGAAAGGTTTCCCTGCACAGGTGATCCGCGTAAGCCTGTGAACAGTCTGGTTTGGCGAGCCCTCGCCACTGTCGAGAGATCATCGGTGAACTCCTGATAGAGGAGCCCTCCCTGCGCACTTTTAACGCAATGCGCTAGATATACAACATAATTAATTGAATATTAATATGTTTTTTGCAATTCGTCAGGTGATATCGAGGATGACGTTGCCGATGACCTCGCCGGATTCGACGAGCTCGTGGGCTCGGGCGATGTCCTGCAGCGGCAGGCGCACCGCGATCGTGTGAGCCAGTCGGCCCTCTTCCAGCAGCTCCGTCAGCTGCGCGACCACAACGCTGCGGTCGGCCTCGGAAAGGTCGTACACGAGGAACAAACGCAAAGCAATCGAGTTCTGCATCAACCACAGACCGGGGAGCACGGCCTCGCTCGCCGACGTGCCGTAGATCACGACGGTTGCGTGCGGCTGCAGAATCGACGTATAGAACCTGGCGTTGCCGCTGAGGTCCATTTCGATGACGCTATTCACCCCGCGCCCGTCGGTCAGTGCCTTCACGCGCTCCGCCACGTCTTCGGTGCGGTAGTTGATGATGTGGTCCGCACCAGCGCGCTTCGCATGCACTGCCTTTGCGTCGCCGCTGACTGTAGTGACGACTACCGCGCCGCGCAGCTTCGCCAGCTGGATGGCGTAATGGCCAACGGCGCCGGCGCCTCCCGCAACGAGCACGATCGAGCCCCGCTGAAGCTGCGCCGAACGAACTGCCTGCAAGGCGGTCATCGCCGGAATGCCCAGACAGGCGCCTTGCGCGTAGTCAACCTTATCGGGCAGATGAACGGCTTGGACGCTCGGCAAGGCGATGTAATCCGCCGCGGTCCCGTGTGCCCGCTTCCACTGCCCGTTCCAGACCCACACCCGCTCTCCGACGCGGTCGGGCACGTCGATGCCGACGGCGTCGATCACGCCGGCGCCATCACTGTGGGGAATAACCAGCGGTGCGGACAGACCTCTGCCGAATCCGCCCCTGCGGACTTTCCAATCCGAGGGGTTGACGCCGGACGTGCGCAGTTTGACTCGTACTTCACCCGGTCCCGGCTCCGGCGTTGGCTGCTCACCGACCTGCAGCACATCTCGCGCCGGGCCTTGCCGACAATAGAACGCTGCGCGCACTGTGTTCCCTCCGCTGCGGACCTGAATTCCCACCAAGTATGATTTATTTCCGCTGGACGATCGAGAAGATGTCTTCGATAGCAGGCAGGGACCGATGAACACTCGTGTTCGCGGCGTCCGAGCGCGCCAGATACTCGACTCGCGCGGTCGTCCGACGGTCGAAGCCGACGTCGAGCTCGTCGACGGCAACGTCGGCCGCGCCTCGGTCCCCTCGGGCGCCTCCGCGGGCAGCGCGGAGGCACACGAACTGCGCGACGCCGATCCAGCCGTGTATGAGGGTCTTGGCGTACTGCAAGCGGTGGCCAACGTGAATGGCGAAATCGCGAAGGCTCTTTCGGCGCGTGATGCACTGGCGCAGCGCGAGATCGACGCCCTGCTGATCGACCTTGATGGGACGCCGCGGCTGTCCCGGCTGGGCGCGAACGCGGTGCTTGCGGTCTCGCTCGCGACCGCGCGAGCGGCTGCAGCGTCGCGTCACCAGGCGCTGTACGAGCGCATTGGCGAACTCGCGGGTGTCGACGGGCCCGCAATGCCGCTGCCGATGGTAAATATCTTGAGCGGCGGGCTGCATGCCTCGCGCGGGATGGACGCGCAGGACTTCCTGGCGATTCCGGCCCGCGCCGCGTCGATCGCCGACGCCGTCCACACGATCGCCCGCGTCCGCGCCGCCGCCAGCGACGAGGCACAGGATCGGGGCCTGCCGACGCTGCTCGCCGACGAAGGCGGTCTGAGCCCGGGCCTCGAGAGCGGCCGGGCGGCCCTGCAGATGATGCTGCGCTCGATCGAGCGCGCCGGCCTGCGCCCCGGCGAAGACGTCCTGATCGCGATCGACGTCGCCGCCACGTCGCTGCAGCAGCCCGACGGCCGCTATCGCCTCGCGCGCGAGGGCCGCGTGCTGGACGGCGACGAAATGATAGAAATGATGGCCGGCTGGGTGCGCGATTTCCCTGTGGCATCTATCGAGGACGGCCTCGGAGAGGACGATTGGGACGCGTGGCGGCGACTGACGAGTCGGCTCGGAGGCGCGGTCCAGCTCGTCGGCGATGACCTTTTTACGACGCATCCGAAGCGCTTGGCGCGTGGTCTGCGCGAGAGCGTGGCCAATGGCGTGCTCGTCAAAGCGAACCAGAACGGCACGCTGACGGGCACGATCGACCTGATCGCCCAGGCGCGCACCGCGGGTTACACGACCATCGTGTCGGCGCGTTCCGGCGAAACCGAGGACACGTTCGTGGCCGACCTGGCCGTCGGCACTGCCGCAGGTCAGATCAAGATCGGGTCGCTGCGCACCTCGAGCACGGTTTCCAAGTACAACCAGCTGCTGCGGATCGATGAGGCGTGCGGGGCCCCGTATGCCGGCGTTGCGATTCTGACCGGGCGCAAGTCACGGTGAACGAGCTCGACGACTTCCTCACCAGCACGGGTTTCGTCGCTGCGAACCTCGGGCGGCAGTGGACGCCGCTGACCGGCGGCATCTCGTCCGACATCTGGCGCGTGGATCTGAGCGACGGGCGCAGCTTGTGCGTCAAGAGAGCCCTGCCCCAGTTGAAGGTGGCAGTCGATTGGCAGGCACCGGTGTCGCGCAGCGCGTACGAGTGGGCCTGGTTGCGCTTTGCCGCCGGCGTGGTGTCTCACGCGGTGCCGGCCCCGCTGGCGTGCGACGAGCGGGCCGGCCTGTTGGCGATGGAATTCCTGCCGCCGCACAATCACCCTGTGTGGAAGCAGCAACTGCTCGCGGGGCGGGTCGAACCCGCAACCGCCGCGGCCGTCGGCGATACGGTGGGTGCCCTGCATGCGGCGAGCGCGCACCGCGCCGACCTCGCTCGTGCCTTCGACACCGGGGCGAGCTTTCACGCAATCAGACTCGAGCCGTATCTGCTGGCCACCGCCCGGCACCACCCTGCGCTGGCGCCGGAGCTCGAAGCCCTGGTGAAGCACACGGCCGCCACGAGGATCGCTCTTGTCCATGGCGACGTGAGCCCGAAGAACATCCTTGTGGGGCCGAAGGGACCGGTGATCCTCGATGCAGAATGCGCGTGGTACGGCGATCCGGCCTTCGACGTCGCCTTTTGCCTGAATCATCTGCTGCTCAAGTGTCTGCCGCGGCCGCGTGAGGCGGCGGCGCTGCGACGCGCGTTCGACGCCTTTGTGGCGGCGTACTTTGCACGGGCGGCGTTCGAGTCGCGTGCAGCGCTGGAGGCACGCGCCGCACGCCTTTTGCCGGCGCTGCTGCTGGCGCGTGTCGATGGAAAGTCGCCGGTCGAATACGTCCGCGAGGAAGCTGACCGTGCGCGGGTGCGCGCGGTGGCGGTGCCGCTCATCCGTTCGGCCCCTGCACGGCTGGCGGAAGCCGCCAATGCCTGGCACGTCCAGTTCAAGGCGACCGGCGGATGACCGTACTATCACAGAATGGACTGGCTCAAGAAGCAGGGCTGAACCGCCCTGCCCGTTTTTGATCTGACCCGGTTGAGACGAGGGTTGAGCGATGCCTGTGTCACTGCTCGCGGATTGGGGCAACTTCTACGTTATCACCGGCTCGTCGGCGGCAGCTCTCACCGGTCTGACATTCGTCGTCATCGCACTGGCAAATGCGAGTGTGACCACGACGGTCTGGGGTCTGCACGCCTTTGTCACACCGACGATCGTACATTTCGGGACCGTGCTGGCGATGGCGGCCTTCCTGAGCGTTCCACACCAGAGCCTGATGAGTTTGAGTCTCGGCCTCGGCGTTGCCGGTGTCGGAGGTCTCGTCTACGGTCTGACTATTGGCGCAATCATGCGCCGTCGCCTGAGCGGCTACATTCCCGTGCGTGAAGACTGGCTCTGGCATGCGATCTTGCCGACGCTCGCCTACAGCGCATTGCTCGGCATGGCGTTTCTGATATGGCACTGCACAGACCAAAGTCTGTACGGTGTCGCGGCGATATCCATGCTCCTGCTGTATATCGGCATTCACAATGCCTGGGACGTTGCCGTATCGGTCAGCCTGCGCAAGCAGCAGGACTCGCCCTCCCCGAAAGCTCAGGGCTCGACTGCAGCTCCGGAATAGTTTCCGGCCTTCAGGCGCGTTGCATCTTCCGACCCACGCCCTTGAAGAACGTATAGCAGAAGACGCCATCCGCCTCAGCCGTTCTGTGAAGATCTCGGATGCCTGCATCGAAGGCTTCAAGATCGGTCATGCCGGCTTCCAACGCAGGCTGGCGAATGCCCTCAATCATTGCCGTGAACGTCTTGCGGGTGAACCCTTCCACGAGGTCGGGTCTGCTTGCATCCACATACACCATGCGGGGAGACACGTGGACCGCTTCAAGGCCGCTTTGCTT
>VBCK01000002.1 GCA_005882215.1 Betaproteobacteria bacterium | reverse complement strand
TGATGTTCAGCATGCCGGTCGGCGCGCAGACATCGCCCGGCAAGCCGGCAGCACACAGCGCGGCGGCCCCGCGGCCCCTGCACATCGAGCTTGACGCGATACCGGCCCTTTCGTTCCCGCCGACGACTTCCTATTGCCTGGCGAACTTCCACTATCACTGCTACCAGCCGCCCCAGTTCGAGAAGGCCTACAACCTGGGCCCGCTACATGCCGCGGGCATCGACGGCCGCGGCAAGACCATTGTCATCGTCGACGCCTTCGGCTCGCCGACAATCGGCCATGATCTGCAGGTCTTCGACCAGGCGTTCGGTCTGCCCGATCCCCCGAGCCTGACGATCATTCAGCCGGCCGGCCCGGTCCCGGCGTTCGACCCCACCAATTCCGACATGGTTGGCTGGGCCGTGGAAACGACGCTGGATGTGGAATGGGCGCATGCGATCGCCCCGGGAGCTGCGATCCTGCTGGTCGAAACGCCGGTCTCGGAGACCGAAGGCGTGCAGGGTTTCCCGGAAATCGTCGCGGCCGAGAACTACGTGATCGACCACGATCTCGGCGACGTCATCAGCCAGAGCTTCGGCGCCACCGAGGAAACATTCCCGGACGCCGCGTCGATCCTCGCGTTGCGCAGTGCATTCAAAAACGCCAGGGAGCACCATGTGACGGTTCTGGCGGCATCCGGCGACTTGGGCGCAACCAACTGGGAATTGAACTTGAGCGACATCTACCCGATGCGCGTGAATTCCTGGCCCTCGTCCGATCCGCTCGTGACCTCGGTGGGCGGCTCTCAGCTCACGCTCGACGATTCCGGCAGGCGGCTGGCGCCGGACGTCGTGTGGAACGACTTCGGCGGTTCCGCCGGTGGTGGCGTGTCGGCGGTTTTCGAGCGACCGGAGTTCCAGGATGCCGTCAGGGACGTGGTATTCGGGGCCAGGGGCACCCCGGATATCAGCATGAGCGCGTCCTGCGACGGTGTTGTCGTCTTCTACTATTCGTTCCGGCCGACCCGCATCGGCTGGCACCTGGTGTGCGGTACCAGCGAGGCCTCTCCGTTGTTCGCGGGGATCGTAGCGATGGCGGACCAGCTGGCCGGCAAGCGATTGGGACACCTGGGCGGTGCCCTCTACGAACTGTACGAAGAGCGCAGCCGCGGTGAAGAGCACAGCCGCAGCCTGATCGACATTACGCAGGGCAACAACACGTTGGGTCCGTTCACCAACGGGGACGGCAAGACGTATACCGTCCAGGGCTACACGGCGGGGCCTGGCTACGATCTGGCGAGTGGGCTGGGGACGTTCAACGGGGCCGCGTTGGTGCGCGCGCTGGCGGAGCGAGCCCGAGGAGAGTGAGTCTGATGCAAATCCGGTCGGGCCCGGCCCGTCTGGCCGGGTTCGACGATTGCGATTGATCCGAAGGGGATTTTGACCCGCGATACGCCCGGCCGATGCCGGTCCGCGAGCGGGCTGGGGCTGGGACTAGGACTAGGCCGCGGGCGCGGCGTCGCGGGCCTGGCCGGCGTCGAAACGAAACAGGCTGACCGCGCGCGCCAGTGAGACCGCGAGCCGTTTCATCGATTCGGAAGATGCAGCCGACTGCTCGACCAGCGCGGCGTTTTGCTGCGTCATCCGCTGCAGCTCGCCGATCGCGACCTGGAGCTGCTCGATCTCAGTCGCCTGCGAGGACGATGCCGCGTTGATCTCCGCAATGAGCTCGGAGACCCGCCGTACCTGCTGCACGATCTCTCGCATCGTCTGACCGGCATCGACGACCAGGCTGGAGCCGGAGCGGACCTTGTTCACGCTCTCCTGGATCAGATTCTTGATCTCGCGCGCGGCGTCGGCGCTGCGATGCGCCAGGGCCCGCACCTCGCCGGCCACCACGGCGAACCCGCGTCCCTGCTCGCCGGCACGCGCGGCTTCGACGGCGGCGTTGAGCGCGAGGATGTTGGTCTGGAATGCGATCGAGTCGATGACGCCAATGATGTGGCTTATCTTGGTCGAGCTGGATTCGATCTGCCCCATCGTCTCCACGACCTGGCCGATCACCTGGCCACCCTTGGTCGCGACGTCGGACGCCGACGTGGCCAGCTGATTCGCCCGGCTCGCGTTGCCGGCGCTTTGCTTGACCGTTCGGGTGATCTGCTCGACGCTGGAGGCGGTGCGCTGCAGACTGGTTGCCGCATTTTCGGTGCGCGCCGACAGATCCAGATTGCCGGTTGCGATATCGGAGGATGCGGTGTGGATGCCGTCGCTGCTGTCGCGGACCTGGCCGACGATGTCGCGCAGCGCTTCGGTCATCCCGGCCAGGGCATTGAGCAACTGCGCGGTCTCGTCTTTGCCGTCGACCCGGCGCGCGGCCGATAGATCGCCGACGGAGATCGCCTGGGCCACGCGAATGCTGTCGTTCAGGGGCTGGGTCAGGCGGGCGATCATCGTCCGCACGAAGTACACGGCCAGCGTCAGCGCCAGGGCGGCCGCCGCAAAGACGGCGATGATCTGGTTGCTCGCCTCGCTCTGGGCCTGCGCGATCGTGGAGCGCGTCTTTTCCTCATACTGTTCGTCCAGCCGCTGCACGCCTTCGCTCACACCGTTGATCGCGGCACGCAGCGGGACCAGATCCTGCAGCGTCGCGCCGGCTCCGAGCTTGCCCGACAGCAGCGCCAGGTCGGAGTCCAGCTTGGCGGCATCCGCTGCTTCGGAGCGCTGCGCGATTTCGTGCACGCTCTCGGCCGACTTGTGCAAGGCCTCCAGGGCCTTGGCCGACAGCTTGCCGCTGTCGACCGCATCGGTCACGCCGTCGACGAACTGCTTGTACGTCTTGCTCGCCACGTTGACCTGCAGGTGCAGCGGAAAGGTGACCGCGAGCAGGCCGGACCGGCGGCTATCCATCCACGCCTGGACTGTCAGCAGGGTCGCCAGCGGCAATATCACGAACGCGAACTGGGCCGTGATCTTGTGGCCCCATCCGAGTCGGATATTCATCGCTGTGTCCTCGCTGCCGAGCGCACGCTTTCGTTTCCCCTGTTGAACGTCGATCACCATGGCGCCGTCGCGTCGCGCGCCCTCGACATGGCCGACGGCGACAAAACGACGGGCGATCGTCGGACGTTAAGGTCACCTCAGGCAGCCGCATCCGCGGATAAGACGGCCCTTGGGCGCGCATTCGCGCGTCTTGATCGAGAGGGAGGGTGTCGGCGCTGGCCTACGGCCCGCGGTCGGAAACCGGCGCGACGACCACTTGCGAGGCCTCGTGCGCGGCAGGGGAGGGGGAGGTAGCGTATTTGACGACCAGGCGTGCGCTGGTGGCGTGTTCGCCGTCCCAGGCGGAGAAGCCGGTACAGACCTGCTTGGTCTGGTCCGATTCGGCCCGCTCGAAAGGTTTGTCCGCGAAGCGAGCCCGTCCCACATCCTGGCCGGCAGCGGCTCGACTGTCGGTCCAGGAACGCGCGGAGTCCTCGGGGCGGGCGTACAGGCCCAGGTCGGTCACGACTGCCGATGAGGGCACGCTCACGCACAGCGTCACCCGCAGCGCCTCCTGCTCGGAGCACGCAGGAGCGCCATCGGCGGCGGCGGCACGTGCGTGGCATGGCCCAAGCGTCGCAGTGGCCGTGACGGGGTCGGCGCCATGGCGATCGTCATCCGCATGCGTGGTCGAACCCGGATTGATCTGGGTCGCCCGCTCCAGACGCTGGGCCGCCGCGCTGATCTGTGCGAGTTGTGTCTGCATCTCGCTTCGCACGGTCGCCGAGTCGCGGTCCGAGCGGCCCACGAGGTACTGGGACAGCGCGAACCCGGCTACCGCGGCGGCGATCAGCAGCAGGAACACGGCCGTGACCGGGCCGCGGCGCGATTTTTTCGTCACCGGTGCGCCGCGTGCACGCTCCGCGACTTGCCTGCGCCAGGCCGCGCGCAGCTGAATCAGCGCGCCGATGATCGTGCCCGTGGCCGCGACCGCGGCAGCGGTCACTCGGTCGTCCATATTGAATGGGAATGGATTCATGGATCGGGATCGCCCCCCCAAATGCCAGCAGCTTACGGTCTTGGTGGCGGTTAACCGGATCGAACGTATGACCTACCGCCCAGGCAGATCAAGGCGATCCCCGCGTCCGGAGTATGCAGGCCGCGCCAGAGCCGCCGCCCCGGAATTGGCGGACAAATCCGCCGAACTTTCAGCGATCGGCCTCGCCGTACGCGCCGGCCAGCTCCCGGCTGCGCTCCTGCGCAGCGAAAACCGCCTGGACAAACCGCTCGTGCACTCCGAGCACCCGCATTTTCTCCAGCGCTGCGGCGGTCGTGCCGCCCTTGGATGTGACGCGTTCGCGCAACACGTCGACCGGGTCGGCGGACTGATGGGCCAATTGCGCGGCGCCCCGGAAGGTCGCAATCGAGAGCCGGCGCGCCTGGTCGGCCGTCATGCCCATCGCCTGCCCGGCCGCCTGCAGGGCCTCGATGAAGTAGAACACATAGGCCGGACCGCTGCCCGAGACGGCGGTGACCGCATCCAGCATGGCCTCGTCCTCGAACCAGACCACCTCGCCGGCCGCGCTCATGATCCGCTCGGCCAGGGTCTTGGCCGAAGGCGCCAGGTCGGCGCCGGCGCTCATTCCGGTGATACCGGCTCCGATCAGTGCCGGCGTGTTGGGCATGGCCCGCACCACCTGGGGCTGGCCGGTCCAGGCCGCGACCGAAGCGGCCGGAATGCCGGCCGCGATCGTCAGTACGAAGCCGCCGGATAACCACGGCCGGCACTGCACGCACGCCGCTCGCATCTGCTGGGGCTTGACCGCGAACACGGTGGCGTCCATCCCGCGCAGGCCCTCATCCGGCGCAGCCGAGCCGATCACGCCGAACTGCTGCTTCATGGCGGCCAACCGTTGGGGATCGACCTCGACCACCCGGACCGACGCCGGATCCACCCCGTCCCGCAGCAGCCCGGCGATCAGCGCCGTGGCCATGTTGCCGCCGCCCACGAATGCGACCTTCATTGTTTGCGCGCTCCAAAAATCGCGGTGCCCACCCGCACCATCGTCGAGCCTTCGGCGATCGCCGCCTCCAGGTCGTCCGACATGCCCATCGACAGCGTGTCCAGGTCAACACCGCTGCCGCCCAGCTCGCGCCGCAATTGCCCGAGCAGCTCGCGCATTTTGGCAAACGAGGCATGCTGGCGTGCCGGATCGGCGCCCGGCTCGGGAATCGCCATCAGCCCGCGCAGCCGCAGTCGCACCAGCCCCACGACCTGGCTCGCCAGCTCGGACAGCTGATGCGGCGCCACGCCGTGCTTGCTGGCCTCGCCGCTGATGTTGACCTGCAGCAGCACGTTCAGGGGCGGCCGTCCGGCCGGCACTTGCTGGCACAGCCGCTGCGCGATTTTCAGCCGATCGAGCGACTGGATCCAATCGAAGCGCTCGGCCAGCTCGCGCGTCTTGTTGCTCTGGATCGGACCGATGAAATGCCATTCCGCAGTCTGCACGGGTTCGGTGCGCGCGACCTCGGCGATCTTGGCGAGCGCCTCCTGCACGTAGTTTTCGCCGAACCGCCGCTGGCCGGCTGCCACGGCCTGCCGGATGCGGTCGGCCCCAAAGGTCTTGCTGACCGCCACCAGCGCGATCGTCTGCGGGTCGCGGCCGGCAGCACGGGCCGCGCGCTCGATCCGGTCACGCACTCGCTGCAGCCGAGCTTGCGTGGTAGCGTCCAAACTGGCCATAATCCTTCCGATCAGCCGGCCCGGCGCTGGGCTAAGTTGCATTCGAACGTGGGCGCGGTCCGGGGTGTGCGCGCCTGCCTGCCTTCGCCTCAGCGGAACGGCTCGTCGATGGATATATCCGAACTTCTCGCATTCTCAGTCAAGAACAAGGCATCGGACCTGCATCTTTCGTCCGGACTGCCGCCGATGATCCGCGTGCACGGCGACGTGCGGCGGATCAACCTGCCGCCGCTGGACCACACCGAGGTCCACGCGATGGTGTACGACATCATGAACGATTCCCAGCGCAAGCAGTTCGACGAGCACCTGGAGTGCGACTTCTCGTTCGACCTGCCGGGCCTGGCGCGCTTCCGGGTCAACGCGTTCAACCAGGACCGGGGCGCCGCGGCGGTGCTGCGGACCATTCCGTCACGGGTGCTGTCGCTGGAAGAGCTGCAGGCGCCCCGGGTGTTCGCGGATTTCTCCACCCGACCGCGCGGTCTGGTGCTGGTGACCGGGCCGACCGGATCGGGCAAGTCGACCACGCTCGCCGCCATGGTCGATCACGTGAACAACACCTTGTACGGCCATATCCTGACGATCGAGGATCCGATCGAGTTCGTGCACGAACCGCGCAAGTGCGTGATCAACCAGCGCGAGGTCGGTCCGCACACACTGTCGTTCAGCAATGCGCTGCGCTCGGCGCTGCGCGAGGACCCGGACGTGGTGCTGGTGGGCGAGTTGCGCGACCTGGAAACGATCCGCCTGGCGCTGACGGCCGCCGAGACCGGCCACCTGGTGTTCGGAACCCTGCACACGTCGTCCGCCGCCAAGACCATGGATCGCGTAGTGGACGTGTTTCCGGGGGCCGAAAAGGAGATGGTCCGGGCCATGCTGTCGGAGTCGCTGGTGGCGGTCATCTCGCAGGCGCTGCTGAAACTGAAGGACGGCAGCGGCCGGGTCGCGGTGCACGAGATCATGGTGGGCACCCCGGCGATCCGCAACCTGATCCGCGAGAACAAGGTGGCCCAGATGTATTCGATGATCCAGACCGGCAGCCAGTACGGGATGCAGACGCTCGACCAGTCGCTGCTGGAACTGGTCCGGCGCAATGTGATCGCGGTGTCCGAGGCGCGCACCTACGCCAAGACGCCGGACAATTTCGCGGGCTGATGCACCCGCGCGGGAACGACGGAGGACACTATGGAACGGGACCAGGCAACCCGCTTCGTGCACGACCTTTTGAAGCTGCTGCTGTCGAAGAAGGGTTCCGACCTGTTCCTGACCGCGGATTTTCCGCCCGCTTTCAAGGTGGACGGCCGGGTGCTGCCGGTTTCGAACCAGCCGCTGACGCAACAGCACACGGCCGAGCTGGTGCGCTCGATCATGAACGACCGGCAGGCGTCGGAATTCGAAGCGACCAAGGAGTGCAATTTCGCGATCAGCCCGACCGGGATCGGACGGTTCCGGGTGTCGGCCTTCGTGCAGCAGGGCAAGGTGGGTATCGTGCTGCGGGTGATCGCGGACCACATTCCGACCGCCGAGGAACTGAACCTGCCCACGCTGATCAACGATCTGGCGATGGCCAAACGCGGGATCGTGATGGTGGTGGGCGCGACCGGATCGGGCAAGTCCACCACGCTGGCGGCGATGGTGGGCTATCGCAACGAGAACAGCCAGGGCCACATCATCACGATCGAGGACCCGATCGAGTACGTGCATCCGCACAAGAACTGCGTGATCACGCAGCGCGAGGTCGGGGTCGACTGCGAGAGCTGGAGCGTGGCCCTGAAAAATACGCTGCGGCAGGCGCCGGACGTAATCCTGATCGGCGAGGTGCGCGAGCGCGAGACGATGGATCACGCGATCGCGTTCGCCGAGACCGGGCATCTGGTGATGTGCACGCTGCACGCCAACAGCACGAACCAGGCCCTGGACCGGATCATCAACTTCTTCCCCGAGGATCGGCGCCAGCAGTTGCTGATGGACCTGTCGCTGAACCTGCGCGCGATGATCTCGCAGCGCCTGATCGCGTTCCGCGATCGCAAGGGGCGGGTGCCCGCCGTCGAGGTGATGCTGAACTCGCCGCTGATCTCGGAGCTGATCTTCAAGTCCGAGATCCAGGAAATCCGCGAAGTGATGAAGCGCTCGCGCGAGCAGGGCATGATCACGTTCGACCAGGCGCTGTTCGACCTGCACGAGCGCGAGCTGATTTCCTACGAGGACGCGCTGCGCAACGCCGATTCGGTCAACGACCTGCGGCTGCAGATCAAGCTGAACTCGAAACTGTTCGGCGGAGTGGCCGGGATACACCGCGGCATCGAGCACCTCGGCCTGACCGGCTCCTAGGGAGAAGGGCCGTCAGGACTCGGCGTCGGCGCGTACCCGGCGGTACGAGCCGGCGACCAGCTCGAAGCGGTAGAAGCGGCATTCGATCGGGCCGTTGAACAGCACGGTCCTTCGGGCCTCCTTCAATTTCAGCTGGGCCGGCAGGTCGCGGTCGCCCGACAGCAGCCAGGCATCCCAGCCGGGATAAGCCTGCTTCAGCCGGTCTCCGAAGCCCGACATCAGGCGCGCGACGGTGGCCGACTTCGGTTCGCTTTGCTGGCCGTAGGGCGGGTTGGTGACGATGAGTCCCGCCGAGGCGGGCGCCGGTGCCGTGCGGGCGTCGGCCGCGCTGAAGCTCAGATGGCCGTCGCTGACCGACCGGGCCAGACCCGCGCGCTGGGCGTTGGCCAGGGCGGTCTGGATCACGCGGCTGGAGATGTCGCTGCCGCTGATGTGGAAGCCGGTGCGCTCGTCCACCGCCTCGCGCGCCCGCCCCAGGATGTCGCGCCACGCGCGCGCGTCGAACCCGAGCAGCCTTTCGAAGGCGAAGTGGCGCGCCAGTCCCGGGGCGCGCCGGGTGGCTATGCACGCGGCCTCGATCGCAATGGTGCCGCTGCCGCAGAACGGGTCGTGCAGGGCGACCTCCCGCGTCCAGCCGGAGCACGCCAGCAGGCCGGCCGCAAGGTTCTCCTTCAGCGGCGCCTCACCCTTTTCGAGCCGCCATCCGCGCTTGAACAGCGGCTCACCCGACAGGTCCAGGTAAAGATCGGCTCGCTGCGGCCCCACATGCGCAACCACCTGCACATCGGGTGCGGCGCGGTCCACCGACGGGCGCTCGCCGCAGCGCTCGCGCATCCGATCGGCAATCGCGTCCTTGATCCTGAGCGTGGCGAACTGCAGGCTGCGCAGCGGTGAGCGGGTCGCGGTCACGTCCACGCGCAGCGTCTGCGATGGCTTGAAGTGCGCCTCCCAGGCCACGGCGCGCGCCGTCTCGTACAGCTCCGACTCGTCCCGGTACGACCCGCCCGCGACGCGCCACAGTACCCGGCTGGCCAGGCGTGAATGCAAATTCACCGCGTAAGCGATGGCCAGCGTACCGTCGAAGCCGGCGCCCCCCGGCGTCGCTGTCACCGAACGGGCTCCGCAGGCCTGCAGCTCGAGCGCCAGCAGATCCTGCAGCCCGCGCGAGCACACCGCGAAAAAGCCCCTCGGCTGTTCGGGACTCACTTCCCCGCGGCTGTGAAGCGCGCTCAAAACGGTTTCACGACGACCAGTACCACCGCGGCCACCAGCAGCAGCACGGGAATCTCGTTGAACCATCTGAACCAGCGATGCGAGCGCTGCATCGCGTTGCGCTCGAACGCGGCCAGGATGCGCCCGCACGCGATGTGATAGGCGATGAGCGCCGCCACCACCGCGAGCTTGGCGTGCATCCATCCCTGGCCGCGGCCGATCCCTTCGCCCAGCCACAGCCAGAGTCCGAACAGGATGGCCAGAACCCCGAGCGGCGTGACGAACCGATACAGCTTGCCGCCCATCAGCAGCAGCCGGTCACGTTCGGCGCCGGCCTGCGGCACCATCGCCAGGTTGACGAAGATGCGCGGCAGGTAGAACAGGCCCCCGAACCAGCTGACCACCAGCACGATGTGCAGCGCCTTGATCCATAGCATGGGTCAGGATCGGGAACGAGGGGCGGTGGCGGGGTTTCGCGAAGCGAACCAGGACGCGTCGGCCATGCATCGGCAGTTCATCAGGTACGAACTTCGCCGTTGCCCAGCACGATGAACTTCTGCGACGTCAGTCCTTCCAGGCCGACCGGCCCCCGCGCATGCAGCTTGTCGTTCGAAATGCCGATCTCCGCTCCCAACCCGTACTCGAATCCGTCGGCAAAGCGGGTCGAGGCGTTCACCATCACCGAGGCCGAATCGACCTCGCGCAAAAAACGCATCGCGCGCTCATAGTTCTCGGTGACGATCGCATCGGTGTGGCGGCTGCCGTGGCGATTGATGTGCGCGATCGCCTCGTCCAGGCCCGCCACGGTCGCGATCGAAAGGATCGGCGCCAGGTACTCGGTGCGCCAGTCTTCCTCGGTCGCGTCCTTGAGGCCGGACACGCCGCGCGCCGTCAGGATCCGGCGCGTCTCGGAACACACGCGCAGCTCGACCTGCTTGGCAGCGTACAGCGCGGCCAGAGGCGGCAGCACCTCGGGAGCGATCGCGCGCGCGACCAGCAGCGTCTCCATCGTGTTGCAGGTGCCGTAGCGTTGGGTCTTCGCGTTGTCGGCGATCCGGATCGCTTTGGCCGGGTCGGCGCCCTCATCGATATACACGTGGCAGACGCCGTCCAAATGCTTGATCATCGGCACGCGGCTCTCGCGCATCAGCCGCTCGATCAGCCCGCGGCCGCCGCGCGGCACCACGATGTCGACGTACTCGGGCAGTGTGATCAGATGTCCGACCGCAGCGCGGTCGGTGCTCTCGATCAGCTGCACGGCGGAGCGGGGCAGTCCCTGCCGCTGCAGCGCGTCTGCGCACAGCGAGGCCAGCAGCCGGTTCGATTCGATCGCCTCCGAGCCTCCGCGCAGCACGGTCGCGTTGCCGCTCTTGATGCACAGTGCTGCGGCGTCGATCGTTACGTTGGGCCGGCTTTCGTAAATGATCGCGATCACGCCCAGCGGAACCCGCATCCGGCCCACCCGGATTCCGGAAGGCATCGGGCGCATCTCGCTGACCGTTCCGACCGGATCGGGCAGCCGCGCGACGTCCTCCACGCCGCGCGCCATCTGATCGATCGTCTCGGCGTCGAGCGCCAGCCGGTCCAGCAGCGCCGGCTCCATGCCCGCTGCGCGGGCCTTGGCCAGATCGCGTCCGTTGGCTGCGGCCACTTCGGCGCTGCGGCTCCGGATCGCCTGTGCCAGGCTGCGCAGCACACGATCCTTGACGGCCGTGTCGGCGCGTGCGACGACGCTGGAGGCGTCACGCGCGGCGCGCACGACCGACAGCACGTACTCCCGTACGTCCTGCTCGGAGGGTGTGGCCATGATGAGCGTCATCGGATCGCGGCCGATAGTGCGATATCGGTCAATTCTAGCCATGGATCGCTGTCGCATCGGGGGCCGGGCAGCCCCTTGGCGATCCGGTCCAGTTGTGCGCAGCGGGCCAGCAGCGTCGCCAGCTCGGACTCCGACAGGCGAGCCAGCGCCCGCTCGGTGGCAGCCAAACGGGCTCCCCACACGCGCAGCTCGCGCGCGCTCGACGCGAATGGCCGACCCGCGCCCGTTTCGTGCTTCAGTCGAAGCAGCGTGCGAAGCTCATCGCTCACCACCCACAGCGCGAGCGGCAGCGCTTCGCCCTCTGCACGCAGTCCCTCGATCGTGCGGCCGATCCGGGTGCGGTCGCCCTCCAGCACCGCCAGCGGCAGCGCGAAAACGTCGTAGCGCGCGACGTTCAGCACGCAGTCCCGGACCTGCTCGAACGTCAGAGCGCTTGGCGGAAAAAGCAGCGCGAGCTTGGAAATCTCCTGGTGTGCCGCCAGCAGGTTTCCTTCGACCCGGTCGGCCAGGAACTTCAGCGCCTCGCCGGGGGCGCTCTGGCGCTGCCGCTCCAGCCGGGCGCCGATCCAGTCGGGCAGCATGGTCCGGTCGATCGCCGGCACGTCGACCCAGACGCCGGCGGCCTCCAGCGCCCGGGCCCAGCCGGACTCGCGCGCGGCTCGTTCGAGTCTGGGCAGGCCCAGCAGCGTCAGCGTATCTTCCGCAGCGCTGCCGGCGTGGCGCGCCAGCGCCTCGGCGCCATCTTTGCCGGGCTTTCCGGACGGCAGTCGCACATCGATCATCCGCCGGTCGCAGAAAAGGGATCCGGAGCGCGCCGCCTGCTCCAGCAGCGACCAGTCGAAGCGGGCGTCCGCGTGCAGCACGGTGCGCTCGGCAAAGCCCGCACTGCGTGCGGCCGCGCGGATCGCGTCCTGCGCCTCGATCGCCAGCAGCGCCTCGTCGCCGGCGACCACATACAGGCGCGCGAGGCGCCCCTTGGCCAGGTGCATCCGCAGCTGTTCAGCCTTGATCTGCACGGGGCCTGACCGCCGCGATGCGGCGCAGCAGCTGCTGCACCAGGTCCGTCTGCATGTCCCGGTACAGCAGCGACTCCTCGGACTGCTTGGCCAGAACCTGGGAGTCGTTGATCGAGATGTCGCGCTGCGCGCGCATCTCGGTCGGTGCAATGTATTCCCGGCCCTTGCCGTCGTGCAGCCGGAAGCGCAGCCGGTAGATCAGTTTGTATTCAACCGCGCGGCCCTGCGCGTTCAAGGTCAGGATCTCCCGGTCGCGCGCCTCCCCGAGAATTTCGAGCACGGCGCTGGCCTCGCCTGGCTCCTCCACGGTGCGCGTGTCGGTTCCGGTGCGGAATCGTGGAGTCCTCCAGCACGGCGGACTCGATGGCCGGGCGATCGGCTCCCGCCGGGATCCGGATCGATCCCCGGAGCTTGCCGTTGACCTGGACCACCCACTCGATCACGTCGACTTGAAGCGCGCCCGGATCAGGCTTCGGCCAGGGCGCATCGAGCAACTCGCCCAACTCGTGGCCAAAACCGAGCTCGCCCCACAGCGCGTGGGTGATGTGCGGGGCGATCGGATACAGCACCCGCAGCAGGATACTAAGGCTCTCGCGCAGCAGCGCGCCGGACCGCGGCGAGTTCGCGCTGCCCGCGTCGGCCAGTGCGTTCAGCATCTTCATCACAGCCGATACCACGGTGTTGTACTGGATGCGCTCGTAATCGAAGTCGGCCTGCTTCAGCAGCACGTGCACCTGGTGCCGCAGCGACCGCTGCGCAGCGTCCAGCTGCGACGGATCCAGCGCGCCGGCCCCGAGCACCTGCTGCCGCCGTTCGAAGCAGAACTGCCAGAGCCGGCGCAGGAAGCGCGAGGTTCCCTCGGCGCCCGAGTCGGACCAGGCGGCGCTCTGGTCCGGGGGGCCGGCGAACATCACGAACGCGCGCGCCGTGTCGGCTCCGTAGCGGGCGATGATCTCGCGCGGCTCTACCACGTTGTTCTTGCTCTTGGACATCTTCTCGATGCCGCCCAGCATCACCGGCTGGCCGTCCTCGCGCGCGATGGCGCCGATGGGTCGGCCGCGCTCGTCGACCCGGACCTCGACTTCGGCGGGATAGAACCAGCGGCGCCGGCCCCCGGGCTCGTCGCGGTAGTAGCACTCGTTCAGCAGCATGCCCTGCGTGAACAGCCGCGCGAAGGGCTCATCGAACGAGACCAGGCCAAAGTCGCGCATCACGCGCGTCCAGAAGCGCGTGTACAGCAGGTGCAGCACCGCGTGCTCGATGCCCCCGATGTACTGGTCCATCGGCATCCAGTAGTCGTTGCGCGCGTCAACCATCGCGTCGCTCGCGTCGGGCGAGCAGTACCGCATGAAGTACCAGGCCGAGTCGACGAACGTGTCCATCGTGTCCGTCTCGCGGCGCGCCGGGCCCCCGCAGCGGGGGCAGCTGCACTTCAGGAACGCCTCGCAGCGGGCGAGCGGATTGCCGCTGCCGTCGGGCACCAGGTCTTCGGGCAGCACGACCGGCAGGTCGGCCTCCGGGACCGGCACCGGGCCACAGGCGTCGCAATGGATGATCGGGATCGGCGTGCCCCAGTAGCGCTGGCGCGATATGCCCCAGTCGCGCAGCCGGTACTGCACCTGCTCGGCGCCGAGGCCGCGGGCCTGCAGATCGGAAGCGATCGCCTTCACGGCGCCCTCGTAGGCGAGTCCGTCGTAGGGCCCCGAATTGACGCATCGGCCGCGCTGCTTGTCGGCGTACCAGGGCTGCCACTGCCGGGTGGAGAAGGTCTCGCCCGGGACAGCGATCACCTGCCGGATCGGCAAGCCGTAGCGCAGCGCGAACTCGAAATCGCGCTCGTCGTGGGCCGGCACGCCCATCACCGCCCCTTCGCCGTATCCCATCAGCACGTAGTTGCCGATCCAGACCGGAACCGGCTCTCCGGTCAAGGGGTGCGCCACCTCAAAGCCGGTCGGAACTCCGCGCTTTTCCATCGTCGCCAGTTCGGCCTCGGCCACGCCGCCGTGCCGGCATTCCTCGATGAAGTCGGCCAGCTTCCGGTCGTCGCGGGCCAGCCGCAGCGCCAGCGGATGCTCGGCCGCGAGCGCGACGAAGGTCACGCCCATGACCGTGTCGGCCCGGGTCGTGAACACCCGCAGCAGCCGCGCTTCGCCGTCGATCCGGTACGGGAAGCCGAAGTTCACCCCGACGCTTCGCCCGATCCAGTTTTCCTGCATCAGTCGCACCTGCGGCGGCCAGCCATCCAGCCGGTCCAGCGCTTCCAGCAGCTCGTCGGCGTAGCGGGTGATCGCCAGGTAGTAGCCGGGGATCTCGCGCTTCTCGACCGGCGCTCCGGAGCGCCAGCCGCGGCCGTCGATCACCTGTTCGTTGGCCAGTACCGTCTGATCCACAGGATCCCAGTTCACGATCTGCGTCTTGCGGTACGCGATCCCTTGCTCCAGCATCTTCAGGAACAGCCATTGATTCCAGCGGTAGTACTGCGGCTGGCAGGTTGCCAGCTCCCGCGACCAGTCGAACGCGAGGCCCAGCGGCTCCATCTGGGCCTTCATCTCGGCGATGTTGTCGTGGGTCCAGCGCGCCGGCGCGATGCCCTTTTCCATCGCCGCGTTCTCGGCCGGAAGGCCGAACGCGTCCCAGCCCATCGGAGTCATCACGTTGTCGCCGTGCATCCGGCGCACCCGATACATGACGTCGTTCAGCGTGTAGTTG
>VBCK01000001.1 GCA_005882215.1 Betaproteobacteria bacterium | reverse complement strand
GAGCGCCCGAGGAACATGCGTTGCCAGAACGGATCGCGCGCCCAGCGCCGAAACGCCTGATAGGACGTGTCCAGCGTGCAATACGCATCGCCGTGCGACAGCAGCGTGGCCACGCCGGCGAGTACGGTGCGGCACGGATCGGCCAGGAATACGGCACCCGTGGCTTGCGCGAAGCCGTCCCCCAACAGCACATCGCGGTTGCCGTGCATCACGTACACGGACGTGCCGCCCTGGGTGAGCGACCGCAGCGCGCCGCTGACGACGGCGCCGACGCCTTCGCCCGCCTCCTCGTCGCCCGCCCAGTACTCGAACAAGTCGCCCAGGATCACCAGCTCGCGGCCTTTGGAGCCGAGCTCTTCGACCAGGCGCACAAAACGCTGCACGGTGCGCGGCTGCTGCGTTGTCGGCGACGTTGATGAAGAACTGCGCGGTGGCCGAATGCGGATCCGAAGTGCGCGCCATCGCGATCGTGTACTTGACGTTCTTCAGGCCGTTGGTCGCCTCGTTCTCGATCGGCTTGGAGGTAGGCTTCTGGCGCATCCCGGGCTCGAAGCCGCCGCCCTGGATCATGAAGCCGTTGATGACGCGGTGAAACAGCGTGTTGTTGTAATGGCCGCTGCGAGCGTAGTTCAGGAAATTCTCTACCGTACGCGGTGCGCGTTGCCGGTCCAACTCCAGAATGATCGAGCCCATCGTTGTGTTCAGGCGTACGGTCGGCATGTTGGCTCCATCTACTTGGCGACGCGCGCGGTCTTGATCACGACCGGCGACGCGGGCACGTTCTCGAAGGAGCCGCGCCGGCCGGTCGGTACGGCGCGGATCTTGTCGACCACCTGCATGCCCTCGACCACGTTGCCGAACACCGTGTAGCCGTGCCCGTCGAAGCTCGGGTAATCGAGCCGGGCATTATCGACCACATTGATGAAGAACTGCGCCGTGGCCGAGTTCGGATCCCCAGTACGCGCCATCGCGACAGCGCCGCGTACGTTCTTCAGCCCGTTGTTGCTCTCGATCGGGATCGGCGGCCGCGTCGGCTTTTCGACCATGGCTGCATCAAAACCCCCGCCCTGGATCATGAAGCCGGCGATCACGCGGTGAAAGATCGTCCCATCGTAAAAGCTGTCGTTCACGTACTGCAGAAAGTTGGCGACCGTCTTGGGCGCCTTGTCGGCCCGCAGCTCGACTACGATCCGTCCCTCGCTGGTTTCCAGCGCCACCCGCGTGGGTGCCGCTGGCGCGGGGGCGGCCGGCTCGGCCGCGTAGGCATGTGCGCCCACAGTCAGCGCGATCGGTGCAATGAGGTTCAGACACTTCGAAAGGATTGAATCGCTCATCGGGTCACTTTCAGTTTGGAAATCAGGTCTCTGGCCAGCGCCTGCTTGGATTTGAGCGCGCCGTTGGCCGGATCGAGCTGGGAGGCGCGCTCGAAAGCCGCAGCCGCCATCGCGACGTACAGATCGCCCAGGTTCTCGTGGGCCGTTATGTAGTTGGGCTGGGCCGCAATTGCCTGCTGCAGCAGGTGCTCGGCGTGTTCCAGGCTGCCCTGCGCAGCGGCCAGAACGGCCAGGTTGTTGTACGGTTCGGGCAACTCCGGAAAGTCCTGCGTTAACTGCACCAGCGCGTTGTCAGCCTCCTGCCGCCGCCCCAGATCGATCAGCGTCACCGCCCGCAGAAATCGCACCTGCAGATCGCGTGGCTTGTCAACCAGAAAGGCGTCGGCGCGCTTCAGCGCCTCCTCGCTCTTGCCCGCCTGCATCAGGTCGGCGATTTCGGCCGCCTCCGAGCGGGGCGCGGGAATCAGCTCCTGCGACCAAGGCGACCATTGCGCCGGCTGCTGGGCCAGGCCCGGAGCGGCCAGGGCGGCCACTACCAGCACGATCGCAGCGGTGCGGCTTACGGGGGACATCTCGAAAAACGAAGGGCGCGTGAGGGCGGGCGATCGAGAGGCGTTGATATACTCCATCTCAGATTCTAACAACGCAGGCGGGCCCGCCTGCGCCGTCCCGGATGGCAGTTCGAATCCACAATACGCTGACCGGACGGACCGAACCGCTCGAACCGCTCGAACCGGGTCATGTGCGCATGTACGTATGCGGGATGACCACGTACGACTACACCCACCTGGGTCACGGCCGCCTGTTTGTCGCGTTCGACGTCGTGCAGCGTTGGCTGCGCGCCAATGGGCTGCGTGTGACCTACGTGCGCAACATCACCGACATCGACGACAAGATCATCCGGCGGGCGGCCGAGCGGGGCGAGCCGATCGCGGCCCTGACCGAGCGCTTCATCGGGTACATGCGCGAGGATTTTGCCGCGCTCGGCCTGCAGACGCCGGATCTTGAGCCGCGCGCAACCGAATATGTGCCTCCGATGCTCGAACTGATCGAGCGGCTGCAGGCCAAGGGGCTCGCTTACCTGGCGGACGATGGTGATGTCAATTTCGCGGTTCGCAACTTTCCCGAATACGGCCGGCTGTCGCACCGGAACCTGGACGAACTGCGTGCCGGTGAGCGGGTCGCCGTGCTCGGTTCGAAGCGCGATCCGCTCGACTTCGTGCTGTGGAAGCATGCGCGGCCCGAGGAGCCGCAATGGCCGTCACCCTGGGGGCCGGGCCGCCCGGGCTGGCATATCGAGTGCTCGGCGATGGCGCGGCAGACGCTGGGTCAGCCCTTCGACATTCACGGCGGGGGCCCCGATCTGATCTTCCCGCACCACGAAAACGAGATCGCGCAGAGCGAAGGCGCATTCGGCATTCCGTTCGCGCGTGTCTGGATGCACTGCGGGGCATTGCGCGTCGGCGACGACAAGATGTCCAAGTCGCTCGGCAACTTCCTGACGATTCGCCAAGCGCTGGGCCAATACGACGGCGAGGTGCTGCGCTTCTTCCTGGCCCGCTCCCACTACCGCAGCCAGATCTCGTTCTCAGCCCGGATGATCGACGAGGCGCGCGCCTCGCTGACGCGCCTCTACACCGCGCTGCGGGCGGCGCCGGCGCCCGCTGCGCCGGTCGATTGGGACGAACCGCACGCGCGCCGCTTCGCCGAGGCGATGGACGACGACTTCAACACCGCGCAGGCCGTCGCGGTGCTGTTTGAAATGGCGGCCGAGCTCAATCGCGGTCCGACCCAGGCGCTGGCGGCGCAGATGCGGGCGCTGGGCGGGCTGCTCGGGCTGTTGCAGCGCGAGCCGGATGAATTTCTCAAGGGTGGGCTGGCCGCCGCCCAGGCGGGTGCGCTCGATGACGCGATGATTGCCCGGCAGATCGAAGCGCGCACAGCCGCCAAGGCGCGGCGGGACTATCTCGAGGCCGACCGGATCCGGCAGGACCTGTTGCAGCAGGGCGTGGTGCTGGAGGACGGGCCGGGCGGCACGACATGGCGCCGGCGTTGAGGGCGGGATCGACTGCGATGCGCCCGCCCTTCTGGACGCAGGCCAAGCGCCGCCTGAGCACGGCCGACCCGGTGCTGGCGGCGATCATCCGCAGGCACCCGCGGATCGCGCTCGGTTCGCGCGGCGACGCGTTCCAGACGCTGGCACGCTCGATCGTTGGCCAGCAGATCTCGGTCAAGGCGGCCGCCGCGGTCTGGACCCGGGTTCGCGGCGCCTGCGGCGAGGTGTCGCCCCAGCGGGTGCTGCGCCGCCGTGCAGCGACCTTGCGCGCCTGCGGTCTGTCAGAGCGTAAAGTCGAATACCTGCGCGATCTTGCGGCTCATTTCACCGATAGGCGCATCGATCAGGCGCGCCTGCGCAGGCTGTCCGATGAGCAGGTGATCGAGCAACTGACGGACATCCGGGGGATCGGGCGCTGGACAGCGGAGATGTTTTTGATCTTTAATCTGCAGCGTCCCGATGTACTGCCGCTGGATGACCTGGGACTTGTGAAGGCGGTCGGGCGGCACTACCTGCCGGAACATGAACCGGCGTCGCTGCTCAGGGGAGAGGGGCGCCAGCAAGTGGTCGACTTGGCCAGTCGCTGGGTACCGTATCGGAGCGTGGCCACATGGTATCTATGGCGCAGCCTGGACCCGATACCGGTCGATTACTGAACCCATGAAAACGACGTTTCTGGATTTCGAACAGCCGATCGCGGAGCTGGAAGCCAAGATCGAGGAGCTGCGCTTTGTGCAGGACGACTCGGCGCTGGACATCTCCGAGGAAATCGCGCGGCTGCAGGCCAAGGGCCAGGCCCTGCTGAAGGACATCTACGCCAAGCTGACGCCCTGGCAGGTGTCGCAGCTGGCACGGCATCCGCAGCGGCCGTACACGCTCGACTACATCGGCGAGATCTTCACCGACTTTCACGAGCTGCACGGCGACCGCGTGTTCGCCGACGACCCGGCCATCGTCGGGGGGCTGGCGCGCTTCAACGGCCAGGCGGTGATGCTGATCGGCCATCAGAAGGGGCGCGATACGAAGGAACGGGCGCTGCGCAACTTCGGCATGCCGCGCCCCGAGGGCTACCGCAAGGCACTGCGGCTGATGCATTTGGCCGAGAAGTTCGGATTGCCGGTTCTGACCTTCATCGACACCCCAGGCGCCTACCCGGGCATCGATGCGGAGGAACGCGGCCAGTCCGAGGCGATTGGCCGCAACCTGTGCGAAATGGCGCGGTTGAAGGTGCCGATCATCGCGACCGTGATCGGCGAGGGTGGCTCGGGCGGGGCGTTGGCCATTGCGGTTGGCGATACGGTGCTGATGCTGCAGTACGCGACCTATTCGGTGATTTCTCCCGAAGGCTGCGCCTCGATTCTGTGGAGAAGCTCGGAGCGCGCGGCCGAAGCGGCAGAGGCGCTGGGGCTCACGGCACACCGGCTGAAGGCTCTGGGCCTGATCGACCGGATCGTGTCGGAGCCGGTCGGCGGCGCGCATCGGGACTCGAAGCAGATGTCCGCGCTGTTGAAGCGCGCGCTGGCCGACAGCCTGCGCCAGTTCCAGGGCGTGAAGGTCAAGGACCTGCTAGCTTCTCGCCACGCCCGCCTGATGGGCTATGGCAAGTTCAAGGAAACGTCGGCCGACAGCTGACCCGCTGGAGCGCTCGCTGTTGGCCGCGGTCAAGTCGGCGGTCGACGATGCACTCTCCGAGAGTGCTCCGGCGCCCCGCGCAGCGCGCGGCCGCGCCCGGCTCGATGTGCCGCTGGTAGTCGCCTACAGCGGCGGGCGCGACTCCAGCGCCCTGCTGAGCCTTGCCTGCGCGCTGCGAGATGCGCGTGCCCCGGGCTTTGGCCGGCCGCACGCCGTGCACGTGCACCATGGGCTGCACCCCGACGCCGATTCGTGGGTGGAACATTGCCAGCGCCAGTGCACGGCGTTGAGCGTCGAGCTGACCGTGCGGCGCGTGCGGGTCGAACGGCGCGGCCTGGGCGTGGAGGCGGCGGCGCGTGAGGTGCGCTACCAGGCGCTGGCCGAGGCGGCGCGTGAGCTGGGCGCGGCGGCCGTGCTGACCGCCCATCATCTGGACGATCGCCTGGAGACGTTCCTGTTGCAGTGGATCCGCGGTGCCGGACTGGACGGCCTGTCGACGATGGCTCAGCAGCGCGACTTCGACGCCGCTGCCGACCGCGCTGCGATCGCGCTGTTACGCCCCTTGCTGCACGTACCGCGCGAGCGGATCGAGCGGTACATCCAGCAAAAGACACTGGAGTTCATCGAGGACCCCGGCAATTCGGATCCGCGCTTCGACCGCAGTGCGATCCGGCTGCGCGTGATGCCGGAGCTGGCGCGGCTGCGCTCGGGATTTCGCGCTGCGGCCGAGCGCTCGATCGAGTTGATCGCCGAGGGTGCCGACGCGCTGCGCTCGGTGGCCCGAGAGGACCTGCGAGCCTGCACGCGGGATGCACCGGCTTCGATGTTGCGGATCGACCGGCTGGCGCAGCTTCCGGAGGCCAGGCGCATGCTGGTGTTGCGTGAATGGCTGGCGCAAGCCGGCCTGCCGGCGCCACCGAGAGCGCGCCTGCGCGAGGCGCTGCAACAAGCCATTCACGCGGGCGCCGACGCGCGCTTGCTGATCCGGATCGGGGAGCACGAGCTGCGCCGACATCGGGGCCTGCTTTGCCTGAACGCGCCCAGGCGCAACGCGCCGGCGCTGCACGCGCTGCAGTGGCAGGGCGAGCCCGAGCTCGCGGTGCCCAGCTGGGGCGGGACCCTGGTGTTCACCCGGACCAGCGACGAAGGCTTCGACGCGCGCTGGCTCGGCGCGGAGCCGCTCGAGCTGCGTCCTCGAACCGGCGGGGAACGCTTCAAGCCGCACCCCACGCGCCCGTCCAAGCGGCTGAAGCAGATCTTCCAGGAAGCGCGCATTCCGGAGTACGAACGATCGGCCCTGCCGCTGGTATGGCGCGAGGGCCGGCTGATCTACGTGGCCGGCGTCGGACCCGACACCCGGATGTTGGTGGCCGAAGGGGAGCGGGTCCGGATCGACTGGGTCGGTGCAACGCGGCTGCTGCGAGACTGAGGCCGCACCGCGGGCCGCTTGCGCGCGGCAAACTATAATTCGACATCCCGCATCGCAGTTTCCCCATGGCCCTGATCGTTCAGAAGTACGGCGGCACGTCGGTCGGCTCGATCGACCGCATCAAGAACGTCGCGCTGCGCGTCGCCAAATGGAGTCGCGCCGGCCATCAACTGGTGATCGTGTCCTCGGCAATGAGCGGCGAGACCAACCGGCTGATCGGGCTGGCCAAGGACATCCAGCCGGTGCCCGATCCGCGCGAGCTCGATGTGGTGGCCTCCACCGGTGAGCAGGTGACGATCGGGCTGCTCGCGATGGCGCTGAAGCAGCTCGGCTTGAAGGCCAAGAGCTACACCGGTCACCAGGTCCGGGTGCTGACCGACAGCGCGTTCAACAAGGCGCGCATCATCGAAATCGAGGAAAAGCGGATCCGAGCGGACCTGGACGCGGGCACGATCGTGCTGGTGGCCGGCTTCCAGGGTCAGGACGGGCTGGGCAATATCACCACGCTGGGGCGCGGCGGTTCGGATACCTCGGCAGTGGCGCTGGCGGCGGCCTTACGGGCGGACGAGTGCCTGATTTACACGGATGTGGACGGCGTCTACACGACCGACCCGCGAATCGTTCCCGAGGCGCGGCGCCTGCACACGATCACCTTCGAAGAGATGCTCGAGCTGGCAAGCCTCGGTTCGAAAGTGTTGCAGATCCGCTCGGTCGAGTTTGCGGGCAAGTACCGGGTGCGGCTGCGGGTGCTGTCCAGCCTGAGCGATGCAGAGCAGCCGCTCGCGGTCGAGGCCAACTCCGGCACGCTGATTACGTACGAGGAAGACACCAAAATGGAACAGGCCATCATCTCCGGTATCGCCTTTTCGCGCGACGAGGCCAAGATCACATTGACGCGCGTGCCGGACCGGCCCGGCATCGCCTACCAGATCCTTGGCCCGATCGCCGAGGCCAACGTCGACGTGGACATGATCATCCAGAACACCAGCGTGGACGGCACCACCGACTTCTCGTTCACGGTTCACCGCAACGAATACGCGAAGGCGATGGATGTCCTCGGCGCCAAGGTCAAGGGCCACGTGGGCGCGCAGTCGCTGGTGGGCGACCCCAAGATCTGCAAGGTCTCGGTGGTCGGCATCGGGATGCGCTCGCACGTCGGCATCGCCAGCCTGACCTTCCGCACGCTGTCGGAAGAGGGCATCAACATCCAGATGATCTCGACCAGCGAGATCAAGATCTCGGTCGTGGTCGAGGACAAGTACATGGAGCTCGCGGTCCGGGCGCTGCACAAGGCGTTCGGGCTGGAGCAGGCGATCGCGTGAAGCGTTCGCGTTGACCCGTATGTGCGTGCGATCTAAACTGCCGCGGCCGCGCCCAGCGTCGCGGCCCGAATTCCCCGGAGACGTGGCCGAGTGGTCGAAGGCACTCCCCTGCTAAGGGAGCATGCGCGCAAAAACGTGCATCGACGGTTCGAATCCGTCCGTCTCCGCCATCATCAGCCTTTCCGTAACTGCACTTGACTGCAAGTGCGTGCAATAAGCACTTGAACTTGCAGGACAAATCGGACGTTCGTACAGTCCGATCAGTGCCAGTGACATCCCTGCAAATGCACCCCGACGCAACGATTTTGGGGGGAAGAGCGGGGGGAAAGGAATCGACGTGCCGAAGCACATGTTGTCCGCGCGGCAGGTGCAGGTCGCGCGCGAGGGCGACACCCACGACGGCGAAGGACTGATCCTGCGGGTACAGGGCAGAACCGCATCGTGGGTCTTGCGGTACAGAGTCGCGAGCGGCAAGCGTCGCGAGCTCGGCCTGGGTGCGGCCGACCGCGGCAGCATCGAAGCGGCGGGTGCGAGCCTGACCGGTGCGCGCGAGCTGGCGGATGAGGCGCGCGATCAGCTGAAGCGCGGCATCGATCCGATCGATGCCAGACGCGCCGAGCGCAAAGCCGAGTGGGACGCGGCGACGAAGAAGCGCGGGCAGGCAGCTGCTGGCGCGACCACGCTGCGCAGCTACGCAAAGGCTTATCACGAAAAGCACGTCGAGCCGCTGAGAACCCTCAAGCACGGGCAGCAGTGGATCAACAGCATCGAGCAGCACGTGCCGGCTGCCCTGCTGAATGCAACGCTCGACCGTATCACCGCGCTCGACCTGCTCGATGGCCTGGTGCCGATCCTTCGCAAGGTGCCCGAAACGGGCTCCAGGATCTATCAGCGGCTGGTGGCCGTCTTCGATGCAGCGGTGATCGACGGGCTGCGCCCGGACAACCCGGCCACGCCGATCCGCCGCGAGCTGCGCAAGCGGGCGGGCCGTCGCAGGCGGGACAATTTCGAGTCGATGCCCTATCAGCAGGCGCCAGCGTTCGCGAGGGCACTGCGGGCAGCGGCGGGCAATTCGCCCCGATGCCTGCAGTTCGCGATCCTGACCGCGGCGCGCACCAGCGAAGCGCTGACGGCCCAGTGGGCCGAGTTCGACTGGCAGGCACGGACCTGGACCATACCGGCGGCGAAGATGAAGTGTCGCGAGCGGCACGTTGTGTATCTGAACGAGCGCGCGCTCGAGATTCTGGACGGTCAGGAGGGGCAGAGCGAGACCTTCGTGTTCCCATCACCGCGCAGCGCCGAGGTGCCGATGAGCAACATGTCGCTCTTGATGACGCTGCGTCGGCTTGGTGTGAAGGCGGTCACGGTGCATGGCTTTCGAAGCACGTTCTCGACCTGGGCCAACGAACTCGGGATTGCCAAGCCCGACGCCATTGAAGCCGCCCTTGCGCACCGCGAGCAGAACGCGGTGCGCCGCGCGTACAACCGATCGCACTTCCTGGCGGAGCGCCGCGCGCTGATGGCCGCATGGGGCAACTTTCTCGAAGGCCGCCCCGTGGTGCGGGCTGACGGCACTCCTGTCACGGAGGCGGCAGTCATCCAGTTCCCCACCGGCGAAGGGAAAAGGGAGTGCGTGCCGGCGGGGCGGAGTGCCGTGAACAGGGGGAAGAATGGGGGGAAAGCGGAAGAGGGTGGCGGTGGAGTGAAGCGGGGTGCGGCGGTTCGACGGATGGTTCCGCATTCGAACTGAGCAGCCGTTCAGTAGGCCGACGGCCCGGGCGCGGCGTGACCACGATGGAGGCAACCGTGTTGGATGTATTTCGCTTCGCCTGGTTTGCCCTGCGCACGTTTGCAGGTTTCGTACTCCTTGTGCTGACCCTCTATGCGGCGCTGTGGGCATTCGTGAAGATCGATTCGATGGCGACCCGCAACGTCGACCACCATGCAGCGTTGCGGCTCGTAAAGGTAGCTGACCATCGGAACGAAGTGCGACGATCCCGTGTCGAGCACGATCGCGGCCTTGGACGCGCCCAGGATCGAGGTGTACAGCGCGTCGAACTGGGTAACGTCCAGATCGTCGTCGTCCATGAAGTCGAAGTACCGCGGGCGGAGCGCGCGACAGTTCGATAGCGTTTGGGTCGCGGGATCCGAATCGAAAGCCGCGGTCGGCACCTCCTGATCAGCGAAGTACTGGGCAAGATGCAGAGCGACGGGGCGCCTGCTTCGGCGTTGGCCATTTAAAGTCCTCAGTCAAGTGGATCCGGTTCGCCGCTACGCGGCGGACGTGCGAGCTCTCGCAATCGTCTGGCCAGAGCAGCTCTGTCATCCTTGAGCGGTGCCAGTGAAGATTGTTGCACGCGTTGAGCCGTTTGTGTCGAGACGGAGGTAGAGGCTTTAGTTGGCAGCGCGCGTGCGCACTCAAGTGCACGCTTGCGCGCCTTGAAGACAGCCACTCGCAGTGATACGACCGAACGTTCCCCGAAGCCGGCGGCGCGCACGGCCTTCACCAACGATTCGTAGCTCACACCTGCATTCAGGATCTCCTCGACGAGTTTCAAGTGCTGGCGAACGAAGCCTCGCAGAGTCTGGTCGCTCTTTCGAGGCGGCAGCGTGAAAGGCCGTGTAGTGCGAGTCTTCTTCATGCTGAAGTTCACAAACGAGTAATGAGTCGATAACGCGGCTGGTCTTTGCGAAACAACCAGGCAACGACTTGGTAATGGACAGTTAACGGCGCCGATAGTTCAGTGCGGCGTTAACGCGTCATTACCTGTTTGTTAGCTTCGAGGAGCAAACGTGGCCGAAGAAAATTGATTGCAGGATAGGAAGTCATGCCGAAAATATAAGAGGCCTATGTGTAGACGTTGAGACGTTGGCCTATTTGGGCGATTTCCTTGATCGATGAGAGCAAAGCGAGCTAGTGCCGCTCTCCCCGTGCAGTTTGCCGACAGCTCGAGTTACGCCCCCAACCGCTCGTTAAGAACGGACGCGCTTAATCCGTTCACCGGCCTACAGGTTGTTAGATCACGAAGGGACGTCAAATTGACCCAGTCCGATCTGCAGGGTTA
>VBCK01000254.1 GCA_005882215.1 Betaproteobacteria bacterium | reverse complement strand
TTCATAGATCTCGAAAAATCCGCAAAAAGAAAGAAGCATCACGAGCCGCCACATAGTGCGAGAGGGAGGCAAGCGGTTCAGACGGGCCGTAATTGCCGCGACCTGCTCGGCTCGGCTGCGCTGCATTTCAGTCTGATGGCTCATTGATGTCCTGATCCAGAGTCGCGCAGACGCGACCCTGCTTGCCAGTACGACGCTGCTGCCATAACATTGACAAATACCATCAATATTTGGACGAAGAGCATCTCGTAAGCGCGGAAGGTAAGGCGTCAAGTCGCCGTCGTCAATATTGATTGTGTTTGTACATATGTGGATAAGGTCTCCCGGACCCCATCGGAGATCCAATCATCGAGATGAACGACGACCGCCTATGGATAAGCGCAAAGCAGGCCGCCGGCGCGCTCGGCGTGAGTGTTCCTACGCTTTACGCGTACGTCAGCCGCAAGCTGATCAGATCGCGCAGTGTGCAGGGATCGCGCCGCCGGCGCTACTGGAAAGCGGACATCGATCGACTCAGTGACGAGCAACCTGCGGGCGAGCAAAGCAACGTTGCGCTCGGATTGATCAATGAAACAAAAATAACTCTGCTGACCGAGCAGGGCCTGTACTACCGGGGCAGGAACGTAGTCGGCCTGGCTGAAACGGAATCCTTCGAGGCTGTCGCGTCCTTGCTATGGGAGGCGGATGTTCGGGCAATTTTCACCGAGCAGGTACCGGCGGTCCCGCCCTCATACGCCAAGCTGAAGCGAAGCCTGGGCGATCTGACCGTCGCTGAACAAGCCATGGCCCTGCTCCCAATGATCGAGCGAGCCAATCCCCGTCTTTATGACCTGTCCAAAGCAGGTATCGCCCGCGCGGGAGCGGACCTTACGCGCTGGTATGCCGCCATCATGGTGGGAGCCAGTGGTCCGAGCTCTGCGCCGCTGCATGAATTCATCGTGACATCGCTTCGCGCTCCGCCAGGCGTTGCGGACGTCGTACGGAGACTGCTAATCCTTGCGGCGGATCACGAATTCGATCCGACCACGTTCGCCGTGCGTGCGGTTGCGAATGCGGGCAATACCCCGTGTTACGCAGTGCTGACCGGCCTGATCGTATCGGGAGGTCAACGGCTGCAAGCCGGCCGGGCAGGGGCTGCGTCACGCTTGCTCGAGGAAATTGTCGGATCGTCCGATCCTCGTGATTCCATCGTCACGCGTTTCCGCAATGGCGAGTCCTTACCCGGGTTCAGTCTGCCCAAGAACAAGAATTGGGATCCGCGGGCTGAAGCGATGATGCGCGCCCTGGAGGCGTCTTTGGGTGACGATGCCGAATTCAAGCGTCTGCGGAGTGCAACCGACACCGCGCTGGACATTGCAGGGCTCCGGCCGGACTTCATTTTGCCGGCGACCTTTGTCGGTCGGAGACTGGGTTTGAAGGGGCAGGAGCTGATTGTCGCCTCCCTGGGCCGAATAGCCGGCTGGATTGCCCACGCAATGGAGCAGTATCACGCCCACGAGCTGATACGTCCGCGGGCCAACTACACCGGTCCACTGCCGGGCTAAAACCGAAACCACAACCGGCACCGCGCGCAAGCGGCCAACCGCCGCGTCCTGACGGTCGCGCGCCAAGACCACTTCAACGCGATCATCGGGCGCGGGCGCACGCCGCGCACGACGTTGGCTCAGCAGTGCTCCAAATATTGATCAGACGAATCAAGATTGACCCAGCGATTCACAAGATGTACATATGCACCCTCGAGTACCTAAAAACGACAAATATTGATTATTCGAATCAATATAAGGAGGAGCAATGAAGGGCTGGAGACCTCGGGCCGATCCGATTGGCCCAGTTGGTTCAGATTTAAGCAATGGGCTGCGTCGATTGAGCAAACACATGTTGTTAATCATCGCATCCGGCATCTCCGCCCTGTCCTCCGAAACGGTAACGGCGGAGCCGGTCGCAGCCGCGGCGCCGACAACGGCAGGCGCTGACGCCGACACGGGGCGCTCCTCGGGTGCCAAGAACACCGATGCCGGGACCTCCGAGTCGGACGAAGATGCCATTCCGGTCGTCGTAGTCACGGCGCAGAAGCGGAAGACCAAACTGGGAGACACGCCTGTCGCGGTCTCTGCGTTCACACCGGAGGCGATTGAGCGCGACCACATTCAAGGCTTGGACGACGTCGCGCTGCGGGCGCCGGGCGTCACGTTTGTGCAGGTTATCAAGGGCGAGACCTACATTTCAATCCGCGGAACACTGATCAATACTCCCGGCGCCGGCTGGGACGACTCGGTCACCACATTCATAGACGACGTTCCAACGACCGGTGTTGGGGACAACAGTCCGGATTTGTATGACCTGAGCAGCATCGAAGTGCTGCGCGGCCCACAAGGGACCTTGTTCGGGCGCAATGTGACCGGGGGCGCGATTGTCATCCATACCCTTGAGCCAAGTTTCCAGGAAGGGGGAACGGGGAAGATCGAGGGTACGTACGGAGCGAACAATCTGGCGCAGGTTCGCGGGCTGTGGACGGGGCCGCTGATCGCGGACCAGCTCGCAGG
>VBCK01000247.1 GCA_005882215.1 Betaproteobacteria bacterium | reverse complement strand
CCGGAAAATCCTGCCGTCCACAGATCCGCGACACGCTGGCTCGCTGTTCGTCCGTGAGCACCGAAAAGAAGTCCGTGTGTGAGAGCACGTCGGTCGCTGCTCGTGGGGTTAATATCTCAGACATGGTGGTCACCTGTTTGTAAGCGTGCACGCGTCGCGCGGAAAAATCCTCAGGGATTCACCACACAAGATCCAGCAAGTTTCATGCCGCAGTAAATATACGTTTTGATTTGAGGGCTTGGACTTTTTCGACGGCGTCGCCCGCGGCCAGCCTGATTGCAAAAGGAAACGGCCGTTGTCCGCAATCGAAACAAATCCGCGGCAGATCCACGGGAGGATGAACCGGTCTCGTTTCCCCGGTGAGGAATTTCCTGCGTTTCTGGATTCCTTGCCATGGCCTGCGATCATCGTGGACGAGGGTGGGTGGGTCGTCCACGCAAGCGGGCAACTGTCAGCGCGGCCGGCCACCGGCGAAATGCCATCGCCGCAAACGCTGGCGCAAGGCTTTCCCGAGATCTACTCGGCGCTCAAGGGCGAGATCCCGTGGCTCACGGCGCAAGACGTGGACCTCGTTCACCAGGGCCCGGATGGGACCGTGTACGAGCACATCCACCTGCGCAGGCTGCTCGAGGGCGCGTACCTGCTGGTCATGGACCAGACCCTCGAGCGGGAGCGCGAGACCATCGAAGCCCAGACGATGAGGCTGGCCTCGCTGGGCTTCATGGTGGCCGGAGTCAGCCACGAGCTGAGCAATCCGCTGGCGGCGATCTACTCGATGGTCCAGATCCTTCAGTCAAAATCGGACATCTCGCCCGACGCGCTGAGCAAGGGGCTGACCAACATCGCGGCGAACGTGAAGCGCATGCTCGATGTCTCGCGACGGCTGGTCGGCTTTTCCCGGGTCGCTGACGAACCGAGGATTCCGTTCCGGGTGGACGAGGCCGTCCATGAAGCCGTGGCGGTGTTGCGCCAGGATCGCCACTTCGGGCAGATACAGCTCGAGCATCGACCCGATCCGGATGCCGTGGCATTCGGCAACCAGGGGCAGATCCAGCAGATCTTCTACAACATCCTGTTGAACGCCATCCAGGTCATGCAGGGACAGGGGCGCCTGTCGGTGCAAACGCATCGCCCGGTGGCCGGGCAGATCGAAGTGCTCATTTGCGACAGCGGTCCCGGCATTCCGCCGGCCCTGCTCCCGAAGATCTTCGAACCGTTCTTCACGACCAAGCCGGTCGGCGATGGAACGGGACTGGGGCTATCGATCAGCAGCGAGATCGCCCATGAGCACGGGGGCCGGATCTGCGTCGAGAACAACACGGGGGCGGGCGCGTGTTTTCGCGTGCAGCTTCCGCTGCACGGAAGGCGGTCATGACGGTTTGCGGTCCGAAATCGACTCCTCGCCCGGCCCCGAAAGAGCGGGTCCTGGTGATCGACGACGACGCGAGCGTTGGCCAGTGCGTGGAGTCCATCCTGGAGACGGCCGGCTACCGCGCCGTCTTCTCGGCGAGCGGAAAGGCGGGACTGGAGAACCTGCACAAGGAAGCGTTCGACCTCGTCATCACCGACCTGAAGCTGCCCGACATCACCGGCCTGGACGTGATCGGCGGCGTGAAGGAGTTCGACAGCGACATCCCGGTCATCCTGATGACCGGGTACTCCTCCATTGAAAGTGCCATCGACGCGCTTCGCCGGGGTGCGGCCGATTACATCATCAAGCCGTTCCGCAACGACGATTTCGCCTTCGCCATTGAGCGAGCGATCAACGAGCGGCGCATGCGCAAGGAAAATGCGGTCCTGAAGCGCAGCCTCAAGAAGGTCTATGCCAACAAGCGGATCATCGGGGAAAGTGAAAGCATCAGGCGCGTCCAGACGCTGATTCAGAAGGTCGCCGCGACCGACGCCAACGTCCTGATCCAGGGGGAAAGCGGGACCGGCAAAGAGCTCGTGGCGCAGGCGATCCACTTTTCCGGCCATCGAGCCGACAACCCGTTCATGGCGGTCAACTGCGGCGCGATCCCGTCCGACCTGCTCGAGTCGGAGCTGTTCGGGCACGTCAAGGGCGCGTTCACCGGCGCCGTCAGCGCCAGCGAAGGGCTGATCCGGGAAGCGGGCAGCGGAACGCTATTTCTCGACGAAATCTCCGAATTGCCGCTCAACCTGCAGGTCAAGCTGCTGCGGGTGATCCAGGAAAAGCAAGTACGCCCGGTCGGATCGAGCCACAGCTACCTGATCGACACCCGTTTCCTGGCGGCCAGCAACCGCAACCTGAAGGTCGAAACGGAAAAGGGGGCGTTCCGAGCGGATCTCTTTTATCGCCTGAACGTGGTCACGATCCTGGTGCCGCCGCTGCGCGAGCGTGGAGACGACATCGAAGTCCTCGCACAGCACTTCCTGGAACAGCATTGCCAGAAGATGGGCAAGCGCATTCGGGGCATCGGGGAGGATCTGCGCTCATTTCTGCACGAGTACGACTGGCCGGGCAACGTCCGTGAACTGGACAACCTGATCGAACGGGCAGTCATTTTCGCGGACTCGGATGTCCTGACGTGCAGCGATCTGTCAGACATGCTGCCCTTGCTGACGAAGGTGCCCTTGGAGACCGGCAAACCGGATCGGCCTTTGCCTATTGAGGAGTACATCCGCGAGTTCATCCTGCTTCACCAGGACTCGCACAGCGAAATGGAGCTGGCATCGATGCTCGGCATCGGCCGAAAGGCGCTCTGGACGCGCAGACGCCGCTGGGAGTTGTATCGAGAAAACGCCGGGCCGAAGGATGAGCGCGCGCCGACCCGTGAGAAAGGTGCCGCCTGATCGATGAAGCGCGAATTGCTGAAGGACCGCAAGTGAGCGGCGTAATGGAACGGATCAAGACTATGAGCAAGCCTCGGACCGCACCTGGCGTGTGACGAATGTCCCGCAGCCTGCACACCGATCCTCGGGTCATACGCGCCATTCGAAGAATTCTCGATCCGCGAGCGGCGCGTGCCGATAGTCACCGACGTGGAGGCCGGGGTGGGGAGTCGGTCGATCGGTTCGGCGTTGGCCCATCGTCAGCCGAATCGCAGCCGCCCGCTGCGCCACTGCGTATCCGAGTGACCGAAGCGGCCGCCC